>JANWLH010000170.1 GCA_025450915.1 Candidatus Limnocylindrales bacterium | reverse complement strand
GGCGAGAACGTCCGGATCAGGCTCGGCGGATAGTCCGAGTCGGGCTGGGGCCAGACGAGCACGCCGTCGAGGCGGACCTCATACGGGGCGATCGCGCCGGGGTCGAGGCCGTCGAGCACGACCAGGGCGTAGTGGTGTCCGGCAATCTGGAACGTCGGCGAGGCCGCGGACAGGGACCCCGCAGCGGACTTCGACCCCGCCTGGACCATCGGTCTCGACCCAGATCGTGGCGTCGCGGGCGCCCACGTGCCGGAGGAGCGGCCCGAGCACGAGATGGAGACCCGGCATCGCTGCAGCGTACACGGGTCCCGGCGGCCCGGCGGAAGACGGATTCGCAACGCGCCTGTCACGGAATCGGCCCGGTCGCGGAGCGGCGCGTGAGCTCCATCGCGGGACACTCGCGAACGTGGCAACGACTCCCGATACCAGCGCGACATCGGGCGGCTCACTCGAGCGAGTCAGGACCGCCTACGCCCGCCACTTACGGGGCAGGCCGGTCGAGGCCTCGCTGCTCGCTACCGTCGTGTACCTCAGCACCCTGGTCGTCGTCCGGATCTTCACGACGGCAACTCACACGGGCGGCGGCGACGACATCGTCATCGGCGCAACCCACGTCCACCACGTCGTCTTTGGGATCCTGGCCCTGCTCCTGGCCGGGATGCTGTCCCTCGACGAGGTCTTCCGGCTGCCGCGGGCGGCCCTGTTCGGCCTCGGCGCCGCGCTCGTCCTCGACGAGTTCGCCCTGGTTGTCTTCCTCAAGGACGTCTACTGGCTGCCGCAGGGTTCGCTGAGTGTGTTCGCCCTGGTCGTGGGCCTCGTGGCCCTGATCGTGAATCTCTGGCGCAGCAGCGATTTCATTGCCGAGATCCGAGGGATCAGGGCCGGCCGATGAGGCTCGATCCGGTCAGGGGTAGGCGGGGAGCCGGTCTTCGATGAACTCGCCGGTGCGGTAGTCGAAGACCGCGAGCTCACTCGGGGCCGGCGGGTCGCACGCCTGCGGGGACGGCCCGGCGGGGCCACACGAGACTGGATCGACGATGCCCCGGACGACGAACGCCCAGACCCAGCGGTCGGCCGGCAAGGCACCGCTCGCGACATCGCCGAAGCGGGCGATCCGGGCGGAGATCACGCCCGAGGGCGAGGTGGCGCCGAGGGCTGCCACCAGGTTCGCTGTCGCCTGGGCCAGGCTGAGCCCACCGACCGGCGGGAGGATCAACGGTGTCGGGTCTGGCCCGTTTTCGGTGGGGGCCGCAGAGGGCGGCGGTGACCCGGCCAGGGCCACCGCCGATGGAGCCGGCGACGGCCCGGGCCGGGCGGCGAGTCCGAGGCCGGCGATCAGGCCGAGGACCAGGCTCACGATCACGACACTTGGGATCAGGGGCGGAACGGGCAGCGACCGGCCGCGCATCCGCGGCCGGAGAGCCGTGGTCGGCGCCAGCTCGGAGTCGTCCTCGCGATCGTCCACGGGTTCATGATCGACCTTTAGCTGCCCGGACGCCGATCATGACTTCGGCGGAGCATCACCGAACGAGGACACGATGGAACGATTGATCGCGCTGGTGGTGTTCATCTGCTCCGGGCTGTTGCTGATTCGGCTGGCCCCGGGCGCGATTCGAAGCTGGCGGATCTACGCCGGCACCGGTCAGCGGCGTCAGGAAGATGCGGCCGGTCGAACGCCCATCCAGCCGGTCGGCATTCGGGATCGCGTGGCGCTTCTGGCACCGTTGGGCTACCAGCGCCTGGGCGAGACTCGGCTGGTGCTCCCGGTCGGCGAGCGCTTTGGCTGGATCGTCGCGGCCGCCGACGCCGAGTCGTATGCCATCCTCGTCGACGCCCCGGCGACGGGCGGGCTCACCGGGATCTACTCCGCCTGGCACGACGGCACCTGGCTGGCAACGCTGCATCCTCGGGGCCAGCCGTCCGATCGGCAGGGCCTCCAGGTCCGGATCGTGGCCACCACCCTCGCCGACGCCGTCGGGGTCCATCGCTCGGGTCTGGAGCGGATCAAGCAGGTGCATGGGGCGCCCAGGCCCATCCGGACCATGGCCGATATGCTCGCCCTCGATGCCGACTACCGAACGCGGTTCGGGGGCAGCCGGGTGCGACCGATCACGATGCGCATCGTGGTCCCGACCCTGTTGGTGGCGGTGATCACGATCCTGTCGCTCGTCCTCCTGATCACGACCCATTAACCCGGTTCGTCAGGCGTTGCCCACGATCGGCCGGATCTCGACGCCGCCATGGCTGTCGGTCGCTTCGGGGATCTGGCTGGCTAGGCGGATTGCCTCGTCGAGATCCGGGGCTTCGAGCAGGTAGTAGCCGCCCACGATCTCCTTCGTCTCCTGGAACGGCCCGTCCGTGACCGACGCCTTGCCCTTCGGCCCACGCCGAATGCTCACCGCACGGGCCGTTGGCTCGAGCTCATCGACCCCCAGGACGGCCGGCCCCGCCGAGGCGATGAGAGCCGCGTGGCGAGCCGCATTGGCCTTCTGCCAGGCCGGTGGCTGGTCGGTCCAGATTTGCTCGTTTCCGTAGATCAAGACCAGGTACTTCGCCACGTGTCGCTCCAATCCTCGTTGTCAGCAGGTCCCCGGTTGGTCAACGAATGGGCGCCGGCCAACTCGACCTATTTCGGCGCCGCATGATCCTGGCCGGGCGAAAGAGACGGAATGGATCGTTCATCCAGGGGAAACGCGCCCGTACCAGCCTAAGATCGTTCGCAAGGAGGAGCGATTGAGCGTCGGCGCCGAACGGAAGCGGATGGCCGATGCCGGCCGCCCGGAAGAGGGCTGGGCTGCGGCGAGCCCCTGGTATCGGTGGGGGCCATACCTGAGCGAGCGTGCCTGGGCCGGGGTCCGCGAGGACTACAGCGCAAACGGCGATGCGTGGGCCTCCTTCCCGCACGATCACGCTCGTTCGCGGGCGTACCGCTGGAACGAGGACGGGATGGCCGGCATCTCGGACGTCTTCAATCGGCTGTGCCTCGGCCTGGCCCTATGGAACGGCAAGGACCCCATCCTCAAGGAACGGATGTTTGGGCTGACCAACGCCGAGGGGAATCACGGCGAGGACGTCAAGGAGTACTGGTGGTTTCTCGATGCGTTGCCCAGCAGCGCCTGGCTCCAGTGGCGCTACCACTACCCCCAGGCGGCCTATCCATACGAGGACCTCATCCGGGAGAACGGACGTCGCTCCAAGCTCGAGCCGGAGTACGAGCTGATCGACACCGGCATCTTCGACGACGACCGCTACTGGATCGTCGAGGTCCACTACGCGAAGGCCAGCCCGACCGACATCCTGATGCGGGTGGTCGTCCGCAATCGCGGAGCCGAAGAGGCCACCCTCCACGTGCTGCCCCATTTGTGGTTCCGCAACGAGTGGGCGTTCGATTCGTCAGTCGAGCGGCCGGCCCTCCAGGCTGGCGCGGACGGAGCGACGGTCCTGGCGAGCCACGACCTGCTCGGCGACTACACCCTGAACGTCGGCCCGGCGCCCGACGGGAGCAGGCCGGAGCTGCTCTTCTGCGAGAACGAGACGAACGGCCCGCGGGTCTTCGGCACCGAGCCCACGACGACCTACCCGAAGGACGGCATCAACGATCACGTCGTGAGTGGCAGCCCCACCGTGAACCCGGCCCGGACCGGGACGAAGGCCGCCGCGTGGTACGAGCTGAGGGTGGGCGCCGGCCAGTCGGCCGAGCTCAGGCTCCGCCTGACGAAGACCCCACGGACGACGCCGGCTGAGCTCCGCAAACCGGGCGCCGCCCCAACGGCCCGCGCGGACGGCCCACTGGGCAGGCGCTTCGAGACGATCATGCGCCAGCGAGAAGCCGAGGCGGACGAGTTCTACGAGGATCTCCGCCGGCCGGGCGGGACCGACGAGGAGTCGCTGGTCATGCGCCAGGCCTTCGCCGGGATGCTCTGGAGCAAGCAGTACTACGGCTACGACGTCGGCCGCTGGCTCGATGGCGACGCGGGCCAGGCCGCGCCGCCGCCGGAACGCCAACTGGCGGCATGTCGACGCGGCCGACATCCTGTCGATGCCCGATCCGTGGGAATACCCGTGGTTCGCGGCCTGGGACCTCGCCTTCCACTGCGTCACGCTGGCCCATATCGACCCGGCCTTCGCGAAGTACCAGCTGCTGGTCCTCTGCCGCGAATGGTTCCAGCATCCCAATGGAGCCTTGCCGGCCTACGAATGGTCGTTCGACGACGTCAACCCACCGGTCCACGCGGCCGCGGCCCTGCTCGTCTGGGACATCGACGGCCGGCGGGACATGGACTTCCTCAAGCGAATCTTCCACAAGCTCCTGATGAACTTCACCTGGTGGCTCAATCGCGAGGACAAGGAAGGCAACAACCTCTACTCGGGAGGGTTCCTCGGGCTCGACAACATCGGGGCCTTCGACCGCTCCCACATCCCGCCGGGGACCGAGCTCGAGCAATCCGACGCGACCGCCTGGATGTTCCTGTACTGCAACAACATGCTCCGGATCGCGACGGCCCTGGCCGAGGTCGACCCGGCCTACGAGGATCTGATGACCTCGTTCCTCGAGCACGGCGTGCGCATCTCGGCGGCCATGAACCGGAGCGGCTTGTGGGATCCCGTCGATGGCTTCTTCTACGATGCCTTCAGGCTCCAAGACGGAACGACCGTCCCGATCAAGGTCCACTCGATGGTGGGCCTGATCCCGCTCCTGCCCTCGGCGGTGGTGCCGCTCAAGATCGTCCGACGCGGCCAGGCCCTGGGCAAGCGGTTTGCCCGCTTCCTCGAAGGCCTGGACGTGTCCGACGAGACGCTCCGCCTGGGTGGCTTCATCAGCGGCCGGCCGGGCCGTGAGTCGCGCCTGATCAGCGTCGTCCCACCCGCGCGCTTTGGCCTCCTGATTCGGGAGATGCTGGCCGAGGATGGATTCCTGTCCCCGCACGGGCTGCGGGCCCTGTCGAGGCGCCATCTCGACGAGCCGTTCCTGCTCGAGCTTGACGGGGTCTCGGCGAGCGTCGAATACGAGCCCGGCGAGTCGACGTCGGCAATGTTCGGCGGCAACTCAAACTGGCGCGGGCCGGTGTGGATGCCGATGAACTACCTGGTCATCCAGTCGCTCCAGACCTGGGATGCGTGGTTCGGGCCCGGCTACACAATCGAGTATCCGAGCGGGTCGGGCAAGCAGGTTCGCCTGCGCCGGGTGGCTGCCGACCTGGCTCATCGCCTGGCCGGCATCTGGCTGGAGGACGAGAACGGCAACCGGCCGGTCTACGGCTCGATCAGGAAGTTCCAGGAGGACCCGGACTGGCACGACCTGCTCCTCTTCTATGAGTACTTCCATGGGGACACGGGGGCCGGGCTGGGGGCCTCGCACCAGACCGGTTGGACCGGAATCGTCGCCCATTTGCTGTGTCGGGGCGGCGTCCTCGACCAAATTGCGCAAGAGCGGAATCGGGCCGCCGGCTCAGACCGCTTCCTGCATCGAGCCCCGCCGCCGGAGCCGGCGGCACCCTGAACCGCTAAGCCACAGAACCTGGCTTCATCGGGCGGCCGCCTTCGAATCCGCCTCGACCGTCCAGGCCGACGAGGAGCTCAGGCTGCTCCAGAGCTGGGGCATCGATCGGATACCGAGCTGGCGCACGAGCATCTGGGCCGCCTGGCGGACGCCCTCCGTGAACGTCGGAAAGGCGAACTGGAGCTCCGCGACCTCCTCGATCCGCATTCGGGCCGCCATGAAGGCGGCCACCACCTGGATGACCTCAGCCGAGTACTCGCCCAGGACATGGGCACCGACGATCCGGCGCCCTTCTGTCTCCACGATCAGCTTGCAGAAGCCCTCCGGCTGGCCATCGGCCACCGGACGAAGTAGATCCTCGTAGCGGGCCACCGCGACGGCATAGGCGAACCGCCCGCCAATCTCGTCCTCGGTCAGGCCCACGCTGCCATACTCGGGGTCCGTGAAGCTACCCGACGGAACCACTTCATGGACGATCCGGCGCTTTGGTCCCAGGACGGCGTTCTCGGCCGCGATGCGACCCTCGATCAGCGCGCTCGACACGACCATGCTGTCGCCGTCCACGTCACCCGCGGCGAAGATGTGGGCCACGCTCGTCTGCTGGAATTCGTCGACGACCACGTAGCCGCGGTCGATCGCAACGCCAGCCGCCGTTGGGTTGATCGCGTCGGCGTTGCTGGGCCAGCCGACCGCGAAGAAGGCTGCGTCCACCGCCACCGCCTCAGCCACCGAGCCGACGCGGTAGGCGACCCGAACGCCCTGGCTGAGTGGCTCGAGGCGCTCGACCGTCGCATTCGTGACGACATTGATGCCGCGACCCCGGAAGGCTGCCTCGAGCTCGATCGCCACGTCCTTGTCCGCGCGCGGCAGGATCCGGGCGCCGCGCTGCAAGAGCCAGACCCGAGAGCCGAAATCGGCCAGGATCGAGGCCAGCTGGCAGCCGGTGTCGGCGGCCCCAATCACGCACACGCGAGCGGGCAACAGGCTCAGCCGGCGCAAGTCCTCGAACGTGAGGGCCAGCTCCGCGTTTGGAATCGGTAGCCGTGCGGCGTGACCACCCACGGCGATCAAGATCCGGTCGGCGGTCCAGGCCCGGCCGTCCGC
>JANWLH010000169.1 GCA_025450915.1 Candidatus Limnocylindrales bacterium | reverse complement strand
TCGCGTCCGCGTACGCCTTTCTCGTCTTGGGGCTCAGTCCGCGGGCGTCGAGTTCGAGGTCGAACCGCCGAATGAGGGTGTCGAGGTCCGTGCTAGGCTTCGGGCGTGGTTGGCGGGTCACCATGGGATGATACCCCCAGGTGCAGTCAGTTGCTCGATCTGCGGTAGGCCGACGGCCGGAACCAGTTAGGTGCTCGATTTGAGCACGTTCCCAAGCCGACATAGCTCAGCGGTAGAGCAGCTGTTTCGTAAACAGCAGGTCCTCGGTTCAAATCCGAGTGTCGGCTCCAGCAGTTCCGCCGGAACGGGTACCGATTCGGGCCGCCACGTACGACCGTGCCAATGGCCTTAGTGCAGGATCAGGAACCCGTCGAGATCGACCCGCGGATGGGACCCCGTCCCGCTGACCCGAATCACGACTCGGTGCGAAGTCGAGGACGTCCAGGACCGGGCGAACACCAGGGCATTGCTTCGCGACGTCGGCCCGTAGAGGTTGACGGTCGCTACCAGTTGCCCATCGATGTAGATCGCGGCTCGACCGCGCGTCGGGCCGATGGCCGACAACCAGCTGAAGCTCCGTCCCGTGAACGTGATCGTGGCCGTCGATCCGGCAGCGCTGGACCAGTGATCCTTCGCCCCGAGGTAGTACGGGTAGGACTGGGTGTGCCATCGACCCGCGTAGTGGATCGATGACGCGCCGTCGCTGACGAGATCCGGCCTGATCGACGGGCCATCTACCCAGGCCGACACCTGGCCGAGACCATCCGTGGCCCGGACGCGATATTGATACAAGTGACCGTCTGCCAGGGTCTCGGTGAGGGTGTTGGTGGGCGCCGTGACCGGAACCGAGACATAGGCCCCGCCATCAACAGATCGTTGCACTTCGACGGCAGCGATTCCGCTTCCCGGGTCGGTCGCCGTCCATGAGGTGCGGAGGGTCGTCAGGGTCGCGCCGACCGAGCCGACAGGGACCGACGTCGGCGCACTGACCAGCGGTGGTCCCGTGTCTTCCACGACGGCGAAGGGCGCACTGGAGGTGGCCGTATCGGTCTGGTCCGTCTGGGCGGTCGAGATCAAGACCCGGTATGTGCCCACAGGAAACCCGGTGGTGTCATACGAGCGACTGAACGTCCCCGCCGGGGAAAGGACGGCCTCATCGGCCACGAAGTTGACGCCGCCGAATTGGAGCTCAATCCAGATCCGGGGGTCCGACGCGACCGGGTCGCCGATGGCTCGCACCACCAGGGGATCTCCGGCACGGAGGACGGCGGCATCAACGGAGACCGTCAGATCGACCGGGTCGCGCCCGACCTCGAGGTCAGCCTCTCCCGCGCTCGGATCGCTGCGCATCGTCTCCGGGAAGTTGGCATACACATGATTGGTCCCGATGCGGAACCGGCCGTACAGGTCGACCGTGGCGGAGACCGCGACGGTGCCGTGACCGGTCGTGTCGATGGTCACGGGCACGGATTGAGCCGTCTCGCCAAATACGACGGTGGCGTCGGTGGCCCGTTCCGGGGGTGGATCAACCGTGACATTGACCGACACGCTGTCGTTCGGGTGGATGTTCCGCGGCTCGACCTCGACCGTGGTCGTCGATGGGATGGACTGGACGACGATCGGAATCGTCTCGGCCGCGCAGGCAGGTTTGATGGTCGGGCTACCTGTGTAGCACGCAGTCGTCGGGAATGTGCCGTCGATCGTCGCCGGGTTGTCGATGACCGTCGTACCGGAGGGATCGATCGGGAACCACCCGGTCGTTGGGTAGTCCCCTTGCAGCCGGATGGACCCATCCGCTGTCGCCGGCGACATGGTGACGGTGTACTCAACGTTGTCGCCGCGAGTCACCGAGGTGGGCGCCGCCCGAATGTGAAGCTCCGGGGTCACTCGATCATCGGTGATCGTGACGGTTGTAGTCCCCAGGGAAGCGCCGTAGGTTGCTGTCCCAAGGTAGATCGCGTCCACGACGATCGGGCCGCAACAACCAATCGGCCGGGTGACGCTGGCGTGCCCGGCTCCGTCGATGGGAACGATCGCCTCAGGCGGACCAACAGGCGAGAAGGAGACCGCGCCTCCATCCGGGATTGGGGTGACCGTGGCCGTGAGCGTGACAGGCTGCGCCCACCCGGCGGAGTCCGGACTAGCTGTAACCGTCACGGTCGTGGCGATCTTCGGAACGTCTGCGCGCGCGACGCCTGCGGTGTTGGAGAGGATGAGAATCAGCGTCGCCGCCCCGACGCGTAGCGGCAAGTGCCTCCCCCTCATGCCGGCACTCTGGCCTGATCGACCCCAATCGTCAATGGAACGAATGGCGTCGAATGCGACCTCGTAATTTCCGTCGAACGGCGCCGGGCTCTTGTCGTGCCCGGCTAGGGCGTCGCGACAGTAAAGCCGTTGATGCCCTGGCCGGTGGTGTCACCAGAGTTCTTGTCGTTCTGCCAGAAGTAGAGGGGCTTGCCTCGGTAGGTGAGCTGCACCTGGCCGTCCGGGCGGGTGATGCTTCCAAACGGGCCCCTCGCACCAGGCGGGGCGACGATCGTCGTGCCGGCCGCGATGAACAGCGGTGGCCAGGCGCTGGCACACGCATCCAGGCAGGTCGAGGCCGTCGCACTGTCCCCGGCGTGGACATAGAGCACCCTGCCATTGCCTACCTCCAGGACCTGTCCGAGGCTGGTCACAAAGATGCCGATGGGCGGCGGGACAAGCGATGGTTTGCTCGCCTGGGCCGACGGCGGACTCGACGGCTGGGTGCCGACGGTCGCTTCGGCGGCGCTGGCCGCCGGACTGGAGCCGGCCGGCGCGGGAGTCGAACTCGCGGCGCACGCCGCAGCCAGCAGGGCGACCAGAACCAGTCCGGATAGCGCGCCGGCGGACGGGCGGGACGACAGTCGCGACATGGATTGAATCTCCCCTGGTTGCCAGATCCGTCAATTGGTCGGCCGCGGCGGTGGCGGCAAGTCTACGGGGTAAGATCGAGCAATCCGGGGCCGGCGGTTTCCAGATCGCGGAGGAAGCGGTGCGCAAGGTGGTTGCCTACGAGCTGCTCTCGCTCGATGGCGTGGCCGAGGACCCGGGCGCGTTCATCACCGAATGGGACGACGTGATGGACGCAAACCTTGGCCGGGTGATCGCCGCCCAGGACACCGTCCTCCTCGGACGGCGGACCTACGACGAATGGTCCGCATTCTGGCCACCGGCGACGATCGAGCCGTTCGCGAGCTTCATCAATGGCGTCGAGAAGTTCGTCGTGACCGCAACCACGCCCGAACGGGCCTGGGCACACACGACCGTCGTCGATGGTGATCTGCCCGGGTTCATCAACGAGCTGAAGCAGCGGCCCGGAGGCGACATCGGGGTGCATGGCAGCATCGCCCTGACCCAGTCGCTGCTCGAGGCGGGCCTGGTCGACGAGCTGCGCCTCGTCGTCGCTCCGGCTGTGCAGATGCACGGGCGCAAGCTCTTCGACAAGGGCATGCCCAGGCGACTGGCGCTGACCAGGAGCGTTGCGTCTCCGTCCGGCTACCTCATCCTCGACTTTCAGCTCGAGACCTGAGGCAATCCTCGATCGAGCGACCTGGGACAACGTGAACGCATGACCGAGAACGCGATGTTCCTCCTGCCGGCGTTGCGACGCGCTCGCGACCTCATCGATCGCGAGTACGCGGAGTCGCTCGATCTCGAGGCGCTGGCAGGCGAGGCCGGCTACTCCCGGTTTCACTTCGCCCGCGCCTTCGCGGCTGCCTACGGCGAGACGCCCCGGGCCTACCTAACCCGGCGCCGGATCGAGCGCGCGAAGACCCTCCTGCGATCCGCCAACCTGTCGGTCACCGAGATCTGCTTCCTCGTCGGCTTCGCCAGCCTCGGCTCGTTCAGCACGCGCTTCCGCGCCCTCGTCGGAAGCTCACCGAGCGAGTACCGCGACGAAGCGGTCAAACGAACCGGTGCTCCGCCGATCCCCGGCTGCGTGGTCCTGATGTGGACACGGCCGCACCCGGCTGGACAGCAATCGGGAAGAAGCGCGGCGGACCCGGTCCCGGCTAGGGTGACCCACGAACCGCAACGCAAGGAGCACCGATGATCAGCCGCCTCAACCATGTGAACGTGTTCGTGCTCGACCAGGATCGAGCCAAGACCTTCTACACGGAGAGCCTGGGGTTCGAGCTTCGGAATGACGCCGTCCTCGACGGCTTCCGCTGGCTCACGGTCGGCCCGAAGGACCAGAAGGACATGAACATCCTTCTCGCCTACCCGGCCCCGCCGATGTTCAGCCCGGAGGACGCGGAAACGGTCCGGGCGCTCGTCGCCAAGGGCTCGCTCGGCGGCGGGGTGTTCGAGACGGCCGACTGCCAGAAGACCTTCGAGGAGCTCTCGGCGAGGGGCGTCACGTTCCTCCAGGAACCGGCCGAACGGCCGTATGGGATCGAGGCGCTCTTCCGCGACGACTCGGGCAACTGGTTCAGCCTCACCCAGCCCAAGTGGCTCGGATAGCTGAGAGGCACTTGTAACCTGGTCGCGCCGACGGCAGTGGCAGAACGACTCGGCGATCTGCCACGCTCGGTTCCACGTTCCCAAGCACACCCTTGGAGGTGGAACCATGCCGACCATGTCGAAGATCAGCCCCTGCCTGTGGTTCAACGGTGAGGCCGAGGCCGCGGCGAAGCACTACACGAAGATCTTTCCCAACAGCCGGATCCTGAGCGTGGATCGCTCGCCGGCGGACACCCCGAGCGGCCCGGAGGGGATGGTCATCACCGTGCTGTTCGAGCTCGACGGTCAGACGTTCATCGGGCTGAACGGTGGGTCGGACTTCACGTTCAACGAGGCCATCTCCTTCTCGATCGACTGCGACGGCCAGGCCGAGGTCGACCGCTATTGGGAGGCCCTCATCGCCGGCGGTGGCGAGCCGAGCGTGTGCGGCTGGCTGAAGGACCGTTTCGGCGTTTCGTGGCAGGTCGTACCGCAGCGTCTGCCGGAGATGCTCCAGAGCCCCGACCGCGACGCCGCCCGGCGCGCGATGGAGGCCATGCTGAAGATGAGGAAGATCGATGTGCAGGAGCTCGAGGAGGCGTTCAGCGGCGTCCCGGCCGGCCGTTGACCTCCGTCGTCAGGCGAGCGGCACGATGGGCCGGATCTCCACTCCGCCATGGGGCGCGCTGGCCTCGGGGAGCTCGGAGGCGAGCCTGACCGCCTCGGAGAGGTCCGCGGCCTCGAGCAGGTAGTAGCCGCCGATAACCTCCTTGGTCTCGAGGAACGGACCGTCGGTGACTGACGCCTTGCCGGCCCTGCCCGCACGGACGCTGACCGCCCGGGCCACCGGTTCCAGCTCGTTTGCACCGAGGATCGACGAACCGGCCGAGGCATGGAACGCCTCGTGCCGAAGGGAGTTGGCCTCGTGCCACGCCGCGGGCGCCTCAGCCCATGCTCGCTCGTCCCCGTAGATCAGGACCAGGTACTTGGCCATCGATCACCTCCCACCAGCCGGGCTCGGCGAGCCCCTTCACGTCCTTGACGAATCGATCGCGGCGATATCGACATCCGGGCCGGCCAATCTGGCCAGGGTCGATCGAAGGAACGACTCGTCGTAGTCATCCTCGTCGAGCCCGAGGCGGCGGTCTTGGCGCCAGCGGTGGACGCCGAAGCTCAGGCCCAGGGCCGCTGATCCGCCTGGGTTCGAGCCAACGGCGCCGATCGCCTGGTCGGCGAGCTCCCAGCCCATGAAGTAGTCGAGCGTCGCCGGCTCCCAATCGGCCGAGCCGATGAATGCCTCGCCGAAGTCGATGAATGCCAGGCGCCGGCCGTCCTCGAGGATGTTCTCCTCGTGAAGATCGGCGTGAACCAACGCCATTGGCCCAGCGTGGGCCGCTGCCTCGATCCGCTCGACCTGGGTCTCGAGCGTCCTCGCGAGGTCGGGCAGGTCGTGGAGCGCGGGGTGGTCGCGCAGGCGGGTCCCATCGAATGGCCAGAAGGGATCGCCGTCCATCCAGGCGAGGAGACCTGAGCGTGGGTCCTCGGCGACGCCGCGCAGCGGGGAGGCGAGCTCGTTGACCGGGCCAAAGCCGTCGACCGGAACCGAGCGCAGGAGCTCGACGAAGGCTCCGATCGCCGGCGCGGCTGACACTCGGGAGCTTGCCCGGAGTGGACTACCGGCGGCGTAGCTCGTCAGCGACCATGGGGCGCCTTGCCAGGTGGCAATCTCCCAGCTGCCCGAGATCGGCTCGGGCACCGGCCCGCCGTGCGCGGCCAGCGCGGCCAGGATCACGTGCTCCGCTCGGTACGTGCTCGGCCAGCTCAGGCCCTCGAGAGCGAGCCGGAGGACGGAGCGTCGCGCGCCGTCGCTCACGAGCCACGCCTCGCTCGACAGTCCGAGCCCGATCCGGGACAACGACGCCGGCTCGAGGTTCAGCGCCGCGAGGACGGCGCGCGCCCGATCCTCGTCAGCCGTGGACCGGAGCCTCGTCGGTCGAGACGGCGAACCGGCCCGTCCCGTCCTCGTCCGGCGGCCCGGACGACAGCCAGCCGGCGAGGCGAGTCAGTACGTCGCTGGCGCCGTCTGCGACTGGCAGGTCGAAGGCGATCGCGCCGTACGCTCCGGGCTCGATCCGCGCCGTCCGGCGCACGCCACCGAGCTCGACGGCGTCGGGCGAGACGAACCCGGCGGCCAGGCTGGGAAGGTCGGACCAGCTCACCGTCTGGCCGGCATGGCCGAAGACGACGGACGAGGCTTCTGGATCGAGCCGGAACTCGACAGGCCGGACGCCCGACGCGACCACCGCCAGGGACAATGCGAGCGAGCCGGACGCCGGCGAATCGAGCGCTTGGACGTAGAACGTGGCGACCGCGTCGGGCTTCGCCCGGGCCCCGCTCGCGACACGGTCGGCGACGGCCATGAGCGCGGCTCGGGCGCCGCTGGCAGGCCGATGGAGCAGATCGAAGTCGACGGTCCCCGGGCCGGCCGCCGCCAGGGCGAGCCGGTCGGCCTCGACGGGCTCGAAGCGGTAGGTCCCGATCGCGGGGGCACCGGTCCGGGGCCCGCGAACGATGAGCCACGCGCTGCCGTCGTCGAACAGGGCCAGCTCCTCATCGACGGACGTGGGCGCCGGCGTGTGCCAGGCGAAGGTCGCCAGGCGGCGCACTACTTCACCTCGGCCGTGAACGGGGTCTCGCCGCTCGCGAGCAAGTCGTGGTTGAAGTGGGCGACGATCGGATTGAACTGGTCGGGCCGCAGCGCCTTCTCATCCGGGCTGTCCTTGGGCGTGCTGCCCATCAGGCCCTGGTAGTCGTAGGTCACGTCCTGGTCGGCGACCTTCTTCTTGTTCCCCGCACCGAGGGGATCGCGGCCGGTGCCCGCCGTGGCCGCCTTCTCCTTGTCGAGGGTCGCCTTCATCGAGGCAGCCACGGCCGCCATGTTCGGATCGGCCGGACCCAGCGCCGGGATGCCGGCCGGCGGCGTGGTCATCACCCGGTTGACCTCGGCCGACATCCTGGCCCCTAGGTCCGCCGTGCTGACTGTCATGATCGGCGCGATCGAGGCATCGATGAGGTCGGCGGCGACCTGCCGGGCGGCGCCGCTGGCAGCATTCGAGACCATCCGCAACGCTCGGTCCTCGAGTGCCCGGGTGGTCGCCAGCTTCGGGCGGGCATGGGCACCCGGCGGTGGCGGCGTTGCTGACGCAGCCGCGGCACTCTTGAGGATGCCCAGCATCGCCGTCGCGAAGGCCTCCGGCGTCACGCCCGTTTCCAGCAGCGAGCCGGCCGCCGCCCAGGTCCCGGGCAGGGCACTGATCTGGCCGGCCAGCGACGAATCGGGGACGGCCTTGGGCAGGCCCGGCGGCCCGACTTCGGACTTCGCGAAGCGCCCTGCCGCCTGGGCAGTCGCGCCCTGGCCGATGCCCGACTTGCGAACGGAGGTAGCGATCCCGATCGAGACGTTGCCGAGGCCCGCCACCGCGACGTTGCCTCCCCGGAGCGTGCGCAGGGCGCTGATGTAGCCGATCCGGATCTCATGCGCGAGCGCCCGCGCCGAGAACCCGGCCTCGACGCCCTTGCCCGCCTGGAGGACCTCGTTGAACCTCGTAGTCGTGTCGCGGGCCACGACATCGGAGACGTTCGCCGCCATCCCCGTCGTCGAGGCGCCGGTCAGCTGGGACTGCAGCTCGTTGACGATCACTGCCGAGCTGACCGCCGCCGCCGCGGCCGTCGCCATCTTCTGCTTGACCAGCGTCCGCTGGGCACGGAACGCCCGGCTGATCGTGGGCATGGTCGCGTCGAGCTGGCGGACGAGCCGCTGCGCGAGCGAAGCGAAGACCATCCGCTCGACGGTGATCCGATCGATGGCGGCCATGGCGCTCGGCGCGTTCGCCGGGGCCGCCTGGTGGAACAGCGCATTGAGCTGCTCGTTGCTCTGGCTGTATTCGTCGGGGATCCCGATCAAGTGGCCGTACTCGTGGGCAGCGATCAGCTTGTCGTCACCGTCATAGCTGGTCCCCTTGTTCATGTACCAGTTGCCGGCATCGATCGGCTGGCCAGGTGAGCCTGCGACGATCTTCTTCGGATAGACGATCACCCGGTTGTGATAGGGCTCGTTCAGGCCAAAGACGGCGACCGAGTTGAAGGTCAGCGGCAGGCGTTTCTTGACTGTCGCCTTGGTGACCGGGTTGGTGCCTTCGCCGACCAGGGTCAGGCGGCCGTTCCAGATCTTGGCCGCATCCTCGGCCACGCCCTTGGCCCACGCCCGGCGCTCGTCACTGGCCGGGATCTCCTTGGCTTTGTCGCTGTAGGCGCCCTGGCTGTCGCGGGTCTGGTTCAAGAACTGGATTCGGACGGTGACCGCGGCGCCGGTATCGCCGGTCCGGGTCATCTCGTAGGCCGGGTCCATCTCGAACTTCTTGGCCGTGGCCTTGCCGGTCGACCCACGCTCCGTGTTGTAGAGCGTCTCGGTCATCTTCGGGTCCTTGATCGCGACCCGCTGGGCGACCGGACGGACGATCCCTCGAACGGCCCGATTGCCGGCGGAGCGCTGGAGCGCGATGACCTGGCGCGGCGAGAAGGCGGGCCGCGGCCGGCCGAGGCAACGCCCATCCAGCGCCGGCTGCGGGCCGGCTTCGATGCGGGCGGCCGGCTCCAGTCGTGGGGCAATCTCGTCCGCGGCGGTTCGCCGCGCGACATCGAAGTCGGGCATCCTCGAACCGTAGCAGGAGCCAGTTTTCACAAGGGGGCAGAAATGATGCCCAAGTGGGCAGAACCCGGCGTTGCCCGCACCGGCCGCGGACCTCAGGTCGCCGGAATGCCGGTTCCTTCGGCCACGTCGGTCGCCTCGTGGATCTGGCGAGCGGCCCGAATGCCCGATTCGAGCGCCCCCTGGATCCAGGCGTGGTACAGCGAGCAGTGCTCGCCCGCGAAGAGGACCCGCCCTTCGGGCTGGACGATCGCCCCCTGGAGCTCGGTCTGCTGCTCCGGCGCGAACATCGCGAACGCGCCCCGAGCCCAACGGTCGCTGTACCAGGCATGTGACGCGCCGACCTCGTAGACGTCGCGGATCCCGGGGTGGATCCGGGCCACGTCGTCGAGGGCCTCCTCGAGCCGGGTCTCCTCGTCCATCGCGCCCCACTGGAGCGCGTCCTGGCCCCACGTGTAGGACGCCAGGAGCATGCCCCGCTCGGTCGACGGATCGGGCGTCGGGTAGTTGAGGCGGCGGACCGGCAGGTCGGTGACCGTTGCGCCGCCGAGGATGCCGTCGTGCTTCTCCCAGATCCGCTCGCGGACCTGGAAGACGATCTTGGTCGAGGCGTGGTAGTTGAGCTGGCGGATCGCCCGACGCTTCTCGTGGGAGAACGGCTGGACGGTCTCGATCGTGCGCAGGACCGAGAACGGCACCGTGCAGACCGCGTAGTCGCCGACCGCCCGATAGCGCCCGGCCTCGGTCTTGTAGTGGACGACGACGGAATCCGGCTGCTGATCGATCGCGAAGACCTCGGCGCCCAGGCGGACCTCGCGGTGGAGCTCGCCGAAGAACGCCTTGGGCAGGAGGTCCATCCCGCCGGCGATCTCCTGCATGTCGACATAGGCCTTGCCGATGTCCTCGCGCAGGATCTCGATGACCGCGTTGTGCATGTCGGCCTCGAGGAAGTTCATGACCGCGTAGTACTCGATCGCGCCCTCGCTCCACTTCTTCTCGCGCAGGAACTCGTAGAGCGAGAACTGGTCGTAGCGCCGGACGATCTCGGCCCAGGCGGCCTGGCCCTCGTGCTCGACCATTGCCCGCAGGTCGCCGATGGCCGATTCCCAGAGGTCATCCGCCGTCCGTCCGCGCTCGTGATCGGCCAGCTCGAAGGGCAGCCGCGACGGCTCGGCATTGGCCGCCTCGATGGTCATCCGCTCGCCGTTGAGATAGACGAGGCCCTTCGGATTGTTCATGACGAACGGCCGCAGTGGCAGGTCGAAGAGCCGGCAATACTCGAGGGTCAGGTCGTGGGCTCGTGGAATGCGCATGCCGCCGGCTTCGGCATACAGGCCCGGTGCGAAGCCGCGCATGGTGTGGATCCGGCCGCCGACCCGGTTCTGGGCCTCGAGGACGATGACCCGGTGGCCCTGGCGCTTGAGCTCGAAGGCCGTGACCAGGCCGGCCAGGCCGGCGCCGATCACGACCACCCGGCGCGAGCCGCCGGCCGGGCCACCGAGCCCCGATTGGGGCACGGCGAGTGTCTCCGGGGACGGTGGTGGCGCCGCGTCCGGTGCCGGCTGCGGCGAGGCATCCGGGAGGTGCTGGGGCAGAGTCGCGGGCTGGCTGTTGGGCTCGCTCTCGGCCATCGCGGCCAAGATACACGGCTGGTTGGGACATCAAAGGGCCGCCGGTGTGCCCGGCGGCCCTTGTGTCTGCCCGGAGATCAGGCCCCGTCAGGGATAGGTGACCCGGGTGGAATCGATGATGCTGGCCAGTGATCCCGACCTGAGCGGCTGGACATTGCCCGTGACGGTGAGGCCGTCGATGTGGGCGAACCGCAGGACCGGGCCGTAGCCCGGAACGGCCGAGCTGTTGTTCGAGAACGTGATGCTGGTCATCCGGCTGGTCCCGCCGTTGTCAATCACGGTCAGCAGCGTCCCGCCGTTGATCGTGTTGCCGGTGACCGTCACGCCGTTGATCGGGGCGCCGGTGTGGCTGCCCTCGACGGACAGGAACGAGTTCGTCCAGGTCCCGGCCGAGTTGTTGCGCAGGACGACGTTGGTGGACGCCTCGCTGCTCGTGTTCGGTTCGATGTCGAAGGTGGTGTAGCCGGCCCTGTCGACGGCGTTCCGCTCGGCCGTGATGTTCGTCCCCGAGATGATGGCCAGCCCGTTGCGGCCGGCCGAAACCACGTGGTTATCGTGGACCCAGACGTTGGTCGACGACTCGATGAAGACCGCGTCGCCCCAGACCGCGCTGATCGTGTTGCCTGCCACCTCGACGTCGTTCGACTGGACGAGGACGCCGTGTTGACCGGTGCCACCCGATGAGAAGACGCCGGGGCTGGTGCTGCCGCCGACGAGGTTGAAGTTCTCGAAGGTCAGGTACGAGCCGCCGCCGAAGTCATACCAGACCGAGTAGTTCTCGTTCGAGGCCAGGCTGCTGAGATAGCGAATCGTTGCGCCGTGGCCGTCGATGACCAGGTTGTGGCGGCCGTAGCCCACCTTGATCGACTTCGTGATGCCATAGACGCCGCCGGACGGGAAGTTGATGACCGACCCGTTGGGAACCGACGCGATGAAGCTGATCAGGGCGCTCGAGACGTCCGTCCTGCCCGTTGCGTCGATGCTCGCCGGGACGCTGTACGAACCCGTCGTGACCGGCGCGGGGAACGGCCGAGGCCCGGGTGCCGCGGGCGGTACCGGGGTCGCGGTCGGGGTTGGAGTCGATGTCGGTGCGGGTGTTGCGGTGGGCTTCGGCGTCGGAGTCGGCGTCGGTGCGACCAGGCCGGTCGTGGCGACATTGGTGATCGTGCAGGTCGCGCTCTGCCCCGCCTGGAGGGTGACCTTGCCGCCCGTCGCCACCGTCGAGCCGCCATTGGGGTCGATCCCCGTGCAAACCCATGGGCTGACGGTGTAGCCAGTGGCCGACCCGTCGCTCTCGAAGAGCGAGTAGGCCTCGCCGGCGGCGATCGGGCTTGGGCCGACGATCGGGCCGAGCCCGCTGAACGAGTCCACATTCGTGCCGGCGTTCAGCCGCCAGTCCTTCGGAGTCGCGCTGCCACCGCTGACGATGTTGGCGAGCTTCAACGTGGGTGAGGCGCTGGCCGCGAGGGTCGGCCCGTGCTGGCCGAGGGTGACGG
>JANWLH010000168.1 GCA_025450915.1 Candidatus Limnocylindrales bacterium | reverse complement strand
GGCCAGCGGTCGTCGTCCGTGAGCGGCACCCCGCTCGACATCTTGGCGACGTTCGCCGGGGAGTGGAAGTCGTCGCCCTCTGCGTACACCCAGCCGAGCCGGCGATGCAAGGCACGCCCTACCGTGGACTTTCCGACGCCCGAGACGCCCATGAGTACGAGACTTGTAGTCACCCTGGGATCATCGCTCCGAGACGCGTGGTCGGCACAGGACGCCGACGTCAAGTCTGCCTCGCTCGGCTTCGCGGCGGAGTGGGACGCCGCCAACGCACCTTGCCGGGGCGGATATCCCTCGGATATCCGCCGCCGCCACCGTCTTGACGAGGGGTCTTGTCCCTGGGACGACCCGCCTCTCAGTGCCCGATCAGGGCGCCCTGACAGCTGTTGGCCAGGCACGGGAGTCCGAGCACGGCCTCGGTCGTTCGAAGCAGGCTCCAGTGATCGACGTAGGCCCGGTCGCGGAAGCCCGGCCCGATGTCCGGCGCGATGATCAGGGTCGCGACGTGGCCTCCGGCGTCGCTCCCCGAGCCGGCGTTTGAGCTGCCTTCGTCGAACGTGATGAAAAGGACACCGCCGGCCCCAAAGGCAGGGCTCGCGATGATCCCGGGCGCGAACGCTCGCAGGAATGCGTCACCCTGGCCGACCGTACCGTCGTGCATGTCGTTGGTGAGATTGGGAATGATCATCTCGAACGCTCCCGCAGCAGAATCGAAGGTCCGCAAGGGTTCGATATTGCGACACTGCGACGGGTTGCCCGCGACAGTCGCCAGGCTGATCGCCGGGTTGTGCTTGCGGGCGTACAGGCCGGGTGCCCCAGGTCCATCGATCCCGCCGCCGCTGATCGTTCCGGCGAAGCAGCCCGGCTGATCATCCTGGGCGTACACCCGCCACGTGCGCCCGGCGGCCGCGAGCTGGCTGAAGATGCTCGGGCCCTGGAGCTGGTACACCCCGTCGGTGGTGACGCCGAGCGTCGACCCGGCAACCAGGGCGACGTAGTTGGGCTCGGAAGGGTGGCTCGTCGCGTAGTAGTTCGTGGCCAGGCCATAGCGGGCGGCCAGCCCATTGAAGTACGGCGCCTCGCTGTTGCCGACGATCGCGCCGAACTCGTGGTTCTCGAGGATGATCCACCAGACCGAGTGCCCAGCGACTGGCAGCGCCGAGGTCCGTGGCGTCGGCGCCGCCGGCGGGGAGGCTGGCGGAGTGGTCGACGCGGTCGTCCTCGGCGAAGCGCCAGACTCCGAGATTCCGGGCACCGGTGACACCTCGGCGGAGGTCCGCGGTCCGCCCGACGAAGCTCGGCCGAGGATCACGATCGCTATAACGCCGACGAGCACGGTCAGGACTGCGATCGCGGCGACGGCCGCCCGCCACCCGCGTCCGGGCCTACTTCTCAGCATGGGCGAGAGCAGCCGGCGGGCGGCTTCGCGCCGCGGCCTGATCCCCGGGCGAACGTCAAGGACCGGTGCGTGCGCCGGCGGCGGCCCCGACCCTCGCCGCACCAACGATGCCTGCGAGATTCCCCAGCACGGCCGGGACGAGCATCGACTTCGTCTCAAGGAAGCCCGAGAACTTCGAGAAATCCTTGGCCAAGCCCCCGCCCAGGATGATCAGGTCGGGCCAGAGGTAGGCCTCGTAGATCGCGAGCAGCTTGTTGAACTCGCGACCCCATGCCTTCCAGCCCAGGTTCCTGCGCTTGCGGGCCGCCGGCGAGACCCGGGACTCGGCATCGTGGCCGTGGAACTCGACATGCCCGAGCTGCATGTTCGGGACGAGCTCACCCTTGGTAAAGAGCGTGGTCCCGATCCCCGTCCCGAGGTCCAGGAGCAGGACGACCCCCGGATGGCCGCGGCCGGCCCCGTAGGCCATCTCGGCGACGCCAGCTGCGTCCGAGTCGTTGAGAACGGTCACCCGGCGGCCCAGTCGGTCACCGAGGAGCTGGTCGATGGACTGACCCACCCAGGCAACCTCGCCGTGGGGCACGGTCAGGGCATGACCGGCTCGAATCGCCGAGGGAAACCCAGCCCCGGCCGGCATCTCGGAGGTCAGGAGGCCTGATTCCGTAAGCCGCTTGACGACACTGCCGACCGTGGCGAGCACGGCGTCGGGCGTCGGTGGTTGCGGGGTGAGCTCCCGGATCCGGTCGCTCACGAGCTGTCCCGTTTCGACATCCACGACTGCGGCCTTGATCCCGGTCCCACCGATATCGATCCCGAGGGCGTAGCCCTTGTGGACATCCGTCGAGGACGGAATGTCTGCGTACTCCGGGACGGCAGGCTGGTTCCTGGCCGGGTTGCGTTCGCTCATCGCTCGAGCCTAGCCCACGGTGATCTCTCGGCTTCCGCCTGCCCGGCGGCCCGTGTGGCCACCTCCCCGATGATCGTCGCGAGCTCCGCCGGCTGCGACCACATCGGCCAGTGGCTAGTCGGCAGATCGATCCAGGTGATGTTGCGGAGCTCGGGGATCCCGGCGAGGAACGCCCACTCCGGATGCTCCTTCGCGTACTTCTGGTAGTCGGCCGCGGAAAAGCCCGTCGCGATGATCGTCGAAGGGATGTCGCGCCGGGCGTCGTTCGTGAACTCGTAGCTGTCGCGCAGCAGGGAGCCGGGGACCGGGACGGCCCGCTCCCGGAACTCGGCCAGCTGTGCTTCGGACAGGCCGGTGAGGTTCTCCTCGGCGGCGAGCTCGTCCCAGACGAGGGGCTTCTCGACGCCTTCGAAGGCCGGCTCGAGGGGCGGCTTGCCTGGCGCAGTGTCGACATAGACCATCGCGGCAATCCGCTCGGGGACGCGGTCACTCGCGGCGTAGCCCGAGAACCCGCTGGCGCTGTGGACGGCGAGAACGACCGGAGCACCGGCCGCCTCGATCGCCCGGACGATCGCATCGACGTGGTCGCTGAACCGAATCGAGGATCGGTCGGCATCGACGGACTCGAGACCGGGTAGCGTCAGCGCGGTCACGTCGTGGCCGTCGGCGCGGAGCGTTCCGGCGACCTCGTCCCACGCCCACGCTCCGAGCCAGAACCCGGGAACCAGGATGATCGGCGCACTCATCGGCGTCTCCTTGTGCGGTGGGATTCGTCGACGATAGCACCTGGCCCGCTGCCGGAAGCCCAAGCCGGCCGAGCGCACCTTCGCACCCGCTTTCGCGTAACGCTCGTTCTCAGATGCTTCTCAGAGTTGGCTGCAATGCTCCTGGCTGCGTCGCTCGGAGTGAGCCTTGCCGAGACCCAGCCCGGTCGTTTCGCGAACCCAGATGGATGAGTCGTACTGGCGGATCGAAGACGGTGGCCTGCCAGGCTGCGGCGTGGGAGCCGTTGTCGCCATCGTGCGCGAAGGGTCGGCGGCCCGGATCGTCCGCGAGGATGGCGGCCAGATCGCCGAGCTCCATCCCGAGACGACGCGGCAGAGCAGCTCACCAGAAGGCTTGACGCTCACCCTCGTCAATGAAGTCGAGGGATGGCGGGTCGTCCTGTCGCGCCTGGCCGCCCCGACTCCGCCGGGCGCGCCCATCGCGAACCGGACCTTCTCTCGCGCGCGTGCTCGTGAGGATGCCCGCGCAAGCTGGCGGAGCTATCAGATCCTGCTGGCGTCGAAGGATGTCCTTGGTGTGTCCCTTCGCGGGCGACGGGTTGCCCTGACGCTCAGGAACTTGGCGACACAGCGGAATTGGCTGGCCTGTCGAAGGGCCCTGGCGATTCTTTGTGCCCATCACAACGCGAGTCGCTGGACCGAGCCAGCCGTCCGAAGCCATGACCCCAGCGACCCGGTTCTCGCATATACCGAGGCGTTCTGCACGGAGTTCCGCAGCCTCGATGTCGCCCTTCGCGGTGAGCTGCGGCGCGATCCGCTCGGCCGGGTGATCGATGACGTAGCGGTCGACGAGGCCGCCATCCTCGAATGGATCGACACGTTCGCGGCGTTCGAAGACGTGGACCTCGAAACCCGGCTCGGGATCAGGACCCAGTGGCGCTGATGGCGCTCCACGCGCGCCTGGACCGATGCCGCTGCGCCTCGCCCGCGCAACTCCATGCCCTTGAAGGTGATGAAATCCTAACTAGTCCAGCGTCATCGGCCCCTCGATACTGGGCCAGCTCCTGCGTGGGACAACCGCCAGCGCAGGAGGAACTGCGGCCCTGGGCGATGGCCGAGGCCGTCATCGATGTGCGCCGCGACCCACGCGAATCGTTTCAGTTCAACGAATCACGCTGAGGTCCGTCGAGGACCTCGGCTCGAGGGACAGAGTGGACGTCGCCTTGCGCCTGCGGACCGCCATCCTGCCGCGCGTGCGATTGAGTCGATTCGCCGGAGGCATCGTGCTCGTCGGCTCCGGCAGCATCCTGGGCCAGGTGGCCTTGGCCCTGGCTGCTCCGGTCCTGGCCCGGCTCTACGATCCGGCGGCGTTTGGCCTCCTGTCGGTCTATGCCGCGTTCCTGTCGATCCTCGTTGCCGGTGCGTCGCTGCGCTTCGACCTCGCGATTCCCGTCGCGACGGACGCTCGCCAGGCCGTGCACCTGGTGGTCTTGAGCATCGGCCTCGGGCTGGCCGCGAGCGTCCTGCTCGCGATTGGGACCGTCCTGTGGGGCGGCACGATCGCTGCCGAGCTTGGTGTTGCGCCGCTCGTCCCCTTCCTCTGGCTGCTGCCCATCGCCCTGTTTGCGGCGAGCGCGGTGCAGGCCCTCGGGTCATGGGCCGTCTACCTCAGAGAATTCGGGTCCCTGGGTCGGATGCGAGCGACCCAGGCGATCGGGCAGGTAGCGTGCCAGGTCGGCCTCGGCCTGGTGGGGGCCGGACCACTCGGCCTGATCCTCGGCGATGTCGTCGGTCGCGTCGCCGGCGTGGAACGCCTCGTGCGTGGGTTCACGGCGGCGCTCAAGGCAGCCCCGGTGACACGGGCAGCGATCACTCACGACGCCCGGGCGACCTGGGGCTTTGCTCGGGTCATGACCGCGGCGTCGCTCCTCAACGTGCTGTCGGCGCAGATCCCCTTTCTCCTGATCCCAGCCCTGTTTGACCTCGATTCGTCTGGTCAGTTCTTCATCGCCTATCGCTTGCTCATCCTGCCCGCCTCGCTCGTCGCAGCCGCGGTCAGCCAGGTCTTCTTCGGGGAGGCGGCCTTCCGACGTTCCGATCCGATGCAGCTTCGCCAGCTCGCCCGGCGCATGACCGTCACCCTGCTGGTCTTCGCCATTCCGACGTACGCGGTCCTCACGGTCGTCGGCTCGGTGCTTGTCGAGACCGTCTTCGGGTCGCGCTGGGAGACGGCCGGCCTGATGGCCCAGATCCTGGCTCCCTCGATGATCCTGTGGAGCGTCGCGAGCCCGATCAGCACCCTCCTCGTCGTCGGTCGGAGGCAGCGCGAGAGCCTCGCGTTCACCGGGTTTGAGCTGATGGTCGGTACCGGCTCGCTGGTGATCGGCGCGCTCGTCCATTCGTTGATCGTAGGCATCGTGCTCATGTCCCTGACCTCGATACCGCTCGATATCGGGGGCCTGTGGCGCTTCCTTCGGGTCGCATCGATGCCGGTCACGGAGCTGGCGCGGCCGGCCGGTCGGATCGGACTGATCGTCCTCCCGCTCGTGGTCGTCCTGCTGCTCTGCTTGTCGTTGCCGGCCGTCGTGATCCTGTCGATCGCCGTCCTCGGCGGAATGGGCGTGATCGGAATTGCCGCCTCGACGAGTCCCGATGTACGCGAGCTACTGGCTGCGTCTCATGACTGAGGTCGTGGTCGTCGGCCAGCCGCACTGGGCGAGACAGGTTGCCGAGACGTTGTCCGACCCGGCCAGCGATCTGGTTGGCGAGTTCATTGGTGAACGCAGGTACGCGGGACTCCTCGGCCGCAGGAAGGCTCCGGATGTCATCCTGCGCGTCGGCTTCAGGGTCGGTGGAACACCGCTGCGAGCGCGGGCCTTCGACGCCTACTGGGACGTCCTCCGACGCCGGTTCCCGCCGGCCGCGCGAGCTCACTACTGGATCGGGACCGATGTGCTGAACACCCTCGAAGAGGCGCGCGCCGGGACGCTCCGGTGGTCCGACGTTGGCGCAGCCCAGGGCGACCTGCACCTCGTCAATGGGCCGTGGCTGGCCGACGAGCTGAGGTGCGTCGGACTACGGGCGGTTGCTGCCTACATCCCACGGTCATTCCACGCGCCGACGGTCCTGCCGCCGTTGCCGGCGGTGTTCCGTGTGCTGTCCTATGTCCCCGGCCGCCGCTTCAGCTTCTACGGCGGCGACGCCATCATTGAGGCTGCGGCCCGCCTCCCCGAGGTGACGTTCCAGATCGTGGGCCAGGGTTCAGCCGGGGTAGCCGGCGCGCCAGCCAACGTCAAATTCCTGGGCTGGATGGCCGACATGAGCCAGGCCTATCGCGACTCCACCGTGGTCGTCCGCGTACCGCGGCATGACGGAATCGGCGGGACCGTGATCGAAGGCCTCTTGTTCGGACGGCACGTGGTCTACACGTACCCCCTCCCGACATGCCGACAAGTCACGCCGGACAGCCCAACGGCCATCGTCGACGCGATCAGCGAGCTTCGCGATATGCAGAGCGCGGGGACACTGGCCCCGAACGTTGAAGGCCGCACCTATGCCCTCGAGGAATTCGACGAGGTTCGCATCGCCGAACGCCTCCAGTCTCTCCTCAAGGAGCTCAGGTGACCGGGGCGTAGAACTCGTTCACTGATCGCGTAATCGACCGCCAGTGCCAACAGCCGGGCGTCTCGTTGGCCAGCTCGACCGTGCGCCGGCATCGGGAACCACGCCTCGCGAGCCCCGATGGCTAAGCTCCCAGGTCAAGAAACGAAGGTGAGGAATGCCAAGTAGATCGGGATGTCCAGGGCCGCATGAAGGAGGGCCGGTGCAACCACCCCGTCGGAGCGGCGCATGAGAAAGCCGCCCACGAGGCCGAGCGGGAAGACCGCCACGAGGATGAACAGCAACGCGTTGGGCGTGTAGCTGACGCCGAGGTGGGCGAACGCAAACACCAAGGCCTGCAAGATATTCGCCCCCCAAACTCCGAAGAAGGCGCCATACCGCTGCAGGAAGAGCCCGCGGAAGAGGAGTTCCTCCTCAAAGCCATTGGAGATGACCATGATGAGAAGCGCCGGCGACAACGCGAGGTACCGGCTCACCGTCATCGTGCCCT
>JANWLH010000167.1 GCA_025450915.1 Candidatus Limnocylindrales bacterium | reverse complement strand
CAGCGCGCCAGTGCCGTCGGATCCCACGACGAACGAGCCGACCGGCACCGGCGTGCCCGACGGCGCGATCACCCAGGCCTCATAGACCTGGCTGCCGTTCGTAGCCGCGAGGCCGTGCATCGCCAGCGCGAACGAGCCGTCCGGCGCGACCGCGGCCAGGCCCGCCGGACCAGCGGCGGCTCCCGGGATGAGGATCGCGGCCTCTCCGCCCGGCTCGCGGGCGATCGCCAGGACGTGGTCGACGGCGGCCTGCTGCTGCTGGGCGGTCGAGAGCTGCCCGGACAGGCCGATGTTCCAGGCGCCCAGGGCGGCAATCACGACGACCGCGGCAATCGCCGCGATCCAGCCGAGCCGCGAGCGTCGTCGGGCGCGTTCCACGTCGAGGCTGATCGGCACGCTGCCCGGGGCCGGTGGGGCGACCGCCGGCTCCTCGGCGACGGGCGCCGCCGGGGCGACCCGAGCCACCGAGCCGGCTCCGAGCGACGTGATCAGGCGGTCCGCGGCGGCCTCGGCGCGTTGCCCGGCCCGCAGCTCGGCGTCGATCGCGGCCATGATCCGGCCCTTGAGCGCCTCGGGCGGCTCGACGGGCTCGATCGACTCGGCCAGGTACGGGACGGCACCACCGAGCTCGTCCATCTCGGGATGGGGATTCGGGCAGCTGGCCAGGTGATCGCGGACATCGTGGGTCTGGTTCGGGTCGAGGGCGCCCAGGACGAAGCCCTCGGCCAGGTCCCGGACCTGGTCGCAGCTCAGCACGCTCATGCCGGCTCCCCGCCGTCGGTCGGCGACCCGAGCATCGCCCGGCGCATCTGGAGCAGGCCCAGGCGCATCCGGCTCTTGACCGTGCCGAGGGGCGTGTTCGTCCGGACGGCGATCTCCTGCTGGGTCAGCCCGCTGAAGTAGCCCAGCTCGAGGGCTTCACGCTGGACGACCGACAGGGTGGCCAGCGCGCCGAGGATCTCCTCTCGATCGAGGCGCCCCGCGACCTCCGACCAGACATCGGGCAGGGTGAGGCTGGGCGGCGGTGCCTCTTCGTGTTCGGGCAGCTCGCTCGTCGGCCGGCGGCGGCGGACCGCATCGATCGCCCGGTGGTGGACGATCGCCAGGAGCCAGGTCTTCACGCTGCCTCGTTCGGTGGCATAGCGGCCCGCGTTGCGCCAGGCACCGACGAATGCCTCCTGGACGACATCGTCGGCCAGGCTGGCGTCTCCGGTGATGCGCATCGCGAGTCCGTAGGCCATGGTCTTGTAGCGCTCGTAGAGAACAGCGATAGCTCCATGATCACCAGCGGCGATCGCCTCGAGGACCTCTCGGTCGGCATCGTCGGCGGCACTGTTCACGCGGCCCGTCGCACGGGCGACCGGCTCGCTCATCGGGACATGCGCAATTGGGCGGCTTCCGGTTCACCCGGGCCGTCGATTGCAGGCACCAGGGCGATCGCCGCCAGACCCGGCAGGCGGCCAACCACCCGGCGAATCTGGGCCGCGACCTCGCTGACACCGGCCGTCGCATCGACCATCACGAACCGCTCCGGCTCGTCCGCAGCCATCGCCCGGAAGCCTTCGCGGACCCGCTGATGATAGGCAACGTCGAAGCCGGCCTCGAAGCGCTGCTGCTCATCAGAGCCCTTCCGGGCGAGGCCGACCTCGACCGGTACGTCGAGCAGGATGGTCAGGTCCGGCCGGACGGCCTGGGTCGCGAGGCGTTCCAGCTCGCGCAGCGCCTCGATCGGCAGGCCACTGCCGTAGCCCTGGTAGGCGATCGTCGAATCGGCATACCGGGCGCAGATCACGAGCTCACCGCGAGCCAGCCCAGGCACGATCACGTCGTCGACGTGCTGGGCGCGAGCGGCGTTGAACAGGAAGGCATCGGTCCGCGGTCCGAGGGGCACCGAGTCATTGCTCGCGTCCATCAGGATCCGCCGGATCTCGTCGCCGACGGGCGTGCCGCCCGGCTCCCTGGTCAGCAGGCTGGCGATCCCGGCGGCCGCTGCCGCGTCGCGCAGGCGCTCGGACTGGATCGTCTTGCCGGAGCCCTCGGGACCCTCGAACGTGACGAACCAGCCCGGCGCGCGATGGGCCGGGGCGTACCCCCGCTGCAGGTCCGGACTCACGCGATTGAGTGTAGCCGAGCCATCCTGGCGGCCCGGCGGTGGTGCTCCATCTACGATGGCCGGGTGATCCGCCCGACCAACTCATTCCGGCGCCGCCTGGCATGGGCCGCGCTCCTGGGCGGCGGCCTGGTCCTGGTCGTGCCGGGCCTCGCCCTTGCCCATCCGCTGGGCAATTTCACCGTCAACCACTACGCGGGCATCCGGGTCGAGCCCGCCCGGATCGTCGTCGACCTGGTCATCGACGAGGCCGAGATCCCGACATTCCAGGACCGCCTGCGAATCGATACCGACGGGGACGGCGTGATCTCCGACGTCGAGTCGAATGTCGAGCGACTCGCTGCCTGCCCCCGGCTCGAGCCGGACGTGACCCTGACCGCGGACGGCCGGCGCCTCGACCTGACCGTCCTCGAGGCCGGGCTCAGCTTTCCGCCCGGGACGGCGGGCCTGAGCACGATGCGCCTGGTCTGCGAGTTCGCCGCCGACCTGCCCGCCGATGCCCAGTGGCCGATCCGGATCGGCTTCGACGACGCCTCGCATCCCGGCCGGATCGGCTGGCACGAGGTAGTGGTGACCGGCAGTGGCGTGACGATCAAGCGCGGCAGCCTGCCGGCGACCTCGATCTCGAACCGCCTGCGGACCTATCCGCCGAATCTGATCCCGCACCCCCTCGATGTCCAGGACGTCGCCTTCAGCGCGACCCTCGGGGGGAGCGTGACGGCGTACGTGCCGCCGAGCGACGTCGAGGCGCTCGACGCGACGCCGGCGGAGGCCGCAGGTGAATCGCCGGCAGAGTCGAGTCCCGGGCCGGCCACGACGCCGGAGCCGAATGGCAGCCCGTTGGCGCCTGCGCCCGTGCTCGCCGCCCCGAGCACAGCCCCGACCGCGGGGGCGGTGCCCGGCGGCGTCGTGGGCATGGACATCGGTGGCCTGGTCGGCTCGGACACGCTGACGCCGATCGTCATCTTCGGGGCGCTTGCGGCGGCCTTCCTGCTCGGCGCCGGCCACGCCCTGACGCCGGGCCATGGCAAGACCGTGATGGGCGCCTACCTCGTCGGCTCGCGCGGGACGGCCCTCCACGCCATCGCCCTGGGCCTCGCGGTGACGGTCTCGCACACGCTCGGGATCGTCGTCCTCGCGGCGCTCATCCTCCAGGCTCGCGACCTGGCCCCGGAGCTGTTCAACACCGTCGCGCCGGTGGTCTCGGGGGTGGCGGTCATTGCGATCGGAGCCTGGCTCCTGCTCGGCCAGCTACGGCTCTATCTGGGCCGGCGACGGGCGCGTGCCGCCGATGGCGAGGACGGGCACGAGCCCGGGCATGCCCACGCCCACCGGCATGACGCGTTCGGCCGCCACGTGCCGGCCGGCTCCGTGGAGGAGTCAGCCGCCCCGATCGGCTGGCGAAGCCTGTTCGTCCTCGGGCTGGCCGGCGGCCTGATCCCGTCGACGAATGCCCTGATCATCCTGCTGGCCGCGATCAACGTGGACCGCCCGGCCTACGGCCTGGTCCTCGTCGTGGCCTTCGGCCTCGGAATGGCCGTCGTCCTCGGAGGCCTGGGCCTGGTCCTGGTCTTCGCCCGCGACCACGCTCATCGACTGCCGGCGGCGCCCAGCCTCGGCCGGCTCGCGGCCTACCTCCCGCTCGGTGCGGCCTGCCTCATCTTCGCGCTCGGGATCTGGCTCACCGGCCAGGCGATCGGTGGCGGCCCGGCGTTCTAGACAGCGGGGTGGCCGTCCGGCCTGCTATCGTGCCGAACGATGCGAGACCTGACCGACCGGGCCCTGTCGACGGCTGCCGTACGCGGGGCGGCGTACGCGGACGTCCGGATCGTCCACCAGGTCGACGAGTCGATCGCCGTCAAGTCGGGCCGCGTCGAAGGCGTGGCCGCGGGTGAGAGCGAAGGGTTCGGCATCCGGGTCCTGGTCGACGGTGCGTGGGGCTTCGCGAGCAGCAATCGGCTCGAGCCCGCCGAGATCGATCGGGTCGCCGCCCAGGCCGTCCGGATCGCCAGGGCGTCGGCGACGGCGCTCCGCCATCGGGTCCAGCTCGACGACCGGCCGGCGGCCCACGGCACCTACGAGACCCCCGTCGCCGAGGATCCGTTCAAGGTCTCCCTCGACACCAAGATCGACGAGCTGCTCAAGGCTGATCGGCTCGCCTCGGCGGTCAAGGGGATCGCGTTCACCGAGTCGACCTACGCCGCCCAGCGAACCCACACGATCTTCGCGGCCAGCGACGGCAGCTTCACCGACCAGACGATCACCCACGTCGGCTCGGGGGTCGAGACGAACGCGATCGAAGGCGACGAGCACCAGCGGCGGAGCTATCCGGACGCCGGCGGCGGTTGGCAATCGGCGGGCTACGAGTACATCCGGGGGCTCCGCCTTGCCGACCACGTCGAGGCCCTCTCGGAGGAGGCGGTCGCCCTCCTCAGCGCGCCGCAGTGCCCCTCCGGCCAGATGACAATCGTCCTCGACCCGTCCCAGCTCTACCTCCAGGTCCACGAGAGCTGCGGCCACCCGACAGAGCTGGACCGGGTGTTCGGGACCGAGGCGTCGTATGCCGGGACGAGCTTCCTCACGACCGACAAGCTCGACGAGGGCTTCCGCTATGGCTCGGAGCTGATCGACATCGTCGCCGACGCGACCGCGCCGGGCGGCCTGGGCACGTTCGGCTGGGACGACGAGGGGGTCGCGGCCCAGGCCGTGCCGCTCATCAAGGAAGGCATCTTCGTCGGCTACCTCAGCAGCCGCGAGACCGCGCCGCGGATCGGCCGGCAATCGGGTGGCGCGATGCGCGCCGACGGCTGGAACCGGATCCCATTGATCCGGATGACGAACATCAACCTGCTGCCCAAGCCCGGCATGAGCCTCGACGAGATCGTCGCCGATACCGACGATGGCCTCTACCTCCGGTCGACCCGGAGCTGGTCGATCGACGACCGACGGCTGAACTTCCAGTTCGCGACCGAGGTGGCCTACGAGATCAAGGGCGGCAAGCTCGGCCGTCTCTACAAGAACCCGACGTACACGGGCATCACCTACGAGTTCTGGCGCTCGTGCGATGCGGTCGGCGACGAACGCAGCTACGTGATGCTCGGGACCCCGAACTGCGGCAAGGGCGAGCCCGGCCAGACCGGCCACGTCGGCCACGCGGTCCCCGGGGCGCGCTTCCGGAACGTCCAGGTGGGCGTCGGCAAATGGTGAGCGAGCCGAGCACCGCTCCGGAGTGGGTCGGCCTGGCCGAGCAGGTCCTCGACCTCGCGACCAGGGCAGGCGCCTCGCAGGCCGAGGT
>JANWLH010000166.1 GCA_025450915.1 Candidatus Limnocylindrales bacterium | reverse complement strand
TCGGGCCCAGCCGATTCCGCCCGGGTCGGTGCCAGAACGCGAGCCGGGTCGGGCTTATGGTCGCTGGAGGAGCTCCACGCCCGGCTGCCCGCGGCAGAGCAACTCGAACGACGCACGCCCTGAGCGCTCCTCCGTTTGGGGCCCGGCAAGGACCATGACCCGACCGTAGGCTCGACCCAACTCGAGATTTGACAAGGGTCGGGCAATCCCGCGACCGCGGCACGCCAGGTTGGGACGAATGTCGCTGCTGGACGCAATGTGGCGAAGAAGTGCCCCGTCCGCGCACCTGACCGCGCCGTGGGCCTGGGGTTTGTGCGTGGATTCGAAGGATGATCGAGGCCGTGCCCCGGACGCCTGCCGAATCGGCAAACGTTGTGCGCCTGGTGGCGACAATCGTCCCAACCCACGGGCGCCGCGGAGCCGCGCCCGGAACCGCGGCCTGCGCAACGAACCGCAGCGGCTAGCTGGCGGCCCCGATCGAGCTGGCCTCGTCGGGCGGCATCGGCGCCTCGCCGGTGAGCTGACGGAGGCGGTTGATCCGGTCGACGAGCGGCGGGTGCGTCGAGAAGAGGCCGCTCGAGCTCGCGCCGAGCTTCATGAGCGGGTTGTGGAAGTACATGTGCTGGGTGGCCGGGTTGGCCTCCTTCATCACCGTGGTGTCGCCGGCCAGCTTGGCCAGCGCACTCTCGAGGCCGTGCGGATTGCGGGTCAGCTCCACCGACGAGGCGTCGGCGAGGTACTCACGCTGGCGGCTGACGGCCAGCTGGACGAGCTTGGTGAAGATCGGCGCGAGGATCGCCAGGACGATGGCCACGACGAAGATGACCAGCTGGATCACGCCGCTGCCGTTGCTGTCGTTGTTGTTCGACCGGCGGCCTCCCCCGAACCAGAACGTGTAACGCAGGAAGAAGCTCGAGAGGAGGGCGACACTGCCGACAAGGACCCCGACCAGCAGCGAGAACCGGATGTCGAAATTGCGCACGTGCGAGAGCTCGTGGCCGAGGACGCCCTGGAGCTCCTCGCGGTTCATCACGTTGAGCAAGCCGGTCGTGATGGCGATCGATGAGTGGTTCGGGTCGCGGCCGGTCGCGAAGGCATTCATCGCGTCGTCCTGGATGATGTAGACCGCCGGCATCGGAATCCCCGCGGCGATCGTCAGCTCCCGGATCACGTTGAACAGCTGGGGGCCCTGCTCCTCGGTGATCGGCTTGGCCGAGGACGCGGCAAGGACCAGCTTGTCGCCGTAGAAGTACGAGGCGACCGAGGTGAGCGAGCCGATGATGACGGCGATCACGATCGCTCCGAGGGCGCCCGCCTGGGATCCCGTCAGGGCATAGCCGATCGCCCCGCCGAGGACGCCGAGGATGACGAGCAGGACCAGCACCAGGAACACGCTGTTCCGGACGTTGGCGGACTTCTCGCTGTAGAAGGTTGCGCTGGCGGCCATGAGGACCTGGTTCGGGAACGGAGCCCTGGCTGGGCCTAGCCCAGGTTGACCTGGGGAACCGCCTGCGCCTCGGGCTCGGCCTCGAAGAACTCGCGCTTGGTGAAGCCAAGCGGGCCGGCCAGGAGGGCCGCCGGGAACGTCGCGATGCCGGTGTTGAAGTCGAGGACCGTCGCGTTGTAGTGCTGGCGGGCGAATCCGATCTGGTTCTCGGTGGTGGTCAGCTGCTCCTGGAGGCTCAGCACGTTCTCGTTCGCCTTGAGCGTCGGGTAGTTCTCGACGACCGCGAACAGGGAACGCAGGGTGCCGGTCAGGGCATTCTCGGCCTGGGCCTGGGCTGCCGGGCCCTGGGAACCGGCGGCGACGGCATTCGCCCGGGCGTCGGTGACCTTGGTCAGGACGTCCTTCTCGAAGTCCATGTAGCCCTTGACCGCGTTCACCAGGTTCGGGATCAGGTCCCAGCGACGCTTGAGCTGGACGGAGATCTGGGAGAAGGCCTCATCGACGCGCAGCCGGCGCTGGACCAGCCCGTTGTACGTGAGGATGACGAATCCGACCACCACCACGATGACGACGATCAGGATGATCAGGGGTGCGCTCATGAGACTCCTCAATCGTGCGCGCCGGGGACGGCAACCGCATTCCCCCTGAGTCTAGCAGCGCCTGAACAGCGTGCAGGCCGGATGTGAGCCTAGTTCGTGACGGCCGTCGCGAACCAGCTGCCCGCGTCGCCGCTGATCAGCACGCCGTCGCGCATCTGGAAGACCTCCAGGGCCCCGGACAGGCCGGTCGGCAGATCGCCGCGCGGTGCCAGCCGGGTCCAATGCACGCCGTCCGGGGAAGCCAGGTATTCGATCGGCTTGTCCGCGGCATCGCCCGGCGAGCCGTAGGCCAGGAACCGAGTTCCGTCGCCGAGGATCGATCCGGCCGGGTCGCCGACCCCCTCACCGGACAGTCGCGCCCCGAACGGGTCGGCCGCGTCGTCCTTGACCCACGCGTGTCCGTCCTTCGAAGACCACAGGGTCTCGAGTCCCGGAGTATCCCCAGTGGTGCTCATTGCCAGCAGGCCGCTGGTGCCGGTCCACACAGCCTGGAAGTCGTTGCCCTTGGCCTGCTGAACCGTCGCTGCCGACCAGTTCTCCCCGTCGTTCGACCACCAGGCGCCGGGCTGGCTGCCCGGAGCCGGGCTCGAGGCATCGAGAGCGACAAAGCCCGTCCCGAAGACGCCAACGGCCGAGACCTGGGCGGCCAGCGGGCCCGGCAAGGGCACCGACAGCCAAGAGGAGCAGTCCGAGGTCATGTCGACGACCGGCCCATCTTCGTTGGCGACCACCGCCCCAGCTCGCGAACCGGCAATCATGGATTCGCGGACCCGGGCAATGACGGCGCCCGGGATGGCTCCCTTGCGCCAGGCGTAGCCATCCTGGGAGAACCACAGGATCCCGGTTCCGGAGGCATCCTCGCCGGCAATGAGGACACCGCTGCCGCAGGCAGTCCCGCCGATCACGAATGTGTTGTGGGTCGGATCATCGAGCCCGAACGTCGTCGCGGGCAGCTCCGTCCAGGCCCGGCCGTCGCGCGAGAGCCATGCTCCAAGCTGGCCTGCTGAATTGGATCCCGAGATCGCGATGTAGCCGCCCGCCCAGGGCACGACCGTCGACAGCTCGGGTGCACCCTGGAGGTGCTGGAAGGCCAGTCCGGACCAGGCCGCCGTCGAGATCGGTGGCACGCTCGCCTGTGGCACGTCGGGCGTTGCGGATGCAACCGGGGTCGAGGGCGACCCTCCCGCCGTCGCGGTCGGGAGCGGCGAGACACTGGGGCTCGGCGAGACCACGGGCACGCCGACGGACCCGTCCCGTCCGGTCAGGGCGAGGCCCACGATCACCACCACGACGACCACGGCGGTCGCGGCGAGGAGCTGGCGCGAGCCCGCGAACAGGAAGTGGAAGGCCACTCGTCGCCGGGTGGCGGGCGGCTGGGCGGCCATGCCCGCGGTCACGCTGGCGCGCAGCTCACTCGGCGCGCGGTGGCCATCGAAGCGCTCATGGAGCCGCCGGCGGAGCCGGGCTTCGAGCTCAGAGTCGTCCATCGCTGGCCTCCAGGTCGGTTCGCAGGGTGCGCAGTGCGTAGTGGAGCCGGGACTTGACCGTGCCCAGGGGGACGTCGAGTCGGTCGGCGATCTCATCGAGGCTGAGGTCCTGCCAGAAGCGCAGGAGGACGACGATCCGATGGTCCGGATCGAGCCCGTCGAATGCCGCGTCGAGGTCCGGATCCGACGCTCCCGGCCGCAGCGCGGGGTCCGGGCCGCCGGCTTCGCCGTGCCAGGCCGCCTGGAGGGCGATCGCCCGGACCTGCTGACGCTGCCGGCCCCGGAGCCGGTCACGGCAGCCGTTCACGAGGATCCGGCCGAACCAGGCGCCGAATCGATCCGGGTCGCGCAGCGAACCGGCCCGGCGCCAGGCGGTCAGGCAGGCGTCCTGGACGGCGTCCTCGGCGTCGCTGTCATCTCGCAGGATCGCCCGGGCCAGCGAGTACGACTGGTCGAGCTCCAGCTCGAATCTCCTCGCGATCGCACTTCGAGTGTCGACCACCGCCACCGATTCCACCCCAGCCCCTTCTCCGCGCGACCGTTTGGCGCGCCACCGGCCCGCCGTCCACCCTATCCGACGAGTGACCCGGGGAAAAGGTTCATCGCCTCGCCGGGGCGCCGGGGGGCTCAATCGGGCAGGACAATCGGTCTCAGCGATCCGGGACGATCGGGGTGCGGGCAAACGGACGGTCCCCGTCCACGCTACATTCTCGACATTCATCGATCCCCATCAGGGAGGACCACGCGTGGCTTCACCTCGACGACTCCTGGCCGCCGGCATCCTGTCGGCCGCCCTTCTCAGCGTCGCGGCCTGCGGCAGCTCGGCGACCGCGGCTCCCGGTTCGAGCACGGCGGCCGGTGGCGGAGGTGGCGGCGCCCTGCCGTCCGGCCTCGGCGGCCTCGGCGGGCTCCTGCCGTCCGGCCTCCTGGGCGGCAGCGGCGGCACCTCCGCCGTCAACGCCAGCACGATCCTGACGGCCGATGTCGCCGCGTCGATCATCGGCGGCACGCCCACGCTCCAGCCGGGCAGCATGAACCTGGGACCGATCAGCCTGGCCAGCTACGGGACCGACAGTGGCGATGACGTCACGGTCTACGTGGAGACGATCGGCACCGGCCTCGAGGCAGCGGCCATCCAGGCGGCGATCCAGGCCGAAGGGACCAATGGCGACATGACCCCGATCAGCGGCCTCGGCGATGCCGCCGGCAAGGTGGTCGGCGATCACGAGGCCACGGTAGCGTTCGGCAAGAACGGCACGATCGTCGTCGTCTCGGCGACGGTCGCCGCGCAGGCCGGAACGGACCTGGAGCCGAAGGTCGAAGCGGTCGCCCAGCAGATCGCCGGGCAGCTCTAGTCCGGCCGTGATCGGGTCCGGTGCTGGTGGGCGGTACTGGACTCGAACCAGTGACTTCCTCGGTGTAAACGAGGCGCTCTGACCAACTGAGCTAACCGCCCGTCAGGGCAGGATACCCGCCCAGCGAATCGAGAACGGCGGTCCGCTTGGACCGCCGTTCCGTCGTTCAGCCGAGTGGTGCCCAGGCCGGGACTTGAACCCGGATGAGTTGCCTCATACGCCCCTCAAACGTACGCGTATACCAATTCCGCCACCTGGGCAGGTGCTGCGCGCCTTGGGCGATCCCACCGGCGAGGGCTGGTACCGAGGAAGGGATTTGAACCCATACGCCCTTGCGGACACTAGCTCCTGAAGCTAGCGCGTCTACCGATTCCGCCACCTCGGCGAGACCCCGAACGCGCGGCGAACTTGCTCACCGCCCGTCGGCGAGGCGCCATGCTAGCACATCCCAAAATCGGTCACTGAGATCGGCCAGGGTCTGAATCGACGGTCCGCTGAGCCGCGAATCGACCACGACGAGGTCGTCCTGGAAGAAGAGCGGGAGCATCGGCGGATTGGCGGCCAGGGCCGCCTCGAGCTTCGAAAAGGCCGCCTTGCGGACCGCCTGGGTGCTCGGCTGGCGGGCAGCCACGAGCAGGCTATTGAGCGTCGGGTCCTGGATCCCGGTGACATTCGCTCCCCCGCTCAGGGCCTGGCTCGACGCGAACAGCGGGTACAGGTCCGGGTCGATCCCGATATTCACGTCGACGAGGGCTGCCACGAACGTGCCCGCCCCGAGCCGCGAGACGAGCTCGGTCGGAGTGAGCCCGACATGGCTCACCTTGAGGCCGAACGCCCGCCACTGGCTCGTCACGGCCTCGGCCGCGCTCCAGGCGATCGGGTTCGACGCCCGCTCCGGGCTGAGCAGGTCGAACGCGAACGGGACCTTCGCCTTGGGCGCCTCCCAACCGGCGGCCGCCTTCGTCCAGCCGGCGGCCTTCAGGGCAGTCGCCGCGGCCGTCGGGCTCGACTTGACCGGCGCGCTGGCCTTCGGATCGAAGGCCCACGACCCGGGTGGCACCTCCGAATCCGCCTGTGTCCCGGTCCCTGCCAGGACACTCGTCAGCATGGCCGGGCGGTCGAGCGCCTCGAGAAGGGCCTTGCGCACGGCTGCCGGAGCCAGCTCGGGATGGCCCGGCCGGAGGTTGATCGCGACGGACGTTAGGGTCGTCGTCGGATACGTCAGGAGGCGCGACCCGGCGAGCTTCGAGAGGTCGAGCGCGTCGGCCGGGTCGAGGGCCACGGCCGCGTCAAGGCTGCCCGACCGGTAGGCCCCGGCGAGCGTGGCCGAATCCGAGAAGAATTCGAGCTCGAACCTCGGCAGCAGCGCCGCCTGTCCGCTCGTCGAGGCAGGGATCAGGACGGCCGAGGTTGCATCCCAGTGGACGAGCCGGAACGGGCCCGAACCGACCGGCTCGTTGGCGAACGTCGAATCGGCCAGGTCGGTGACCGGCATGCCGGCCAGCAGGTGCTGCGGCAGGATTCCGACGAGCGCATCCTCGAGGAAGCCGGCGATCGGCGACGCCAGGCTGAACTGGACCGTCTCGGCGTCGATCCGGGCGACGGTCACCTCGCGCCACGAGCTCGCGAGGGGTCCCCGATAGGCGGGATCCTTGAGCAAGCCGACCGTGAAGACGACATCGTCGGCCGTGACCGGCGTGCCGTCCTGCCATTGGGCGCCTGGCCGGAGGCTGAACGTCCAGGTCTTGCCGCTCGCGTCGGCGGTCCACGACGAGGCCAGGTCGGGCACGTAGGTCGAGTCGGCGCCCCGGGCGACGAGACCCGAGAAGACGAGACGGCTCAGGTCACGGTCGGCCTGCGTCCGGGCCGTCAGTGGCGTGATCGAGCTCGGGCTGCCGATGATCCCCTCGCGATAGATCGGCGGCAGGGCCGAGCTCGCCTCCGCGCTGCCGTTGGGGCTGGCGCTGGCAGCCGCGACCGGGCCGGTCACCGGAGCGCTCGGAATCACCAGCGCGAGGGCCAGGATGACCAGGAGGACGGACAGGGCGGCGACGACCGCGCGGTCACGCTGGGTCAATGATCACGCCTTTGGTGCTTGCGCCGGAGCCGTGCCCGCCGCAGGGCGAATTCAGGCGGCCGGCGTGTAGATGTACGCGGCCAGCGAGAAGAGCACGAACAGGACGATCAGGATGATCGTGAACTGCCACAGCCGCCGCTCGACGCCCCGCCGGCTGCGATAGACGGCCGAATCGCCACCGAACGTCCCCGACAGGCCGGTCCCCCGGGACTGGAGGAGGATGGAGGCCATCAGGGCGAGGCCGACGATGATCTGGCCGATGCTCAGGAACGGATTCACCCGGGATTTGACCTCAGCTGGTGGAGTGCGGAGCCGGGGGATGGTAGCACGTCAGTCCGCCGTCAGCCCTTCTCCGGCCGCGCGTTGGCCTGGGCGGCCACGGCCGCCACCGCGGCCTCGATCCGGGCCGGATCCCCGAGGTAGTAGTGGCGCTCGGGTCGCAGGCTGGCGTCAAGCTCATAGACGAGAGGCACACCGGTCGGGATGTTGAGCGCCGGAATCTCCTCGTCCGGGATGTCGTCGAGGTACTTCACCAGGGCCCGCAGGCTGTTGCCGTGGGCCGCGATGAGGACTCGCCGGCCGGCCTGGATCTCGGGCGCGATCTGTTCATGCCAGGCGGGCAGGAAGCGGGCGACGGTGTCCTTGAGCGACTCGGACCTGGGCAGCTCGTCCGGCGTCAGGCCGGCGTAGCGACGATCCCGGCCGGGATTGCGCTCGTCGTCGGCGGGCAGCGGCGGTGGCGGCACGTCATAGCTCCGCCGCCAGAGGTGGACCTGCTCATCGCCGAACCTGGCCGCCGTCTCGGCCTTGTTGAGACCCTGGAGGGCACCGTAGTGGCGCTCGTTCAGGCGCCAGCTGTTGACGACGGGCAGCCACATCCGGTCGAGCTCGTCGAGCGCGATCCAGAGCGTCCTGATCGCCCGCCGCAGGACCGACGTGAAGGCAATGTCGAACTCGTAGCCGCCCTCGCGCAGGAGCCGGCCAGCTTCGTGGGCCTCGGCCAGGCCGGTCTCGGAGAGGTCGACATCGGTCCAGCCGGTGAACCGGTTCTCCCGGTTCCAGTCGCTCTCGCCGTGGCGCAGGAGGACGAGCTGGATCACCCGGCGACCCGCGCGGCAGCACGCCGCCCGGCGGCCGTCAGCCCGGCCCGGGCGACGATCCCGGCCATCTCCTCGACCTTGAGCGAGGCGCCGCCGACGAGCGCGCCGTCGATGGCCGGCTCGGCCAGGAACTCGGCGGCGGTGGCCGCGGTCACGCTGCCGCCGTACAGGACCGGCAGCTCGCCGGCGAGCCCGGCGAAGCCGCCGCCAAGGCCGCGGACGGCGGCCCGGATCGCGTCGGCCATCGCGGCGGCATCGGAACCCCGAGCGGTCCGGCCAGTGCCGATCGCCCAGACGGGCTCGTAGGCGACGACGAGCCCAGCGGTCTCGAGCGCCCCAGGATCGGCCGCGAACGTCGCCAGGCAGCCCCGCAGCTGGGCCGCCACGACCATCTCGGCCTGGCCGGCCTCCCGTTCGTCAAGCTGCTCACCGACGCACAGGATCGGCCGCAGTCCGGCTTCGATCGCCCGGCCGAGCTTGCGCCCGATCAGCTCATCGGTCTCGCCGGCATCCCGCCGGCGCTCGGAGTGGCCGACGATCACCCAGCTGGCCAGGCCGACGAGCATCGTCGCCCCGATCTCGCCGGTGTAGGCGCCGGTCAGCTCGTGATGGACGTTCTGGGCCCCGACGCCGACGCCCGCCCCGGCCGGCGTCGCCGCGAGGGCGTCGCGCACTGCCGCCAGGCACACGAACGGCGGACAGATGACCCGCTCGACGCCATCGACGTTCGTCCGCGCCGCGATCGTCGTCGCCAGGTCGCCCGCGTCGGACGGCGTCGTGTGCATCTTCCAATTCGCCGCGATGATGACCGGCCGCATCAACGGATCATGCCAGAGCCGCCCGATCGGAGTCGGCAGCCAGCTGCTCGATCCGTTCCAGGGCTCGCTGGACCGTCGAGCGATGGAGCAGGAGGTGCTCGCTGAGCTCGGCGAGGGTCGCCTCGGGAGTCGCCCGGCGAGCCGCGGCGGCCAGCCTGACCACCTTGGGCAGCTCGGCCAGGCGTCCGTCGGCCTCCAGCTGGCCGATCGCCGCGAGCTGGCGGCCGGCCGCCACGACGGCTCGCTGGAGATTGGCGGACTCGGCGTTGATCACCCGGTTCAGCTCGCCGCGCAGGGCCCGCGAGACTTGCCGCGCCTCGAGCTCGAGGATTGCCGAAGCGGCGCCGATCCGGCGCAGGAACGTGCCGATCGTCTCGGCATTCTTCCAGGTGACGACGCCCCGGCCGCGGCGGACGCGCCACGAGGCCGGCAGGTCGACATCCGCCAGCCGGCCGGCGAGGATCGGCGCTTCGTCCGCGGGCACCACGAACTCGAGGTGGGCCCTGCCGGCCGACAGGCTGAGCGAGCCACGGGCGAGGAACCGGCCGCGCAGCCAGGCCCAGCGGCAGTGATCGGCGGACCCGGCCCAGTCGAACTCGGGCGCCGGGTTCGCGAGCTCGCCGTCCGGCGGCCCGCTGCCGGCCGCGGAATCGGTGATCCGGACATGCTTCGCCCGGCGCCGGACGCCCGGCCGGATGGCCGCCTCGGTCTCCCGTCCGAGGCGGACGGCCAGGCGCGCGATCGACGCCTCGCGGGTTACCAGGCCCCGTCCAAGGCCGGCCGACTCGGCCGCCCGATCGCAGGCTCGCTGGGGGTCGATCGCCGCGAGCTCCGCGCGCAGGGCGGCGACGAGATCGCGGTCCGCGGCAGTCACGCGGTCCGGGCGACCCCGTTCCGCCGGCGGGCAGCACCCTCACGCTCGGCGATTCGCAGGATTGCCGCGGCCAGCCGCTCCGGATCGTGGTGGATCGGGCTGGCCGGATCGACGATGTCGTCGAGGACGAGGCGTGCCGGATGCGGGCCGGCCGGCGGCCAGCGCAGGCGGACCGATTCGCGGCGACCGGCCGGGAGCGCCGTGGCGGTGGTCCGGTTGTTGGCCAGGACGATGTCCACGATCCCCTCCGCCGTGTGCCGCTCGAGCACCTCGACGTGGTCGGCGAGATCGAAACCCTCGGTCTCGCCGGCCTGCGTCGCGACGTTGCAGACGTAGATCCGGAGCGCCGACGAAGCCGCCAGGGCCTGGCGGATGTCGGGCAGCAGCAGGCTCGGCAGGATGCTCGTGAAGAGGCTGCCCGGGCCGATGACGATGATGTCGGCCTCGGCGATCGCCTCGAGGGCATCCTCGCAGGCGCGGACGTCCTCGGGGCTCAGCCAGACGCTGTCGACGCCGGTCGTCCGCGCAATCCGTGACTGGCCGTCCACGAGGGTGCCGTCGCGCAGCGCCGCGTGGAGGACGACCGGGGTGGCCGTGGCCGGGACGACCTGGCCGCGGACGGCCAGGACCCGATTCATCCGCCGGACGCCCTCTTCGAAGTCGCCCTGCTCGACGGCGGTCATCGCCGCGATCAGGAGGTTGCCGATCGCGTGGCCGGCCAGGCTCGTCGGCGCCTCCTCGCCCGGGAACCGGTACTGGAAGAGCTCGCTCATCAGCGGCTCGGCGTCGGCCAGGGCGACGAGGCAGTTGCGAATGTCGCCGACCGCCGGGACCCCGAGCTGGTCGCGGAGCTTGCCCGACGAGCCGCCGTCGTCAGCGACGGTGACGATCGCGGTGAGGTTGCTCGTGTGCTCCTTGAGGCCGCGCAGGAGCGTGGATAGCCCGTGGCCACCGCCGAGGGCGGCGATCTTCGGGCCGCGGGCGAGGAAGCGCTTCTGGTAGATCAGCTCGACGAGCGGCTGCTCATCGTCCTCCGAGCGATACGGACCCATCAGGACCTGCAGGACCCGGTACGAGGCGAACGCGAAGACGCCGACACCGAGGACCGCGAGGATCAGGGCCCGGACGATATATGGCAGGAATTGCAGGGTGATGACCGAGACGACGGACTGCAGCGGCCCGGTGATCACGACGTCGCGGTACAGCTGGCGAAGGGCAAATGCTCCGCCGAGGGCGAGGCCGAGCTCGCCGACGAAGACGACGGCCAGCCAGCGCTTGATCCCGATGCTCGACCCGAGCCAGCGGCGGAGGCCGGCGATCGCCGTCAGGCGGCGGCGGACGGTCATGCCCGGTCGAGCTCGCGGTGGAAGACCGAGACGATCCCCAGGTCCTCCTCGCGCAGCCACGCAGCGAGGGCCTCGGCGATCGCGATCGAGCGATGGTAGCCGCCCGTGCAGCCGATCCCGATCGCCAGGCGCGTCTTGCCCTCGCCGACGTAGGCCGGGATCGTGAACGTCAGGAACTCGTGCAGGAACTCCAGGAACTTCTTCGTCACCTGCTGGCCCAGGACGTAGCTCCGGACGGCCTCGGTCAGCCCGGACAGCTGGCGGAGCTCCTCGATGTAGTACGGGTTCTGCATGAACCGGACGTCGAAGACGAGGTCGGCCTCGAGCGGGATCCCGTACTTGAAGCCGAAGCTGATCAGCTGGATGGCCAGCCGGTCGGTGGCCTCGTTCTCGCCGAGGTGGGCGAAGATCCGCTCGCGCAGCTCGCGCAGCGACAGGTCCGACGTGTCGACGACGACATCGGCCTCCTCGCGGACCGGGTCGAGGACCCGCCGCTCCTCGGCGATCGAGCTGGCGATCCCGCGCTGGTCCGCGAGCGGGTGACGATGGCGGGTCTCGGAGAAGCGCCGGATCAGGACCTCGTCGCGGGCCTCGAGGAAGAAGACCTGGGGCCTGATCCCGCGGCCCTCGAGGGCGCCCCGGACGGCGGCCAGGGCCAGGGAGGCATCGCCGGCGCGCACGTCGAGGACGATCGCGACCCGTTCGAAGCGATGCCGGTCCTCGGACACGAGCTCGGCAAGATCGGGCAGCAGCTCTCCGGGCAGGTTGTCGACGCAGGTGTAGCCGAGATCCTCGAAGAGCTTCGTCGCGGCGGTCTTGCCGGCGCCAGACAGCCCGCTGAGGATGACGATGTGCTGGTCGACGAGCGGCGCGGCGCCGGGCTCGGCTGCGCTGGACGAGCCCGAGGCGAGCCGTCCCGGGGTCGCGTCGATCGATCGGCGTACGGAGGCCACGAAGTCAGTCTACGCCGGGCCGCAGCGCCGCCGCGATGGGCCGATCAGCGGCCGCTGCGTTTGATCGCCAGCCGGGTCAGCTCGGTGAGGACGTACATCGTGATCCCGAGGACCGTCGGGCTGACGAGGTCGCCACCGGGCGTGATGATCGCCGAGAACGCGGCGATGCCGAGGATGATCATCCGCCGGTTCTTGGCCATCCACGCCGAGCTGATGATCCCGACCAGGGCCAGCCCGTAGAGGACGATCGGGAACTCCATGATCAGCCCGAAGACGAGGAACAGGGTCGTGACGAAGTCGAAGTACGGCGTCGCCGCGATCCCGTTGACGAGCTGGCTATCGGTGAAGCTGAGCAGGAAGGCGATCGCGAACGGCAGGACGAGGTAGGCGATCCCGACACCGATGGCGAAGAGCAGGAGCGCAAGCGGGATCCACGGCCGGATCGTCCGGCGCTCGGCGGCGGTCAGGCCGGGGGCGATGAAGGCCCACAGCTGGTAGAGCAGGACCGGCATCGCCAGGATCAGCCCGATCGTGAGCGAGATCTTGACCTGGATGAAGAAGGCGTCGCCCGGGCCGAGGACCTGGGCCTTGTGCCCCGGCAGCTGGTCGAGGAGGTAGTTCCGGACGCGGGTCGCCAGGAACCAGCCGACACCACTGGCGATGAGCACGGCGAGGACCGACTTGAACAGCCGGTTGCGCAGCTCGCTCAGGTGGTCGAGCAGGGGCATCACCCCCACCTCGGGCGGTGGGGTGGCGCCGGCGGCAGCCTCAACCGGCGCCGGCAGGGTCTCCTCGGTCATCGGACGGCGTCCGTCGTCCCGCGTCCGATGTCCGGGCTAGGACGCGGACTCGGGGCTCGGCGACTCGCCGCCAGGCGGCTGGGCGGCGACGTCGGGATAGGCCGTCGGTGCGGCCACGATCGGCGGTGGCGCCGCGGCAATCACCTCCGGGGCAGCGTAGACCGGCGCGGCCGGCGCGTAGGTCACTGGAGCGGCGGCCGGCGGCGGTGCGACCGGGGCGACGGCAGCGGCCGTTGCCGCGGCGATCGGGGCGGCCTCGGTGTGGGCCGAGTCGGTGATGTCACTGGCGGCCTTGCGGAACTCCTTGATGCTCTTGCCGAGCGCCGCGCCAACCTCGGGCAGCTTGCCCGGGCCGATCACGATCAAGGCGATGATCAGCACGATGACCAGGTGGATCGGTGAGATATTGGGCATCTTCAGGTGACCTCGCTGCGACGACGGAAATCGACGATCGGTTGACGCCTGTTCCTACGGTTCGGCGGCGCCTCCGGATCAGCACCGATTCCTACGATAGCACGGGCACTGCCAAAGTGGTCGACCAATTCCGGGCCGCGCCGGCGAGCCGTTCGGCGAGATCGACGGGATCGTCCAGGCCCGCGTCCAGGCCGGCACGGGCGATCCCCCGGGAGACGTTTGCGAGCAATCCCCCACCCGTTCGGCCGCCCGCCGGCGCGGCGGTCGCCGGGCCGTCCTCGAGGATCGGCGCGACATCGCCGCCCTGGGCGCCGACGCCGGGGACGAGGAACCCGAGCCCCGGCGCGCTCGCCCGGATCCGGCGGAGCTGGTCGGGTGCGGTGGCGCCGACGACGAGGCCGACAGTTCCGCCCGGGCCCCAGGCTGCAACCCGCCGGGCGATCCGCTCGTGGACCTCCTCCGAAGGTGCGCCATCCGCGTCGGCCGCGACGGGCAGGCCCTGGAACTCGTCCGAGCCCGGATTCGAAGTCCGGCACAGGACGTACGTGTAGTGATCGCCCCGTTCCAGGAACGGCCGCAGGCCCTCGGCCCCGACATACGGGTTGGCCGTGATCGCATCGGCGCCCAGGACATCGAAGAGGGCGACGGCCTGGAAGGCGGCGGTCGACCCGATGTCGCCCCGCTTGGCATCGGCGATCACCGGGATCGAGGCCGGGATCGAGGCGCGGATGCGCTCCAGGGCGGCGATCCCGGCCGAGCCGAACGATTCGAAGAAGGCGAGGTTGGGCTTGACCGCTGCCGCGTACGGCAGGCCGACCTCGAGGAGCAGCAGGCAGAACCGCTCGACGCCCGCCAGCGTCGCCGGGAAGCCCGGCGGGAGCGCCGCTGGATCCGGATCGAGGCCCAGGCACAGGACGCTGCCCACCACCGCCGTCCGCGCGGCGAGGCGCTCGAGATAGCTCGCCATCAGGACGGCGCGGGGCTCGACTGGCTGCCCGGGCTGGGCGACGCGGGCTGGCTGGGCGGCGGGGTTGCGGGCAGCTGGTCGGGCGGGATGTACCAGCTCGCCCCCGAGCTCGCGTCGAGGCCGCTGTTCTCGGTCACGTCGGGCAGCTGGGCCACGGTCCAGCTGGGCCCGGAGCCCGTCAGCCCGATCATCTTGAGGTCGACGACCTGGCCGACGATATGCAGGTAAGCGATCGCGTCGCCGCGCGGCGACCAGACCGGCGCCCACGAGTTGCCATCGTTCGTGAGGCGCAGAACCTCGGCGCCGGTATGGCCGTCGAGGACCGCCACGTCCGTGCCCTCGGGCGTCTGGCGGGTGACCGCGAGGTACTTGCCGTCGGGCGACCACGAAGGCCGCATGTAGCCCGGCGCGCCGAGCGGCGAGGCCTTCTTCGTGGCCACGTTGTACTGGTAGATCTGGGGCAGGCCGCGCTGGCCGTCGCGCCCGTTCCGGACGTAGAGCACGACCTTGCCGTCGGGCCGCCACGCCGCGTCCTGCTGGCCGTAGGGCGGGTTCTCGGCGAGGTTCGGCTTGGTCAGCTTCTTCGTCGCGATGTTGTAGAGCTGGAGGACGACGTCGCTCAGGGTCGGATCGGGGGCGTCGGAGAAGAGGGCCACGGTCTTGCCGTCGGGCGAGACGGCCGGACCGATCAGCCAGTAGAACCAGGTGAACTGGCCCCTGCGGTACTTGCCGCTCAGGAGGGTCTGGTTGGTCAGCCCATCGGGCGAGATCCGGCTGAGGGCAGGCACGTTCATCGTGTAGTGCGCCGGGCCGAGGTTGCCCTGCGGGAAGTAGCCCGGCTGCTGGATGGTCTCGATGTAGTAGATCCACTTGCCGTCGGGCGACCAGAACGGTGAGGAGGCGCCGCCGGCCTTCGTGAGCTGGGTGGCCTGTCCGGCGGTCTGGATCCAGACATTGCCGGCCTTGACGTAGACGAGGCTGCCCGGGATGTTCGCCTTCGGATCGGTGACGACGACATTCGAGGGAGCGGCCGTCGGGTTGACCAGGTTGCCGGGCTGGCCCGAGGCCGAGGGCCCCTTGCCGCCGATCGAGACCGGGCTCCAGCCCGCGACGAGGGCGGCGGTCAGGCTGCCGATCAGGACGAGGACGATCGCGGCGATCGCCGGCGCGACGAGGCCGGTTCGGGGCATGAGCCCGTACGGGTCCCCAGCCGGCCGGCGCGAGCGGGCGCCTGGGCCGCGGCTCGTCACGATCCGCTCCGCGCGCCGGCCGCCGCCGGTGCCCCTGGGCCAGCGGCCGCGTTCGCGGCGGAGCTCACCGCTGTGCCGCCGGCCAGGCGGGCGACGACGCCGGCGATCGAGCCCGACGGCGCGGCATCCCGGATCTCGAGCTGGAGCGATTCGTAGCCGCCGAACGAGCGGATCACCGGGCGGGCCACGACATCGATCCGGTCGCCTTCCCCGACGAGGCCCGCGAGCTCGGTCCAGCCGAAGGCGATCCCGTCAACGACGTCGAGACGCCGCTTGAGCGTCAGCTGGGTGTGGCCGCCAGCGGCGGCCCGGACCCGGGTGATCGTCAGGCCGGCCACGACGATCAGCGGGTCGGCGTTGCCGGGACCGGTCGGCGCCAGACGGGCGAGGTCGGCGATGAGGGCGTAGTCGAGGCCGAGCGCCGGCAGGACCAGCTCGACGTTCAGGCCGGGCCGGGCCGGTTCGCCTGGACCGAGGCTTGCCCCGGCGAGGTCCAGGAAGCGCACCCGGAATGCCTCCCAGCGTTCGGCCGGCAGCTCGAGCCCCGCGGCTCCGGGATGTCCCCCGTGGCGCGTGAGGAGATCGTCACAGGCGGCCAGGATCGCCGCGAGGTCGACCCCACCGGCACTCCGGCATGACGCCCGGATCACGCCGTCGCTCTGCGTGCCGACGACGGCCGGACGGCCGCGCTCCTCGGCGAGACGGGCGGCCACGAGGCCGATCACTCCGATCGGCCAGTCCCCCTTGACGAGCGTCGCGGCAGCGTCGCCCGGCTCGGAGGCGACCGCGGCATTCGCCTCCTGGACGGCCTTGCGGGTCATGACCCGGCGATCGAGGTTGTGGCCTTCGAGGGCATCGGCGAGGCGGGCTGCCTCCGCCGGATCGTCGGTCAGCAGGAGGAGCGCCGCCTCGGTTGCGCTGCCCACCCGGCCGGCGGCGTTGAGGCGCGGTGCGATCACGAACGAGACGGTCTCGAGATCCACCGACCCGGGCGTCTGGCCGGCCCGGGCGAGGAGCGCGGCGAGGCCGGTAAGTGGCGCCGTCCTGATCCGGTCGAGGCCGATCCGGGCGATCGCCCGGTTCTCGCCGAGGATCGGGGCCACATCGGCCACGGTGCCGATCGCCGCCAGCTCGGCGAGTCCCAGGGCGGCATCGGGACCGCCTGGGAGGCCGGCCAGCAGGAGCTGGGCGATCTTGAACGCGACGCCGCTGCCGGCCAGACGGGGATCGGGGTAGGTGGCCTCGGGGCGGTGCGGGTTGACCAGGGCGTAGGCTGCGGGGCGGAGCTCCGGGACGCGATGGTGGTCGGTGATGAGGACGTCGATCCCCCGCTCGTTCGCCTCCGCGACCTGGACGACGCTCGACGAGCCCGTGTCGACGGTGACGATCACGGCATGGCCGCCGGCCGCAGCCGCCTCGACCGCCCGGCTCGAGAGGCCGTGGCCCTCGTCCAGCCGGCTGGGCACGTACGGCTCCGCGGCCAGGCCGAACCGGCGCAGGGCCCGGACCATGATCGCCAGGCCGGTCAGGCCGTCGGCGTCGAAGTCGCCGAAGACGAGGACGCTGCCCCTGTCGGTGCGCAGGCGCGTCAGGCGTTCGAGGAGCCGGTCCGCATCGGGCAGGAGGGCCGGGTCATGGAGGCCGGCGAGCGCCGGCCCAAGGTAACCCTCGAGCTCGGCGACCGTGGCAATCCCCCGTCCCGCGAGGATCCCGACGAGCCGTTCCGAGACCCCCCGCTCGGCGCCCTCGGCGACGAGGGCAGGATCGAGCTCGAGCGGCGCGGGCAGGTGCCAGGCGAAGCGGGGCTCGAGCATCGGCCTAGCCTGCGCTGGAGGGCTTCATCGGGACTGCACCACGGATGCACAGGACGCCCGACCGCGGGCCGCCGTGACGGTCCCGCCCGATCGGCCGCCGATTGCCACCGATCAGGAAGCGGAGCGGCGGGCGGGTCGGCCGGCCGGCAGGCGACCGCGCCGGCGATCCTCCCAGTTCTGCCAGACGACCAGGAGCGGGCTCGCGTTGAAGATCGAGGAGTACGTCCCGGAGACGATCCCGATCAGCAGGGCCAGGACGAAGTAGCGAATCGCCGCGCCGCCGAAGAGCAGGAGTGCCGACAGGGTGACGACGACCGTGAGGCTCGTGTTGATCGACCGGCCGAACGTCTGGAGGACCGAGTGGTTGACGATCTGCTCGAACGGCTCGCCGGCGTGGCGCGCCTTGTTCTCGCGGATCCGGTCATAGACGACGATCGTGTCGTGGACGCTGAAGCCGATGACCGTGAGCATCGCGGTGACGAACAGGGCGTCGATCTCGACCCGGAAGAACGTCCCGAGGATCGCGAACGTGCCGACGACCACGACGACGTCGTGGAGCAGGGCGATGAGCGCGGTGGCCCCGAACTTCACGTCGCGGAAGCGGAATGTCATCCAGGCGAGGATGCCGATCGAGCCGAGGATGACCAGCAGGATCGCCTGCTGGGTCAGCTCCTGGCTGATGACCGGACCGACGGTCGTCAGCGTCCGCTGGGAGTCGATCGGGCCGAGCGCCGCCTGGAGGGCGGTGGCCATCTCGCCGAACTTGCCGGTCGTCGGCAGGACCTGGCCGGTGCCGGGCGAAGAGCTCGGTGACGGGCTCGGGGTCACGCTGCCCGTGCCGGTGCCGGCGGATCCCGACGGCGCGGGGCTGGCCGACGGGACCGGCGAGGGCGAGGGACTCGGGGAAGGGCTGGGTGACGGGCTCGGCTGGGCGCTGGCGGCCGGCGAGCCGCTGGCACCGGCCGAGGCTCCGGCGGAGGCTCCGGCGCTTGCCGAAGGGGCCGGGCTGGCCGTCGGCTCAGGCGTCGGCGGCGGAGTGCCCAGCGAGACGGTCTTTGTCTGGACCTCGTAGTAGCCGTCGCTCGTCGAGAGGACCTCGGCGTCGTTGATCCCGTGGGCGACGAAGACGGCCTTGATCTGGTCGGCGGTCACGGCCTGATCCTTGAAGCGGATCTCCCAGGTCGTCCCGCCGGTGTAGTCGATCGAGAACTGGAGCCCGACCGCGCCGCTGGTGACCGGCGTCAGGAGGATGAAGATCAGGCCGGGGATCGTCAGGATGCCGGAGAAGAGGAAGAACCAGCGTCGCTTGCCGATGACATCAAACACGCGCGCGCGCCTCGCGCCGGGGCCGGCCCGAGAATCGACCGAGGAACTCGTCCTCGCGCATGCCGTACAGCGACGCTCGCTGGAAGGCCGGCACCCGGACGATCAGGCGCAGGATCGTCCGGGTCACGACGATCGCGGTGAACATCGAGACGAGGATGCCCAGGATCAGGACGAGGGCGAAGCCCTTGATCGTCGGCGAGCCGAAGGTGTACAGGATCGAGGCGGTGATCAGGCTCGAGACGTTCGAGTCGAGGATCGAGTTCCAGGCCCGGCTGAAGCCGGCCTCGATCGCCGAGATCAGGGACTTGCCGGCGCGCAGCTCCTCTTTCGTCCGCTCGAAGATCAGGATGTTCGCGTCGACGGCCATGCCGATCGACAGGACGAAGCCGGCGATGCCGGCCAGGGTGAGGGTGACCGGGATGAGCCGGAAGAGGGCGTAGACGACGAGCGCGTAGTAGACGAGGGCGGCGTCGGCCAGGAGGCCCGGCAGGCGGTAATAGAGAAGCATGAACAGGAAGACGAGGGCGATTCCGATGCCTCCGCCAATCAGGCTCTGGCTGAGGAACGCGCTGCCCAGCGTCGCGCTGATCGTCGTCCCCTGGACCTCGCGGATCGGGAACGGCAGCGAGCCGTACTTCAGGACCGTGACGAGGTTGTTGACCTCGGCCTGGGCGCCCGACCCAGTGCCCACGGTGATCTGGCCATGGCCGCCGGGAATCGCCGAGTTGATGCTCGGTGCCGAGATGACCGTGCCGTCGAGGACGATCGCGAAGAAGTTGCCGACGTTGTTCGTCGTGTACGTCCCGAACAGGGAGGCGGCATCGCTCGAGAGCTCGAAGTCGACGACCGGCTGGCCGTTCTGGTCGGTCGCGGCGACGGCGGACGTCACGGCCGTGCCGCCGAAGAGCGCCTTCAACGACGGATCGTTGGGCAGCGGCTCGTTCTGGGTCACGCCGGTCGGACCGCTTGGGTTGGTGCTCGCGGTGCCATATGTCGCTGCGGGGAGCGGGATGAACTGGAGCAGGCCGGTCGAGCCGACGAGCTTCGTGATCGCGTCCTCGTCGCTGACGCCGGGGAGCTCGACGACCACCCGGTCGGTGCCCTGGGTGACCACTTCCGGTTCGGCGACGCCGATGCTGTTCACGCGCCGCTCGATGATGTCCTTGATCGTGTTCATCGCATCGCCGTCGGGCGCCACGCCGTTGACGGGCAGGGCCTGGTATTCGACGCGGACCCCGCCCTTGAGGTCGAGCCCGAGCTTCGTCTCGACGATCGGGTTGGTCGTGCTCGAGCCGCCCAGGCTGGGCAGCCGCAGTCCGGGCCAGAAATCGAGGACGAGGGCGGCAATCCCGATGATCACGATGAGATAAGGACCAAGTCTGCGCATCGCGCCGGACAATAGCAGAAGAACCCGGCCTAGGCCTCCAGCGTCGCCTTGATCCGGCCGGCCAGCGCGGGCCCGATCCCGGGCACCGCGGCGATCTGCTCGACCGGTGCCTCGCGAATTCGCTTCGTCGATCCGAAGACCCGCAGGAGGGCCTGCTTGCGTTTCGGGCCGACCCCGGGCAGATCGTCGAACGCCGAGCGAATCGACGCCTTCGCCCGCAGGTCGCGGTGGTAGGTGATCGCGAATCGGTGGGCTTCGTCGCGCAGGCGCTGGACGAGGTAGAGGGCTGCCGACGTTGCCGGCAGCATGATCGGATCGGAGCGGCCCGGCAGGAACAGCTCCTCGCGTTCCTTGGCCAGCCCGGCCAGCGGCACATCCTCCATGCCCAGCTCCGCGAAGACCTCGGCGGCAGCGCTGACCTGGCCCTTGCCGCCGTCGACGATCACCAGGTCGGGCAGCCGCCAGCGGAGCTCCTCGGCACTCCCCTCCTCGGCCGCCGCCGCGCGCCGGAACCGCCGCCGGAGCACCTCCTGATGGCTGGCGAAGTCGTTGGGTCCCTCGACCGACTTGATCCGGAAGCGGCGATAGTCGCCGGTGCGCGGCTTGCCGTCCTCGAAGACGACCATGCTGGCAACCGACTGCTTGCCCTGGAAGTTGCTGATGTCGTAGCACTCGATGCGCATCGGCGGATTGGCAAGGCCGAGGGCCTCGCCGAGCTCCGTCAGCGCGCCCAGTGTCTTGCCCTGGTCAGCCAGCCAACGGACCTGCTCGCGCTCGAGCGTCTCGGCGGCGTTGCGCTGGGCGAGCTCCATGAGCTGCCGCTTCTCGCCCCGCTGGGGCACCCGGAGGTGGACCGGACCACCCCGCCGGTCGGCCAGGAAGGCCTCCATGTCGGCGGCCTCGCCGGGCAGCGCCGGCACGAGGAGCTCCGGCGGAACCGAGGCGGCCCGGGCATAGAACTGGAGGAGGAAGCCGGTCAGCACCTCCTCGTCGGGGACATCGCGGGCCGCTTCCAGCAGGAAGACGTCGCGGCCGACCAGCGCGCCGCCGCGGACCGCGAAGAGCTGGACGGCAGCCTGGTTGTCGCGCCGGGCGAGGCCGATCAGGTCGAGGGTCGTCCGGGCGAAGGCGGCCATCTTCTGGCTCTCCATCGTCCGGCCGATCGCCCGGACCTTGTCCCGGAGCGTGGCGGCGCGCTCGTAGTCGGTCCGTTCGGAGGCGGCCTCCATCTCGCTCGTGAGGCCGGCCAGGAGCGTCTCCTGGCGGCCTTCCAGGAAGAGCTCGATCTGGGCGATATCGCGCCGGTAGGCCTCCTTCGAGATCGTCTCGATGCACGGACCCTGGCAGCGCTTGATGTGATACAGGAGGCAGGGACGGGCCAGGGCGCGCTTGCCCTCAGTGATCTCGATCGTGCAGGTCCGGAACGGGAACAGACGGCGGATCAGGTTCATCGACTCGTCGACCGACGAGGCCGAGGCGTACGGCCCGAAGTAGCGGCTGCCGTCGTTGACCAGCTTGCGGGTCCGCTCGACGCGCGGGAAATCGTCGGCCAGGGTGATCTTGATGTACGGGTAGCTCTTGTCGTCCTTGAGCCGGACATTGAACCTGGGTTGGTAGCGCTTGATCAGGTTGGCTTCGAGGAGGAGGGCCTCCGACACGGAGTCGGTCAGCGTCGTCTCGACGTCGGCCACCCGGTCGATCACGCTGCGGATCCGGTGCGCCTCGCCGTAGGGACTCTGCTTCTGCCAGTAGCTCCGGACCCGGTTCCGCAGGCTCTGGGCCTTGCCGACGTACAGGACGACGCCCCGGCCGTCCTTCATCAGGTAGACGCCGGGTCGGTCGGGCAGCTTGCGGAGCGTCGCCTCGAGCTGGGGGGTCACGCTCGGATCGTACCCCGATAACGGGCAGGTGAGGCCCGGCTGCGAGGCTCGCCGGGATGGCCGGCAACCTGTCCGTGGCGGAACGACTCGATCGGCTTGCCCCGGACCAGCGCGCGGCTGCGACGGCCCGGCCCGGGCCGGTCCTCTGCCTCGCGCCGGCCGGCAGCGGCAAGACGACGACGCTGGTCGCCCGGATCGCCTGGCTGATCGATCGTGGTACCGACCCGGCGACGATCACGGCGGTCACCTTCAACCGGCGGGCGGCCGGGGAGCTCGCCGGGCGGCTGGCGGGGGCGCTCGAACCGCTGGGATTGGGGCCGGACGCCGTCCGGGTGCGCACCTTCCATGCCCTGGGCCTCGAGATCCTGCGCGACGCGGGCGCAACGGCCGCGGTCGCGGATCGTGCCGGCCTCCTCGCCCGCCTCTTCCCGGACCTGGACGACGCCGGCCTGGCCGAGCTCGACACGGCGATCTCGCGGCTCAAGATCGAACACGGTGTCTCGGCCGGCGACGTCGAAAGCGATCCGGGTGCAGGCCCGGTCGCCGTGCGCTTCGCCGCGTACGAGCGGGCCCTCGAAGCGCGCGGCGCGCTCGACTTCGACGACCTCGTCCTGGGTGCGCTGCGGGTCCTGCGGTCGAACGCCGAGCTGCTCGCACGCTGGCGCCGCCGCTGCGCAGCACTGCTCGTCGATGAGATCCAGGACGTCGATCGGGCACAGCTCGAGCTCGGCCTGATCCTCGTTGCGCCCGCTAACCAGGTCTTCCTGGTCGGGGACGACGACCAGTCGATCTACGGCTGGCGGCTGGCCGACGTGCGCCGGATCTTCAGCCTTGCCACCCGGCTGCCCGGGATCGAGCGCCATGCCCTGGTTGCGAACTATCGCTGCCCACGCCCGGTCGTCGAGCGCTCCGTCCGCCTGATCGAGGTCAACCGTGAGCGATTCGCGAAGTCCGTGCGGGCCGGCGCCGACGGCCGCGGGCGGCTGATCCTCGCGCCGGACGCCGACACCGATCACGTCCGCATCGGCCGGGTGCTCGACTCGTGGCCGGCGGACGTTTCGACCCAGGCGGTCATTGCCCGGACGAACCTCGAGCTGGTTCCTGCGGCCGCCGCCGCCCTCGAGCGCAGGATCGCGTTCAACGCGGCAGGCCTGGACCTGCCGCTGGAGGCCCCGGGGCTCGACGCGGTCCTGGCGGCGATCGAATCGGCCGAAGTGGCGGCACCCGGCGTGCCGTTGCTCGTCCTGATCAGCCGGCTCCGCGCCGAGGCCGACGAGCGGCTGGCGCGCGCCTGCGACCTGCTCGTCGGCTGGGCCCCGCGCTTCTCGAGCGCCGTTGCCCTGCGTTCCGCCGTCGAAGCGTCGCGGCATTCCCTGGCCGGCCTGCGGACCGGGGACGCTCTGCTCACCCTGGCCACCACCCACGCCGTGAAGGGCCTCGAGTTCGATCACGTCGTCGTGCTGATGGACGCCGACCGGTTCCCGAGCCGACGCGCACTGGACGACGCCCGGGAGCCACAACGGGCGCTCGAGGAGGAGCGTCGCCTGGCGTACGTCGCCTGGACCAGGGCACGGCGCTCGCTGACCCTCCTCTACGATCCCGCTGCGCCATCCCGGTTCCTCCTCGAGGCGTTCGACCGGCGCGAGCTCGGTTGACGGGTTGCCGGTTCGGCCCTCAGCGTCCGAACGATGGCTGCCGAGCTGCCCTGTCCGCGCTCCATCGAGGCGGCGACCCGGATGGTCGCTGAGCTACTCCCGGCGTCCGGAGCGATCGAAGCGGTTCAGCTCGCGGAGCAGCCGGTCCACTGCCTCGAGCAGCGCCTCGGTCACCTCGGCCGGCAGGACATCGCGGATCGAATCCTTGGGGCCGAAGGCGGCCCGGCCGCGCATCCCGGCAGCGCGCATGTCGCGCAGGTCGCCGTCGCGGAATCGGTCGGGCAAGCTGGCGAGGAAGGTCGCCCAGCGCTCCTGCCCCCGTTCGATGGCGGCAGCGATCGCGACCTCGGTGGCCCGGGCGGCGGCGAGGCCGCGCTCGTCGATCAGGGGCAGCTCGTGCCGCGCCGGGCCGATCCAGCGTGGCGGTGACGGTTCGGCGCTCATGACCGGCTGCTGACGGCCCGCTTCCTCGGCGGCTCGATCGGCAGGCCGATCGCCTCGCGGACGGCTCCCCCGTCGCGGATCCCATCGCCGACGGCCCGCCGGCTGGCCGCGCCGCGCCCGGCGTCATCGGCGAACGTCAGGTCGCTGAGCGGGACCAGCGGCTCGCCACGCAGGACACGTCCCAGGTACTCGCCGGTGGCCGAGCCGGCGACCTCGGCGACGTGCTCCGGCGTGCCCTCGGCGACGACTCGCCCGCCCCGGAAGCCGCCCGCCGGGCCGAGCTCGATGAGCCAGTCGGCCGTCTTGATCACGTCGAGGTTGTGCTCGATGACGAGGACGGTGTTGCCGGTATCGACGAGCCGGTGGAGGACCTGGAGGAGCTTCTCGACATCGGCGAAATGGAGCCCGGTCGTCGGCTCGTCGAGGACGTAGAGCGTCCGGCCGGTGGCCCGGCGGGACAGCTCGGTCGCCAGCTTCACCCGCTGCGCCTCGCCGCCCGACAGGGTCGTCGCCGGCTGGCCGAGGTGGACGTAGCCGAGCCCGACGTCGAACAGCGTCTGGAGCTTCGTCCGGATGGCCGGGACCGGGCTGAAGAACTCGAGGGCCTCTTCGATCGTCATCTCGAGGACGTCGGCGATCGAGCGACCCTTGTACAGGATCTCCAGCGCCTCCCGGTTGTAGCGCTTGCCGTGGCAGACCTCGCACTGGACGTAGACGTCGGGCAGGAACTGCATCTCGATCTTCAGGATCCCGTCGCCCTTGCAGTTCTCGCAGCGGCCGCCCTTGACGTTGAAGCTGAACCGGCCGGGCTGGTAGCCCCGGACGCGTGCCTCGGGCACGCCCGCGAAGAGCTCCCGGATCGGCCCGAACAGGCCGACGTACGTCGCGGGGTTCGAGCGCGGCGTGCGGCCGATCGCGCTCTGGTCGATCTCGATGATCTTGTCGATCTGGTCGACACCGGTCAGCGCATCGTGCGGTCCCGGCTCGTCACGGGCCCCGTTGAGCCGCCGGGCGACCTCGCGGTACAGGATCTCGGTGACCAGCGTGCTCTTCCCGGAGCCCGAGACGCCGCACACGGCGATGAACGTCCCGAGCGGGAAGGCCACGTTGACGTTCTTGAGGTTGTGCGCCCGGGCGCCCTTGACGACGAGCTTCTTGCCGCTCCCCCGGCGGCGCCTGGCGGGGATCGGCACCGAGCGCTCGCCGCGCAGGAAGGCGCCCGTGATCGAGCGCGGCGCGGCGAGCAGGACGTCGAGCGGGCCGTTGGCGATCACCTCGCCGCCGTGCTCGCCGGCTCCCGGGCCGATGTCGAGGACCCAGTCCGCCGTCCGGATCGTCTCCTCGTCATGCTCGACGACGAGGACCGTGTTGCCCAGGTCACGGAGACGGGTGAGCGTCGCGATCAGCTTGGCGTTGTCGCGCTGGTGGAGGCCGATCGACGGCTCGTCGAGGATATACAGGACGCCCATCAGGCCGGCCCCGATCTGGGTCGCCAGGCGGATCCGCTGGGCCTCGCCGCCCGAGAGGGTGGCGCTCGTCCGGTCGATCGTCAGGTAGTCGAGGCCGACGTCGACGAGGAAGCCCAGCCGGGCGGCGATCTCCTTGAGGAGCTGCCGGGCGATGGTCCGCTCGCGCTCGCTCAGGTGGCCGGCGAGCTGCTCGGACCATTCGAGGGCATCCGAGACGGACAGGTTGGAGACGGTCCAGATGTCGCGCCCGTCGACCGTGACCGCGAGGGCTTCCGGCCGGAGCCGCTTGCCGCCGCACGTCGGGCAGGGCCGGCTGACCATGAACCGCTCGAGCTCGGCCTTCACGAACTCCGAGTCCGTCTCCTTGTAGCGCCGCTCGAGGTTCGGGATGATCCCCTCGAAGCTGGCCGTGTAGGTGTTCTCGCCGCGTTGGTGGCGGTAGCCGATCACGACCTGCTCGCCCTTCTTCGCGTTGAGCAGGTAGTCGAGGGCCTCGGGCGGCAACCTCCCGATGGGCACGTCCGGATCCCAGCCGTGGGCCCGGGTCACGGCCTCGGCGACCTTGCCGAACCACGAATCGGCCATCGGCATCCGGGCCCACGGCCTGAGCAGCGCGCCATTCGAGACCGACAGGGTCTTGTCCGGGATGACCAGGTCGGGGTCGATCTCGAGGCGGGTGCCGAGCCCGGTGCATGCCGGGCACGCGCCGTGGGGCGAGTTGAACGAGAAGCTGCGCGGCTCGAGCTCGTCGATCGTCGTCCCGTCGTACGGGCAGGTATAGCGCTCGGAGTAGCGCCGCTCCTCGAACTCGGGCGGCTTGCCCTCGCTGGGCGCCGAGGCGATGCCCACGACCCCTTCGCCCAGGCGGAGGGCCGTCTCGATGGAGTCCGCCAGCCGGCTGGCATCGGCGTCGGGCAGCGCCAGCCCGGTTTCCGGATCGATCGGATGCCCCTCGTCGTCGCGCTGCCACTCGGCCGGCGCCTCGGCCCGCCGAACGACGAACCGGTCGACGATCACCTCGATCGTGTGGCGCTTGTACTTGTCGAGGGTCGGGGCGTCGGCCAGGTCGTAGGCCTCGCCGTTGACCCGGACCCGCACGAAGCCCTGCTTGCGGGCCGCCTCGAAGACCCGGTCACCCTCGGTCTTGCGGTCCTTGATCAACGGGCCGAGGACGAGCAGCCGGGTCCCCTCGGGCAGCCGCAGCACCTGGTCGACGATCTGCTGGACGGTCTGGCGCTCGATCTCCCGGCCGCAGACCGGACAGTGGGGATGGCCGACCCGGGCGAACAGCAGGCGCAGGTGGTCGTAGATCTCGGTCACCGTGCCGACGGTCGAGCGCGGGTTGCGGCTGGCGCCCTTCTGGTCGATCGAGATCGCCGGGCTGAGGCCGTCGATCTGGTCGACGTCCGGCTTCTCCATCTGGCCGAGGAACTGGCGGGCATATGCCGACAGGCTCTCGACATAGCGCCGCTGACCCTCGGCGTAGATCGTGTCGAAGGCGAGGCGGCTCTTGCCTGAACCCGACAGACCGGTGATCACCACCAGGCGGTCACGCGGAAACGCGACGGTGATGTCCTTCAGGTTGTGTTCGCGGGCACCGCGGACGACGAGTTGATCGGAGGGCACGAGGCTGATTGTACCGAAGTTCGCCCGATTGGAACAGGCGTTCTGTCAGCCGCCCGGCGCGGCCTAGCGGCGGCGGCGGCCGGGTCGCTGGCCCGGGCGCTGGCCGGAGCGCTTCACGACGTTCGGAGTGACCGTGTGGTCCCACGTCGGCCGGTCGATCCAGCGCGCCTGCCAACCGCCATCGTCTTCGTGCTCATCGCGGATTCCCGGCAGCCAGTCCGCCGCGGTCGCGGCGGCGCTCGACTCTTCGAGGGTCTCGCCGGGGTCCTCGCTCGTGGCGGCCAGGACCTCGACCGAGGTCACCTCGAGCGCCCGGGCGTTCACCTGGGCCTCGCGCTGTCCGGGCCGGCGCGTCGACGTCGACCGCGACCCCGCTGAGCCAGCCGGCGCACCGCGGCGGTTGCCGGCTGCGGCCTCGGCTGCCCGGGCGACGGTCGTCGAGGCATCCTGGTCGAGGATCCGGAGGCGGATCTGCTGGATCTCGTCGCGCAGCGTCGCGGCGCGCTCGAACTCGAGGTTCTTGGCGGCATTGCGCATGTCGGCCTCCATGCGCACGACGATCTTCTCGATCTGCTCGCGTGACTCGGTCCGCAGGTCGTGCGGGCCGTACTTGCCGGCCGGGCCGTCGGGCGTGTAGACGTCGGTCGACTCGGCCACCGCCCGCAGGCGCTGGTTGATGTCGTGGATCTCCTTGATGATCGTCGTCGGCTCGATCCCGTGGGCCGTGTTGTACGTCGTCTGGACCGCCCGCCGGCGATCCGTCTCGTCGATCGCCGCGCGCATCGACTGGGTGATCGTGTCCGCGTACATGACGACCTTGCCGTTCGTGTTGCGCGCCGCCCGGCCGATCATCTGGATGAGCGACCAGGCGCTCCGCAGGAAGCC
>JANWLH010000165.1 GCA_025450915.1 Candidatus Limnocylindrales bacterium | reverse complement strand
CGAGCAGCCGGCGGACACCCGTGACCGGCGCCAGGAAGAGCCACTTCGGGGCGATCTCGGCCTGGCTGTAGCCCACGATCCGGGCGAGTGGCGTTAGGCCGAGCCGCTCGACGGCGCGCTCGCTGGCCACGACTGTTGCGGCGGCGCCGTCGGTGATCCCGGGTGCGTTGCCGGCGGTGACCGTGCCCTCGATCGCGGAGCCGCGGTCCTCGCCGTCGGGCAGGGCGAAGGCGGGCTTGAGCCGGCTCAGTGCCTCGATCGTCGAGTCGCGCCGGGGACCTTCGTCGGCGCTCACGACCGTCTCACGGCCCTTGGCGTCACGGACCGTGACGGGCGCGAGCTCGGCGTCGAAGCGGCCGGCGTCAATCGCCGCGATCGCCTTCTCGTGGCTCGCCAGGGCGAACGCGTCCTGGTCGGCGCGGCTGACGACATCGCGGATCGCGACGCGCTCCGCATGGGTACCCATGTGGCAATCCTCGAAGGCGCACCACAGGCCGTCGTGGACGGCCGAGTCGACGACGGTCGAATCGCCGAGGCGATAGCCGAAACGGGCGCCGGGCAGCAGGAACGGCGCCCCGTTCATGCTCTCCATCCCGCCGGCCACGGCGACGCTCGCGTCGCCCGCCCGGATCTCGGCCGCGGCCAGCATGATCGCCTTGAGCCCCGAGCCGCAGACCCGGTTGATCGTCGTCGCACTGGTCGTGTCGGGCAGGCCACCGGCCAGGGCCGCCTGGCGGGCCGGCGCCTGGCCGGCACCGGCCTGGAGCACCTGGCCCATCAGCACCTCGTCGATGGGCGTGCCCTCGGGCAGGCCGGCCACCTCAAGCGCCGCGCGAATGGCAACGCCACCCAGCTCGGTCGCTCGGACGTCCTTGAGCGCGCCGCCGAACTTGCCGATCGGCGTGCGCCGGGCACTGACGATGAAGACCTGCCCGTCGGGGCCGTCGCGGCCGTCGCGGCCGGTTTCGTGATGGGTCATGGCTCCGAATCTACACCGGGCTCAGCGAGGCGGCGGTTCCGGCCCGGGCAGCTCCGCGACGCCGCCGGGCGCTTGCCGCGCTCCAGGACGGGAGGAATGTCGCGGGAGGGCGCGTTATCGTCGGTAGACGGCCATGGCGAGGCCGAACGTTGCCTCGATCGTGCTCATTCGGGGATGGATCTGAAGCGGCGCGACGCGGTCAGCCGATCCGGGAGCCCGTAATGCGCCCCGTGGCGACATCTGTCCCAAGTCCGGGCCGCGCTGACCCGAGCGGAGGCCTCGACCAGAACCGAGGTCGGGCCCGGGTCCTCAGCGCGGGTAGGTGTGGAAGCCGCGGCCGGTCTTCTGGCCGAGGTGGCCGGCCGACACGAGCTCCTCGAGCATCCGCGGCGGGGCGAAGCGCTCATCCCCGAGGCCCGCATGCAGCACGCGCATCACGCCCAGGCAGACATCGAGGCCGATGAAGTCGGCCAGCTCCAGCGGCCCCATCGGGTGGTTCAGGCCCCGCTTCGCGCCCGTGTCGATGTCATCGGCCGTGCCCAGGCCCTCTTCGAGAGCCCGGATCGCCTCGGCCAGGAACGGCATGAGGATCCGGTTGACGATGAACCCCGGCCGGTCGGCCGAGACGATCATCACCCACGGCTTGGCGCCGTCACGCTCCCGCCCGTGCGCATCCAGCTCGGCGACCAATCCGCGGATCGCCGCCTCGGTGGCGTCGGAGGTGGCCGAGCTCCGGATCAGCTCGACGAGGCGCATCACGGGCACGGGGCTGAAGAAGTGCATCCCCACGAACTGCGGCCGGCGCGACTCGCCGACCGATGCCGCCAGGTCGGCGATTGCGATCGAGCTGGTGTTCGAGGCGAAGATCGCCCCCGCCGGCGCGAGGCTGTCGATCGCCGCCCACAACGCCTGCTTGACGGCGAGATCCTCGAAGACCGCCTCTACGACGAGGTCGGCATCGGCCACGTCCGTCAGCCGATCGGTCGGCGTGATCCGGGCGAGGGTCGCATCACGAGCCGCTGCATCGAGCTGGCCCTTGGCCACCGAACGCTCCAGGTTGCCGGCGATCCGGTCGCGCCCGGCAACGGCCCGAGCCAGGTCCGGCTCGTAGAGCAGGACCTCCTTGCCGATGGCCGCATGGACCTGGGCAATGCCGTGGCCCATCAACCCGGCGCCTGCCACGAACACTCGCTCGATCGTCATCGGCTGCTCCCCGTCTCGACGCCGAGGAGGCTCGCCAGGAGCTCGTCGGCGGCGGTGTATGGATCGATCCGGTGGGCTGCAACCTCGCGCACGGCGGCCCCCCGCGCCAGGGCCATGCCCGGCTCGTCGAGCCGCCGACGGATCCGGTCGCCGAGGGCGCCACTGACCTCTGCCTCGGCCCGGGCGAGCCGCGTCGCTCCCCCATCGTCGAGGGCGCCTTCGCCACGCCGGCGATCGATCGCGGCGAGCAGCTCGGGGACGCCGGCGCCGGTTGCCGCCGTCGTGATCAGGACCGGCGGACCGTGGATGCCCCGCCGCCCACCGCCGAGCATCGCCCGCAGCTGGCTCGCGGTTCGCTGGGCTCCGGGCCGGTCGCCCTTGTTCACGACCACGAGGTCGGCGACCTCGAGCAGGCCCGCCTTGATCGCCTGGACCTCGTCACCCATCTCCGGTGCCTCGAGGACGACCGTCGTGTCGGCCGCCGCGGCCACCTCCACCTCGCTCTGGCCGGTGCCCACCGTCTCGATCATCACGATCTCGAAGCCGACGGCGTCGAGGACCGCGCAGGCCGCGCCGGTGGTCGAAGCGAGCCCACCGGCATGGCCCCGAGCGGCCATCGAACGGATGAACACGTCGCGATCCCCGGCGTAGGCCTGCATCCGGACGCGGTCGCCGAGGATCGCCCCGCCGGTGATCGGGCTCGACGGGTCCACGGCGACGACCGCGACCGTCCGGCCAGCCGCTCGGAGGTGCCCGACCAGGGCCGCGACGAGCGTGCTCTTGCCGGCGCCCGGCGGCCCGGTGATCCCCACGAGATGCGCGCGGCCGGCCAACGGGTAGAGGCGGCGCAGGGCACCCTCGGCCACCAGCGTCCGGTTCTCGACGGCCGTGAGGAGCCGGGCCAGCGATCGGCGGTCTCCCGCCAGGGCGGTCGAGCAGAGCTCGGCGGCTGCCTCGGCCGGCGAGCCCACGCTACTCGCGCGGTCGGGCGTTTGCCCGGAAGTAGCTGGCCACCTCGGAGATCGTCGTGCCGGGGCCGAAGACGGCACTGACACCGGCCGCCTTGAGGGCCGGCACGTCGTCGTCGGGGATGATCCCGCCGGCCGTGACCAGGACATCTGCCAGACCCTCGGCCTGGAGGAGCTGGCAGATCCGCGGCACCAGGGTCATGTGGGCGCCCGACAGGATCGACAGGCCGACGATGTCGACGTCCTCCTGGAGGGCGGCCGTCGCGACCATCTCGGGCGTCTGGCGCAGGCCCGTGTAGACGACCTCGAAGCCCTCGTCGCGAAGGCCCCTGGCGAGGACCTTCGCGCCGCGATCGTGGCCGTCGAGGCCGGGCTTGGCGATCAGTACCTTGATGGGCCGTTCCGTCATGGACCGATTGTAGGCTGCCCGCTCAGGCGGCCGAGCGCCCGAAGGTGCGCGAGGCGACGGCCAGGGCCAGGATCGCGAGGACCGTCATCAGGGCAACCCCGAACCCGACGCTCGGGTCGCCGAAGTGGCCGTTGAACAACGCCCGGATCGCGTCCACGGCGTGGCTCAGGGGATTGATCCTGGCCAGGGTCTGGAGCCAGTCCGGGGCCAGGGTCAGGGGCAGGAGGATGCCCGACAGGAGCAGGAGCGGCAGCGAGATCGTCGTGACCAGCGGGGCGAGGGCATCCTCGCTCTTGAGGATCAGGGCCAGGGTGTACGACAACGGCGCCATGGTCAGGCCGATGAGCGAGAGCAGGGAGAGGGCGACGACCAGGCCGGCAAGGTCGATCCTGAGCCCGAACGGGATGGCGATGACGATCAGGACGAGCGCCTGGACATCGAGGATCACGACGTCCCGGAGGGCCCGCCCGAAGAGCATCGCGAACCGGCTGAGCGGCGTGACCCGCATCCGTTCGACCACCCCGCTGCGCATCTCGGAGATCAATCCGAAGCCCACGAAGGCGGCGCCGAACAGGGCGATCTGGATCAGCAGCCCCGGTACGAAGATATTGAACGCGCCGCCGGGCGGGAAGCCCGGGGTGCTTTCGGCGATGCTCTTGAGGAGCGGTCCGAAGAGGACCAGGTACAGGAACGGCTGGAGCAGGCCGACGATGATCCAGACCGGATTGCGCAGGGTCAGGAACATCGAGCGTTCGAAGATCAGCCAGGTGTCGCGAGCGACGTTCATTGGATTCATCTCCTTCAGGCCGCGGTTTCGCGCAGCGAGCGGCCGGTCTTGCGCAGGAACACGTCGTCCAGGCTCGGCCGGCTCAGGGCAATCGTCTGGGGTGAGATGCCGGCCCCGTCGAGGAGGCGGAGGAGCTGCGGGAGCGCCCGGTCGCCCTCGTCGACGTACAGCCGGACGAGGCCGTCCTCATCGCCGTCGTTTGCTTCTCGGACGTACGGCTCGGCCCTGACGAGGGTCAGGACGCGCTCGTGATCGGCGATGCCGAGGGTGATGACATCACCGGCGATCGCCTTCTTGAGCTCGGCCGGGGTGCCCTCGGCCACGATCGTGCCATGGTCGATGATCGCGACCCGATCGCACAGGATGTCGGCCTCCTCGAGATAGTGGGTCGTCAGGAAGACGGTCGTGCCGCCCTCCCGCAGCTTGCGGACCTCGTCCCACAGGTTGGCCCGGGCCTGGGGATCCAGGCCGGTCGTCGGCTCATCGAGGAAGAGCAGCTTCGGCTTGTGGACCATGCCCATCCCGATGTCGAGCCGGCGGCGCATCCCGCCCGAGTAGGTGCCGGTCGTCCGGCGCGCGGCATCGGTCAGCTCGAGCGCCGCCAGGACCTCGGTCGCCCGGGCCTCGGCCTGCCTGCGGCTCATGCCGAAGAGCCGGCCCTGGATCACGAGCTCGCCCCGGCCGGTCATCAGCGGATCGCTGCCCCCGCCCTGGGCGACGTAGCCGATCTGCTGGCGGACCCGGGCGGGATCGCGCAGCAGATCGACGCCGGCGACGGTGGCCTCGCCCGAGGTGGGCGGAATGAGCGTCGCGAGCATCCGCAGGGTCGTGGTCTTGCCCGCGCCATTCGGGCCGAGAAAGCCGAAGATCTCGCCGGCCTTGACGTCGAGGTCGACGCCCTTGACCGCTTCGACGGCTCCGGCCCGGCCCTTGAACGTCTTGCGCAGGTCGCGAGTAAGGATGATCGAGCTGGCGTTGGGATCGATGGTCATCGCGCTGGAACCTCTTGGGTCATGTGGCACTCCTGGTCGTCTGCTATCGTCTTGTCGTTGCGCTACTATATATCTGCTCAGTGCAGATGATAGTCAGAGGAGCAAACCAGTGTCAAGCGAGACGAGCGAGCGGGCGGACCTGCTCGATGCCGTGGTCGGCGCAACGCGGCAGCTGGCCGGCCAGGGCATCCGCTTCAGCCAGGCCGTCGCCGATCGGCACGGTCTCGCCCTGACCGATGTCTACGCCCTGGAGCAGCTCGCCTCCCTCGGCCGCGCAACCGCGGGCCAGATTGCCGAGCTCACTGGGCTTACGACCGGGGCGGCAACCCGGATGATCGACCGGCTCGAGCAGTCCGGCTTCATCCGGCGGGCCTCCGACCCCGTTGACCGGCGGCGGGTGATCCTCGAGCCGATTGCGGAGCGGGTCGAGGAGGTCGGCGCACAATACGCCGCGCTTCGAACGGCCACCCGGCGTGCCATCGAGCGCTACACCGACGACCAGCTCCAGCTCATCGCGGACTACCTGGAGCGGAGCCTGGCGGTGAGCCAGGCCCAGACGACCGACCTCGGAGCGACGCCGGCCGGGGCAGCTGCCGATTCGTCGTCGACCGCGCCACTGGGCGGCGTCGCCAGCGGCCGGCTCGTGTTCGTGTCCGGCGCCCCCTTCGTCACCCTGCGCGCGGACGCCAGCCTCGGCTCGCTCTATCGCGCCCAATTCCGGGGGGCGATCCCCAAGGTCCGTGTCCGCGAGGGCACGGTCACGGTCCGGTACGGCAAGCGGTCGTGGTTCGAGTGGCGGGCCCAGATCGCGGGCCAGCTGATCGAGGCCTCGGCCCACTGGCGCGACGATCGGGCCGACATTGCCCTCAACAGCCAGGTGCCCTGGGCGATCGAGCTCCGCGGCGGCGTATCGCGCCTGACCGGCGACCTGGCCCGGCTCCAGCTGTCCAGCCTCGAGGCCGCGGGCGGCGTGAGCAAGGTGGACCTGAACCTGCCCGCCCCACGCGCCGTGGTTCCGATCCGGCTCAGTGGCGGCGCCCATGACCTGGCCCTCCACCGACCGACGGGGACGGCGCTCCGCCTGCGAATCCGGGGCGGCGCCAACAAGGTCACCGTCGACGGCGAGCAGGTCCACGGCAAGGGCGACGTGGTCTTCGAGGGCGACGGACCGATCCACCCGGCGGGCGAGGTCGGCTACGAGACGAAGGGCTTCGCCACGACCGCGGACCGCTACGAGATCGAACTCAGTGGCGGGGCGAACCGCCTGACCGTGGACACTCGCTAGAACGGATCGACTGGCCGGGCACGGCGCGTGCCCAGGCTCGAGGCGTGGCCTCGTCGAGCCCTGGCCTCAGCGGCGGTTGTCGCCACGCTCGAGGTGGGCGAGGAACTCGTCGCGCGAGCGCTGGCTCCGCCGGAACTGGCCGAGCACGGCGCTCGTGACCATCGTCGTGCCGCCCTTACGCACGCCGCGCATCGCGGTGCACAGGTGTTGCGCCTCGATGACCACGCCGACTCCGAGCGGGTCGATTCGTGCCATCAGGAAGTCGGCGATCTCCTGGGTGAGCCGCTCCTGGACCTGGAGGCGACGGGCGTACATCTCGACGATCCGGGGAATCTTCGAGAGGCCGATGACCCGGTCGCGGGGCAGGTAGCCGACCGCAGCGGTCCCGAAGAACGGCAGCAGGTGGTGTTCGCAGAGCGAGTAGAACTCGATCCCCTTGACCACCACCATCTCGCTGTAGTCGACAGCGAAGACGGCCCCGTTGACCAGCCGTTCCGGATCCACGTGGTAGCCGGCCGTCAGCTCGTGGTACATCCGGTGGATCCGCTCGGGCGTTCGGCGCAGGCCCGCCCGATCGGGGTCCTCGCCGACCTCGGTCAGGATGTCGCGGACGGCGCGCTCGATCGGGTCCGAGTCCGCCGCCCAGTCGACGCGCGGCTCGCCGTCGGCCAGGGTCGGGTCACCGATGTCGGTCTCGATCTCGGTGACGATCGACCGGACGTGGTCGGGGAGGATGGGCATCCGCGGCGGCTCCAGAGCGTGGGCCGCGATGGTACCCCGATCGTCAGCCCTCGGTCGGCGGGACCATCACCTGGGCCGGCGGCCCGGATCGGCGGATCCGCCGGGCGAGGAAGAACGCCAGGGCCAGGACGACCAGGACGGCGAGGCCCACCGGCAGGCCCACGACGACAAGCCAGATGCCGGCCGACGCGAGCGCCTGGCCGATCGCGAGCAGGGCTGAGCTGGCCTGGTCCAGCTGGGCGCCCGGGTCCCAGCCGCGCGAGGTCTGGATCGTCTCGGGCGTCGGCGGGAGGGCGAACCCGACGGTCAGCGTCGCCAGCGACGCTGAATCCTTGAGGTGGGCCTGCTGGGTGCTGAGCTGCTCGATCTGGCCCTGCACGTCACTGAGCTGCGCCTCGACGGCCAGGACATCACTGATCTTGGTCGCCCTGGCCATGATCGACTGGAGGGCGAGCTCCGTCGTCTTGAGGTTGTCGATCCGGGCGCCGAGGTCGAGGACCTGGCCCGTCACCTCGGTCGCGTTGGACTTCGCCGAATCGACCTTGGCGGCGATCCCCGTGATCGCGTCGAGCGCGTCCTGCCAGCGGGCCACCGGGATCCGGTAGGTCACCGAGGCGGCTGCCTTGTCGGCGTCGTTGGACTGGTCCGAATCGCTCACGTAGCCGCCCAGCCCGACGATCGCCGTGCGCACCGCGACGAGCGCCGGATCGATCTTCGGAACCTCGATCGACATCGAGCCGGTCCGGACGATGTAGGTGTTCGGGTCGACCGTCACCGCCTGGTCGGTGGGCGGTGACGACACCAGGCCGCCGGCGCCGTCGCGGGTCACGTCCGGGGCCTCCGAGGCAGCCGGCAGGCCGCCACCTGTCGACGACCCAGAGAAGTCGCCGGGCGCGCCGTTGGCCGCGCTCCCGGAACAGGCGGCCAGGGCCACGACGATGGCTGCGGCACCGAGTGAAACGGCGACCCGTCGCCGGCTGATCGATCGAGTCATCTTCGAAGCTCCCCTGCCCGATTCCGGAGGATCGGCTCAGGCGGAGGACGGTGTCAGCGGCCGGCTGGTTCCCTGGCGAGCCCCAGGATCGCCTCGCTCACCTCGCCGGGCCGGTAGCGCGGCAGGTTGTGGCCGACGCTCGAGAGATCGATCCGCCGAAGCGGGTCGAGGCTGACGGCCGCCCGGGCCCGGTCGATCGCATCGAGCGCCGCCCGGCGCCCCGGGACGTCCTCGGTCGCGGCCAGGAGCACGACGACCGGGATCGCAAGGTGGGCCAGGGTTGCCTGCGGCTGGTAGGTGAACATCGCCTCGACCGAGGCGGCGAGGGCATGCGGCCGGACCGCCGGAACCACCTTGCCCGCGGGCACCTCGACGACGGTGCTCCGCGCGGCCTGCTCCTGGTCGGCGTCCCAGCTTGGCGGATCGAAGGCTCGGCGATCGTCGAGGTAGACCGCCATCGAGCTGAAGATTCCGGGCGGCTCCTCGAGCTCCCGGAGCCACTCGTCGGGCGTCATTCCGGTCTCGGCGGCGAGGTCCTGCCAGCCGCCGTCGACGAGCACGATCCCGGCACAGCGGGCCCCGAGGCGCCCGGCGGCCCAGGCTGCCACGATCGCCCCATAGCCGTGGCCGGCCAGGACAACCCGGCCGCTCGGTCCGGGCAGCAGGCCGGCGCCCTCGGCCACGGCCACGACGTCCTCGCCGAGCTGCTCCGTGTTGTAGCCCGAGGTCGGGGCATCGGAGAGGCCGTGGCCGCGCAGGTCGATCGCGACCGTCTGGACGGCCTCGCGCAGGCGCCGCGCGACCGCGGTCCAGGCCCAGGCGGTGGCGTTGAGGCCATGCACGAGGAGGACCGGGTTCGCCCTCGCCTCGGCCACCGCCGGGCCGCCCCAGTCGAGGAAGTGGATCCGCTCGCCGGGCACGATCTCGACGAGGAAGCCCTCGGGCTCGGGCCGGCCGGATCCTGCGTCCATCCGCCCTAGGATACGGACCTCATGCCCAAGCACCGCCGCGGAAGCCGCGCTGCCCATCCCCTCTCGAGCCTGCCGCCGACGATCCTGCCGCCCGGCGCGCGCCCGCCGTCATTCGAGCGGCTCGTCGACCTGGCGATCGCCGGGATCCCCGAGCGGTTTCGATCCGCGCTGCGCGACGTCGCGATCGTGATCGAGGACGAGGCGTCCGACGAACAGCTCGATGCCGGCGGCGTCCGTCCGGGCGGCGAGCTCTACGGCCTGTACGAAGGCGTGCCGCGAACCGCCTGGGGCGCCGACCTGGCGATCGTGCCCAACAGGATCACGCTCTTCCGCCTGCCCCTCGAGGCCGATTTCCGCGATCCGGCGAGGCTCGCCGTGGAGGTCCGGCGAACGGTGATCCACGAGCTCGCCCACCACCTCGGGATCGACGACGATCGCCTCGACGAGCTCGGCTTCGACTAGGCCCCGGGCAGGGCGCTCGCGCCGGCGAAGAACTCGCCGACGCGGCTGAGCTCGACGTTGCCGCCGGACGCGATCAGCGCGACCCGCTCGCCGGAGCGGACCGGAAGCCTGCCCGTGAGGAGCGCCGCAAGGGCGGCTGCGCCGGCGGGCTCGAAGAGCTGCTTCATCCGTTCGGCGGCGAAACGCATGCCGGCCATGATCGCCGGGTCGTCGAGCAGGACGATCCCATCGACGTAGTGCTGGACCATCGCCAGCGTCCACTGGCCGGCGAACGGCGCGCCGAGCCCGTCGGCGATGCTCACCGGCTGGATCTGGACGATCTCACCGCGCTCGAGCGCCAGCGACAGCGCGTTCGAGCGTTCGGGCTCGACGCCGTAGACGCGGATCCCCGGCCGGGACTCCTTCAGGGCGGCCGCAATCCCCGAGATCAGTCCACCGCCGCCGACGCCGACCACGACGACGTCGACCTCAGGCAGGTCCTCGAGCAGTTCGAGCCCGATCGAGCCGTGACCGGCGATCACGAACGGGTCGTCGAACGGATGGCAATACGTGAGGCCGCGGGCGTCGCGGACCCGCTCCATCTCGACCAGCGCCTCGCCGACGTTGGCACCAAGGAGGACCACCTCGGCCCCGTAGCCGCGACAGGCATCGACCTTCGAACGAACCGCCGCGGCCGGCATCACCACGGTGGCCGGAACGCCCGCGGTCCGGCCGGCCCAGGCGTACGCCTGCGCCGCATTGCCGGCAGACAGGGTGATGATCCCGCGCCGGCGCTCGTCCGCGGTCAGCGACTCGATCTTCCAGGTCATGCCTCGAGGCTTGAACGAGCCCGTCTTCTGGAGATGCTCAGCCTTCAGGTAGATCCGCCCATCGGCGACCTTCGTGCCTGACGCCCGCTCGAGGAACGCGGCGGCCGTGGCGGAGCTGAGCATCGGCGTCCGGTGGACGCGGCTGGCCACGAACGGGCGCGCGTCCCTGATCTGGGCGAGGCTGACGATGTGGTCGGGCATGCCCGGGAGTATGTCAGGACCGGGCGCGAGGGCGCTCCGCGTCGGGCTACTTGGCCAGGCGCTTGTAGCGAATCCGGTGGGGCTGGTCGGCGGCGGTCCCCAGCTCGCGATGGCGGAAGGCTTCGTATTCGGTGAAGTTGCCCTCGAACCAGCGCACGACGCTGTCGCCTTCGAAGGCCAGCACGTGGGTGGCGATCCGGTCGAGGAACCAGCGATCGTGGCTGATCACGACCGCGCAGCCCGGGAACGATTCGAGACCGGCCTCCAGGGCCCGCAACGTGTCGACATCGAGATCGTTCGTCGGCTCGTCGAGGAGGAGGACGTTGCCGCCGGACTTCAGGAGCTTGGCCAGGTGGACCCGGTTGCGCTCCCCGCCCGAGAGCTTGCCGACGGGCTTCTGCTGGTCGGTGCCCTTGAAGTTGAAGCTCGAGACATAGGCCCGGGCGGGCAGCTCGCGCGGACCGATCCTGATGAACTCGTTGCCGCCGCTGATCTCCTCGTAGACCGTCGCGTCGGCACGCAGGTCGTCGCGGCTCTGGTCGACGTATTCGAGCTGGACGGTGTCGCCGATCGTGATCGTGCCGCGGTCGGGCGTTTCCTCGCCGACGATCATCCGGAACAGCGTCGTCTTGCCGGCCCCGTTCGCGCCGATGACGCCGACGATGCCCGCCTTGGGCAGTGAGAACGTGAGGTCATCGATCAGCAGGTTGTCGCCGAACCCCTTGCTGAGGTCCTTGACCTCGATGACCGTCTCTCCCAGCCGGGGTCCCGATGGGATGGCGATCTCGAGCTCGCGCGCCGCGCCCTTGGCGTCGTTGGCCTCGGCGAGGAGCTTCTCGTAGGCACCCAGGCGGGCCTTGCCCTTGGCCTGCCGGGCGCGGGGCGCCAGGCGGACCCACTCGAGCTCGCGTGCGAGCGTCCGCTGGCGGGCCTCGCCGGCGCGCTCCTCGCCGGCCAGGCGGGCGAGCTTCTGCTCGAGCCAGCTCGAGTAGTTGCCCTCGAACGGGATCCCCCGGCCGCGATCGAGCTCGAGGATCCACTGGGCGACGTTGTCGAGGAAGTACCGATCATGGGTGATCGCCACCACCGTCCCCGAGTACTCCTGGAGGAACCGTTCGAGCCACTCGACGGATTCGGCGTCGAGGTGGTTCGTGGGCTCGTCGAGGAGGAGCAGGTCGGGGTGGCTGAGCAGGAGCCGGCACAGCGCCACCCGGCGCTTCTCGCCGCCCGATAGCGTCGTGACGCGGGAATCGTCCGGTGGGCAGCGCAGCGCGTCCATCGCGATCTCGACGTTGCGCTCGAGGCTCCAGGCGTCGGTCGCGGCGATCCGGTCCTCGAGGGCCGCCTGCTCCTTGCCGATCGCGTCGTAGTCGGCGTCGGGCTCCGACCAGCGGGCCATGACGGCGTTGTAGCTCTCGATCAGGGCATGGACCTCGCGGACCCCGTCGAGGACGTTGCCCCGGACGTCCTTGGCTGGGTCGAGCTCGGGCTCCTGGGCCAGGTAGCCGACCGTGAACCCGGGGGTGAGGCGAGCTTCGCCGCTGAACCCGTCGTCGAGGCCGGCCATGATCCGCAGCAGGCTCGACTTGCCTGCTCCGTTCGAGCCGATGACCCCGATCTTGGCGCCCGGGTAGAACGAGATCGAGATGTTCTCGAGGACGGTCCGGTCGGGCGGGTAGTGCCGGGCCAGCCTGTAGGTCGTGTAGATGAATTCGTGGGCCATTGCTCAAGGGTACCGGGAGCGGGCCGCCGATCAACACTTGCGCAGTTGCGCAACAAGGTGATATAGTCCTCGCAATGGATCAGGTGCAACCGTCATCCGAGCTCGAGCGGCAGCGCTTTGCGGCCGTCGGGCGGGCCCTGGCCGATCCCAAGCGGCTGTGCGTCCTGGAATGCCTCGCCCGTGGCGAGCAGTCGGTCGGGGACCTGTCAGCCCAGGTCGGCTGCCAGGTCCCGAACATGAGTCAGCATCTTGCCGTCCTCCGCAGCGCCGGGCTTGTCACGAGCCGGCGAGAGGGCACCACCATCTACTACCGCCTCGCGGACCCGCGCGTCCTCGAGGCGTACCAGCTCATTCAGACGTTTGCCCGCTAGCAGCGGGAGAAAGGATCGTGGCCTGATGGCCGAGATCAAAGTAGTCACCGACGCAACCTTCGACGAGATGGTCATCAACAGCGAGCGCCCGGTCCTGGTCGACTTCTGGGCGACCTGGTGCGGGCCGTGCAAGATGGTCGCCCCGGAGATGGAGAAGATCGCCGCCAAGTACGACGGCACCGTGGACGTGGTCAAGGTTGATGTGGACGCCAACCCCAGCCTGTCTCAGAAGTACGGGATCATGAGCATCCCGACGATCGCCTTCTTCCGGCCCGGCCAGCAGCCCATGGGCGTCGTCGGCTTCCGGCCGATGGAGCAGCTCGAGCAGCAGTTCGGCCTCGCCGACTTCAGCAAGCCGGCCACGCCGGCGCCGGTCGAGCCCGCCGCCAGCTGAGCCCGTGCCCGCCGTACGCGGCGGATCGCCCAACCCCGAACCCCGTTCGATCGCCGAACGGGGTTCTTCGATCCCGGGCTCGGCGTCGGTCCAGTCGGGCGCCTCGGGGCGCACACGGCCGGCGGCGGCGCCTGGACTTGGGACGGTTGTCGACAGGAGACGCATTACGCCAGCTGAGGGCCTCGAGGGAGAGCGAATCGGGCCCCGCTGGGGCCGGATGCGTGCACGAATCTGGCTGGAACTCGTCGCGCAGAGCCCGACTCGACCTCGATACCGGCGATAACGCGTTCGCCCGCGACATCCGTCCAAACCTCGGGCGGGCACGAATGGAGGACGGCCGCGAACGGTTGGCCCCCACGGACGCAGGGCCGACGCGAATCGGGTCGGAGCAGCCCCGCGACGGCCGCCGACCCGCGCCGCGATCAGCCTCTCTTCCCGAAGCCGGGGATGGCCGCTGCCTGCTCCATCCACGAGGCGAGCGGGTTCGTCAAGGTCGTCGAGTGATGCCAGGTCCACGCCGTGCGAGTCCTCCACCCCCTGCCGCCGGACCTTGTCGCCAAATGTCGAGCCAAATCGACCTTACGGTCGGATCTCGGCCGAAACAGGCCCGATCGGGAGACGCACAGGTCGCCCGACCTGGGACGCATATCGCCAGGGGACGCACAACGTCGGACCTGGAGGACCTGGGGGGCCGAAACGTGGTTCTGGCTCATCGGATCCCTGCACGAATCCCGGCATCGGCCGGTTCGGCAAGTCCGATTTCAGCCCTGGCCTCGCCACAACGCGCCTGGTGGCGACAATCGTCCCAACCTG
>JANWLH010000164.1 GCA_025450915.1 Candidatus Limnocylindrales bacterium | reverse complement strand
GGCCGGCCTCGTGGCGCTCGACGGGCTCGCTCGACGGGAACGCCCCGCGGAGCGATTCGAAGGCCCGCTCGGCATTCGTGTCGGCGCTGTTCTGGCTGAGGATCGTCAGGATCAGCTCACTCGTCGGGCCGAGCCGCCGCGCCCAGGTGGGATGGCCGTACAGCCCGGCCAGCCCGTCGAGCACGTCGCTCACGAGGTTCGGCCGCGTCCGGGCGAGACGCTTGGCCCAGGCGTTCGCGGGATCGGCCGGCTTGCGCCGGCGCTTCACGGGTCGGCGCGCCGCCGTCACGCCGCGAGCCACGTGGCCTCCCGGGCCAGGCGCTCGCCGCAGGTGGCCAACGGCGCCGCTCCCTGGGCCATCGCCTCGGCGACGGCGATCGGCTGAAGGTGGACGGGCCGGACCTCGGCTCCGACTGTCGCCAGGGCGGCGACGCCGGCCGCCTCGACACCGCCGCCGACGGCGATGCACGGAACCCCAGCCGCCTGGGCGCGCCGGGCGACACCGAGGGCGGTCTTGCCGAAGGCGGTCTGGGCGTCGATCCGGCCCTCGCCGGTGATCACGAGGTCGGCCCGGGCGAGCTTCTCGTCGAGGTCGACCTCGCCGGCGATCAGGTCGACACCCGGCTCGAGCGACAGCGAGTGGAACCGGTCGGTGAGGCACAAGAGGCCGAATCCGACGCCGCCCGCCGCGCCGGCCCCGGGCGTGTCGCGCTCGCGCCGCCCGGTCGCCGCTTCGAGCAGGTCGGCATATGCCGCCAGGCGGGCATCGAGCGTCTCGACGTCGGACGGGGTCGCACCCTTCTGCGGACCGTAGGTCGCAGCGGCCCCTTCGGGCCCGAGGAGCGGGTTCGTGACGTCGCAGGCGACGAGCAAGTCGAGGGCGCCGAGGCGAGCGTCGAGTCCGACGAGGTCGACCCGATCCGGCTCGACCCACGCCCCGAGCGCATCGAGGATCCCGGCGCCGCCATCGCTGGTTGCGCTGCCGCCGATTCCCAGGACGATCCGGCGCGGGCCGGCGTCGAGGACCGCTCGCAGGAGGAGTCCCGTGCCGACCGTCGTCGCTCCGAGCGGGTCACGCTCGGCGAGGGTCAGCCGCGAGAGCCCCGACGCCGCGGCCATCTCGACCACGGCGCGGGTGCCGTCGGCGGAACGGAGCCAGGCGGCGTCGATCGGCCGGCCGATCGGATCGACCGTCGGCGAGGTCATCGCCTGCCAGCCGCCGGCGGCGGCGATCGCGGCCAGCGTCCCTTCGCCACCGTCCGCCAGCGGCGTGAGCAGCAGCTCGTCGTCGGGGCGTGCCCGGCGCCAGCCATCCGCGAGGGCCCGGGCAACCTCGACCGAGCTGAGCGAGCCCTTGAACGAGTCCGGTGCGAACAGGACCGTGGTCACCCGCGGGTCTCGGCCGCCCGCTTCTCGAGGTACTCCGGGATCCGGATCATCGGCGGTCGCTCCTGGTCCGCGAGCTCGATGACCTCGAGGCCCAGCCGGCCATGGCCGGAGCGGGGCAGCTTCATCGTGGAGCCGAGCTCGGCGAAGAGGCGCGCCTTGCGCCGTTCCTCGAGACGCTTCATCACCGCCTGGAGGATCACGAAGCTCATCCGGCTGAGGCCCTCGAGCTCCTGGTTGCGATGGACCCGGCGCTCGAGGTCGACCTGGCCGAGGCCCTCGAGGCCGACGCGCTCGTGGGCGTCGATGAGATGGCCGATCTCCACCGCGTAGCCGGTGAAGAACGGCAGCGTCTCGAGCAGCGAGCGGCGACCGGCGTACTCGCCGGAGAGCGGCTGGATGAAGCCGGACAGCTCGGGGTAGAACAGGTTGATCAGCGGTCGCGCGACGAGCTCGGTGACCCGCCCGCCGCCGCCCTCCTTGAGCACGCCGGCCTCGACGATCGGACGCTGGTAGTAGCCCTTGACGTACTGCAGGCGGGGCTCCGTCAGGAGCGGCCCGAGCGTCCCGTAGACCATCCGCGGATGCCAGTTGCGGACGTCCGTGTCGGCCCACACGATCAGGTCGCCGCTGGTCTCGTAGAGGCTCTTCCAGAGCGCCTCGCCCTTGCCCCGGAAGCTGCCGTAGCGCTCGAGGACGTCGGGGTGGCGGACCACCCGGGCACCCTCGGCTTCGGCGATCTCACGGGTCTGGTCGGTCGACGACGAATCGATCACGAGGATCTCGTCGAGGAGCGGGACGCGGCCCATCATCTCGCGGATCGCCCGGCTGACGATCGGCCCGATCGTCTCCTCCTCGTTGAGGGTCGGCAGGACGAGGCTGATCGTCAGGCCCTGCTTCTCCTTGAGCTGGACCAGGCGACGCAGGTCGGCGAACTCGGCGTGGTGGAAGTTCGACTCGCCGAACCAGCGCTCGACCCTCGTCGGCACGGCTCGGGCCTCCTCGGCGGCCCGGTCGGCGGCGGCCAGCGTCTCGGCGCGTTCGGCGAGCTTCTCGAAGGTCAGCCGGCCGATCGTCTCGCGGGTCTTGACGACGACGACCGTCGGTCGCGCCCGGGTGGCGATCGCCTCGGGCAGCGAGCCGAACAGGTGCGCATCGGGGCCGCCCTCGGCCGGCGATGCCGAGGCCCCCACGACGACGAGGTCGGCCCGGTCCGCTTCCCGGAGGATCGCCGTGCGCACGTTGGCCGCCTCGCGGACGAGCGGCTCGGCGGCGCCGTGGACGTGTTGCTTGACGAACGCGGCCAGGGCCCGCTCGGCCTGCGCCCGGACGGCGCTGGTGATCCCCGGCGGGACGACGTGGAGGACCGTGACCGTCGCGCCGTGGTAGGTGCCGATCGCGTCGGCAAACGTGAGGGCCAGCTCCGCGTGCGGTCCGCCGCGGACCGGCACGAGGATCCGGCGGATGACCGTGGCGCCGCGCTGCTTGACGACGGCGATGTCGCACGGCGCCGCCCGGACCACCTGGTCGATCGTCGGTGACACCACGGAAGCGGAGTCGGCCGGGTAGCGGCCGCGTCGGGGCGGTCCGTCGGGGGTCGAGTCGCCGTTCGCATGGATCGTGTGGCGCCCGCCCCAGCCGAAGATCAGCAGGTCGGCCTCTTCGTCGTTGGCCGCCTCGATGATCCCCTCCGCGGCATGCCGGGCGATCCGCACCAGCGGGTGGATCGGGATTCCTTCGGGGGCATAGTCGAGGACCCGCTGGAGGAGCCGCCGGGCGTGACGGGCCCGGGTGGCGCCCTCCGAGAGCGGCATGCCCTCGGGGACCTCCACGATGCCCAGGGCGCGGAGCTCACCGGCCCGTGGCTCGAGGAGGGCGGCGCCGATCCGGACGAGCTCGCCGGCGGTTCCCGGGTTCGCGACCGGGATGAGGATCCGGGCCGGCAGCGGGGTGCGGTTCATGAGGCGTTCCAGCGCTCGACGAGGTACGGCTTGAGCAGCTCGAACTCGCGTGCCTGGCGCTCGACGCGCTCCTCTGCCTCGTCGGTCGTGATGTCCCGGTTCTCGATCACGAAGCTCGCCACTCGCCCGAAGTAGATCGGCACGAGGCCGGCGACGTAGCGGTCGATCGTGGCCGACTTGTGGGCGTCGGTGTCGTCGGTGCCGCGCTCGATCCGTCCGACCGCGGCGACGAGGTCGTAGACGACCCGCGACCAGACGTCGTCGGGGAAATGGAAGCCGGCCAGCGCGTCGGCCATCTCGTGCGTGCCGGGACCCGAGCCGCTCGAGCCGCTGCCGCCCGAAGCGCCCGTGTCGCCACCGTGGACGCCCAGCCGGCGGCTCGCGTCGTCGAAGCGCGTGCCGGCTTCGCGGGCCAGCTCGAGGACCGTCTCGAAGGTCCCCGGCGCGAGCATCTGGGCCCACGTGTCGGCCATCCCGATCGAGCCTGAGTTGAACTCCGAGACGAGGCGCAGCGAGTTCACCTCGAGCGGCGGCGGGTCGACGATCCGCTCGAACCCGTAGGCCGGGACGTCGTGCGAGCCGCGGATGTCGAGCCAGCGTTCAGGGCTGCGCGCGGCGAGCCGCAGGATGGTGCCAACGACCTGCCGGAACATCGGGCCAAGGTCGGCCCCCGGATCCTTCGGGTCGTGGACCTTCGCGCCGAGTCGTGCCTGGCAGACCGCGAAGCCGCCGGCGAGGGCCTCGGTCGTCATCCAGATATCGATCCCGAAGCGGCTGACGTCGCTGTCCCAGGTGTCGAGCTCGAGGTAGTGCCGGACGAGGTCGCCCGAGACGCCGAAGTCGCCGCCGATCGGCTGGCGGATCCGGTGCCCGTAGAGGGCCCGGGTCAGCGGATAGGTGACCGTGTTCGTGATCGTCCCGTCGTACTTGTAACGGGCGTAGAGCGGCGCGACGAAGTCGTAGCCGCCCTTGATGATCGGTCCGGCCAGAAGCTCGATCCATTCCGGCACGATCGAGCGCAGGTCCGAATCGACGACGACGAGGGCGCTCACGTTGAGGGCCGCGGCCATCTCGAAGATCGTCCGGAGCGCCGCGCCCTTGCCGCCGGTGCCGTCGACCTCGGGGTACGTCAGGGTCACCTTCTCGAGCCGGTTCTTCGGCCGGAGGAGCAGGATCCGCTCGATGTAGTCGGGTGGTTCGGTCTCGGCGACGACCCGCTGGGTCCCGTCCGGCGAACCGGCATCGGAGTTGACCAGGACCGGTCGCAGGTCGGGGAAGTACTGGACAAGCCCGGCCTGCGCGGCGCGGACGACATAGCCGATCGTCGCGGCATTCTTGAAGCTCGGGATGCCGACCATCACGTCGGCCTTGCCGAGCTGCTCGATCAGCTCCCGGATTGGGGCACTGAGACCGTCGTCAGCCACTAGCGGGTAGGGATCCGGGAGATCGCCCAGCCGTCGTTGTCGAGGCCCGGGCGATAGCGGCCGTTGGCCGCCTTGAACGCGACCGAATGGAAGCCGATCGAGCGCCAGGAGATGAGCCACGGGTCGAGCGGCGGGCGGACGTAGATGCCCCGCCGGACGAACTGGTTCTCGTCGAGGACGCTCTCGAGGACCCGCTTGCGCTCGAGCAGGGGGACGTCCAGGAGCTCCTGGTCGTCGACCATCAGCAGGTCCACCGCGACGAACGTGGTCGGCACCCGCGGGTCGGCCGGCTTGCTCTGGTCGAGCGGCGTGAGCTCCTCGCGTCGGCGACCGCCGCCCATCAGGAGCTGGCGCGTCATGTCGGTTGCCTTGGGCAGCTGGACCCCGGTCAGGTTGGAGTCCTCGGCGCCGCGCTCGACCCGGTCGGTCAGGTAGCCATCGAGCACGACGTTCGTCGCCCGGACGGCCGCGCCCAGCCCGCCCTCGACGTCCGGAAAGTTCTGGATCGTGTCGCCGTCCTCGTCGAGGATGACGACGAATGGCTGGTCATCCGCTCGCGGGCCGGACGTCTCGACCTGGACGAGCACCCGTTCGCCCACCCACACGGGCTCGATCAGCGGATCCACGACCTTGCGCACGTTGTGGCGACCGAAGCGCTGGGGGCGCCACGCGGTGCGCACCGTCTGGGTCGAGTCGTTCATTGGCCCAAGGATACGACGTGCTTGGATCGGGCTCTCTCAGCGGGCGTTCAGGAAGCTGCTTCAGTAGTAGTCGCCGGGCGGGCCCTTGTACTCCTGGACCACGTTGCCCCCGTCCACGACGAGGGTCTGGCCGGTGATATAGCTCGCTCCGGGTGAGGCCAGGAAGGCGATCGCCTCGGCGACTTCGTCGACGGTCCCGCTCCGGCCGGCCGGCGTGTTCGTTCCCGCGACGACCTCCTCGGGCAGCTGTGAGCCGCTGGCGATCCAGCCCGGCAGGACGCAGTTGACCGTCAGGCCCCGCCGGCCATGTTCGACCGCCAGGCTCCTGGCGAGTCCGGTCAGGCCGGCTTTCGCTGCGGCGTAGCCGCTCGAGCGCGGATTGCTCACGAGCGGCCCGGTGACCGACGAGACGAAGACGATCCGGCCGCCCGGCGATGCGTCGAGGAGGGCGGGCAGGGCGGCCCGCGTCGCGCTGAAGGCGGTCCGCAGGTTCAGGGCGATCACCCGGTCCCATTCCGCGTCGGTCGTGTCGAGCAGCGCGAGGTCCACGTCGGGCTCACCAACCGAGGTCATGCCGGCGCTGTTGACCAGGATGTCGATCCTGCCATGCTCTGCCAGGGCCTCGGCGACGATGCGGGCGGCGACGCCGTCCTGGGTCAGGTCGCCGAGATGGCCGCTGGCCGCGATCCCGGCGGCCCGAAGCTCGGAGACCCGGCTGGCGATTCGCTCGGTGGTCGAGGCGATCGCGATCCGGGCGCCCTCGCGTCCGAGCAGCCGGGCGGTCGCGAAGCCGATGCCGGTGGGACTGCCGGCACCCGTGATCAGGGCGATCCGGCCGTCGAACCGGTTGGTCACCGGGTCTCTCCGTAGCCGCCCGGATGCGCCTGTCGCCAGCGCCAGGCTGAGCCGATCATCTCGGCAAGGCTTCCCCGGCGGGGCGTCCAGCCGAGGAGCTCGCGCGCGCGCTCCGCCGAGGCCACGAGGATCGGCGGGTCGCCGGCCCGCCTGGGTCCCGTCGAGTAGGGGATCGGCCGGCCGACGGCGGCTTCGGCAGCCCCGATGACGTCGCGCACGCTGAAGCCGGTCCCCGTGCCGAGATTGAGGCTGACCGCCGGCGGGGTGCCCGGTTCGAGGGGCACGCCGGTCGCGGCGAGCGCGAGCTCGTGGGCGTTGGCCAGGTCCTCGACGTGGATGTAGTCGCGGATCGGCGTTCCGTCGGGCGTCGGGTAGTCGTCCCCGAAGAGGGCCATCGGCTGTCCGGAGGCAGCCGCCCCGAGGATCGTCGGGATCAGGTGCGTCTCGGGATCGTGATCCTCGCCGTTGCGCTCGCTTGCACCGGCGACGTTGAAGTAGCGCAGGCTGATGCTCCGGAGGCCATACGCGGCGCCGTACCAGCGCATCGCGACCTCGAAGGTCCGCTTCGTCTCGCCGTACGGATTGATCGGGTCGAGGGGCGCCGCCTCGGTGATCGGAGTCGTTGCCGGGATGCCGTAGACGGCCGCCGTCGAGCTGAAGACGATCCGCCCGACGCCTGCCCGACGGGCGGCCTCGAGGAGTGCGACCCCGCCCACGACGTTGGCCCGGTAGTAGATGGACGGCTCCCGGATCGACTCGCCGACGAGCGAGCGCGCCGCACAGTGGAGGATGGCCTCGATCGAGTTGTCGACGAGCAGCCTGGTGACCCGGTCCTCATCGGTGTAGCTCGCCACCGTCAGCGTGGCTTCCCGGGGGACGGCAGCGGCATGGCCGGTCGAGACGTCGTCGAGGACCCACACCGCGTGACCCGCGGCCAGCAGGCGCTCGACGGTGACCGACCCGACGTAGCCGGCCCCGCCGGTGACGAGGATTCTCATCGGACCCTCATCGCCGGCGGCCGATCAGCCGGCCGACCAGCCCGTGCCGGGGCGCGGCCGGCGGTGGCGGTGGTGGGGGCGGGCTCACGGGACGGCCTTCGCCGGCGAGGACCTCGCGCAGGCGGGCCTCCATCCGGAGGGCCGTGGCGTTCTCCGGGTCGATCGCCAGCGCGCGCAGGACAAGGGCGTGAGACCCGGCCTCGTCCCCGCGCTCGAGCTGGACCCGGGCCAGTCCGATGACCGCGATCGCGTTCTTTGGGTCGGCGGCCGCGGCCTGGGCGTACAGCCGCTCGGCCTGGTCGACGAGGCCCAGGCCCAGGGTCTGCTCCGCCTGGAGCATGAGCTCGATCATTCGTCCTCCGCGAGCATTGCCTGGGCGAGGAGCAGGAGCGTCGGCCGATCGTTGCGAGCCGGGTCCTCGAGGACGACCTCCACGAGGCGGTCGAGGATCGAGCCCAGGATCGGGCCCTGGCGGGCTCCGAGCTCCTTGATCAGGTCGTTCCCGTCGATGACGAGGCCGGCCCGGTTGAGGACGGCCTTCGCCTCGATCTGCTCTGTAATCCGGGCTCGGAGCTCGTCGAGCGCACCGGCATCGGCCGGCAGGCCGCTGCCGACATTATCCGCCGCCCGGAGGGCCAGGAGCTCGGTGAGCGCCGGCTCGCCGATCCGCCCGATCATCCGCCGCACGGCCGTGTCGCTCCAGTTCGACTCGTAGCTGAACATGTGGTTCCGGACGAGCAGGCCGACACGCTCGACCACGACCCGCGGGAAGTGCAGCCGGCCCAGGAGCGCGTCGGCCAGGTCGCCGCCGACGGCGTCGTGACCGATGAAGTGGCCATCGGCGGCGGTGGCCGGCTTGCCGATGTCGTGAACGAGGGCCGCCAGGCGCACGACGGGCAGGTCACGCGGCACGGCATCGACCGTCCGGACGGTGTGGTCCCAGAGGTCCTCGCCGGCCATTTTCGACTGGGCCAGCCCACGCTGGGCGGCGAGCTCCGCCGAGACCTGGCGCAGGAGGCCGGTTGCCTCGAGCAGCCGCAGGCCGATCGACGGACGGTCGGCACCGAGGAGCTTCTGGAGCTCGGCGGCGATCCGCTCACCCGAGAGGTGCTGGACGAGCTCCGCCTGGCGGCTGATTGCCGCGAGCGTCCCGGCGGCGATCGTGAATTCCAGCTGGGCCGCGAGGCGAACCGCGCGAATCATCCGCAAGGCGTCCTCGCCGAACCGGTCGGCAGGTGCCCCGACGGCCGCCAACCGGCGTCGCTCGATGTCCGCCCGGCCACCGAACGGATCGACGAGCCGATCGCCCTCGCCGGGCCGACCGCCCCACGCCAGCGCATTGACCGTGAGATCGCGGCGGGCCAGGTCCTCCTCGACCGTCTCGCCGAACTCGACGCGCTGCGGACGACGGAAATCGGCATAGTCGTGATCGCGCCGGAAGGTGGTGATCTCGAACCAGGCGCCATCGCGGCCCACCGCCACGGTCCCGAACGTGTTCTGGTACACGGCGCCGGGGAAGAGCGACTGGAGCTCTTCGGGCCGGGCATCGGTGGCCAGGTCCCAGTCATGGGGCGTCCGGCCGAGCAGGATGTCGCGGAGCGAGCCGCCCACGACGTATGCCGACTTCCCGTCTGCCTGGAGGGTCTCGAGAATCGCCTGGACCGGTCGAGGGATGCGCGCCGCGATCGGCCCGTCCGCGTCGTCGCTGATCAGTTGCGGCCCAGGAACAGGTAGTCGCGCCAGGCCTCGTTGCGCTCGTCGGAGAGATACGGCGTGAACAGCGAGTAGACGTCGCTGCGTGGCTCGAACGGCGATCGGACGAGCCGCAGGCGGGCCTCTTCGAGCGTCTTGCCGCCCTTCCGGTGATTGCACGGCTTGCATGCCGCCACGAGGTTCTCCCAGCTGTGCGCTCCGCCCCGGTGGCGCGGGATCACGTGGTCCAGGGTGAGGTCGCCGGCCTGCCGCCCGCAGTACTGGCAGCGGTGGCCATCGCGGGCGAAGATCTCGCGGCGGGTCAGCTTCACCCGCGGCCGCGGCCGGCGGATGTGGTGCTGGAGGCGGATCACGCTCGGGGCGCGGAACTCCTGCCGCGGCGTCCGGATCATCTGGTGGTCGTACTCGACGACCTCGGCCTTCTCGCCGAAGACGAGGCGAAAGGCGCGCGGCAGATTGCAGACGTTGAGCGGTTCGTAATTCTGGTTCAGCACGAGGACGGCACCGTCCATGGCGCGGATGCTATCAGGGCCGAGGGGACGCGGCGCCGGTCGCCGGATCCCACCCCCCGGCCTGGCCGACCTTCGATCCCAGGGGCCGCCCGAGGACGCCGCTGATGAACTCGGCAGCCTCGAGAATTCCGGCGAGCCGCAGCCCGTGGCTCCAGCCCGATGCATCGAGGAAGTAGACAAGATCCTCGGTCGCGAGATTGCCCGCAGCCCCCGGCGCGTACGGACAGCCCCCGGTTCCGCCGGTCGAGGCATCGAACGTCCGGATCCCCGCCCGGAGGCCGGCGGCGACGTTGGCCAGGGCCGTCCCCCGGGTGTCGTGGAAGTGGAACGCGATCCGCTCGCGCGGCAGGCCCGCCTCGAGCGCCCGAGCCGTCAGCTCGGCGACCTGGTCGGGGACGGCCACGCCGATCGTGTCGCCGAAGCAGATCTCCTCGGCCCCCAGCGCGGCCAGGCGCAAGCCGACTTCGATCGCCGCGGCGGGTTCCACCCGGCCGGTGTACGGGCAGCCGAACGCGGTCGAGACGTAGGCCCGGCGCCACCAGCCGAGCCCGGCTGCCTCGTCGAGGACCGGCCGGGCGGCCGACAGCGATTCGGCGATCGTCATCCCGATGTTGTGCTTGGTGAAGGCGTCCGTCGCCGCCGTGAAGATCGCCAGGGCGTCGGCGCCGGCGGCAACGGCCCGGCTCATGCCCCGCTCATTCGGCACGAGGACGGGAAAGCGGATCGCGTCGCGCCGGGGCAGCGCCCGGACGACCTCGTCGGCGTCGGCCAGCTGGGGGATCGCACTCGGCCGGACGAAGCTCGTCGCCTCGATCTCGGTGAGCCCGGCGGCCCCCAGGAGCTCGATGAACCGGAGCTTGTCCGAAGTCGTGACCGGCTGAGCTTCGTTCTGGAGGCCGTCCCGCGGCCCGACCTCGTAGATCCGGACGCGGCGGTCCCCGCGAGCAAGGTCGGGACTGCCCGCCGCGTCAGGCGGTGCCGTCGTCAGGCTCCGGGCTTGGGGGCAGGCGCCGGCTGGCCGGCGATCGGCTTCATCGGGGCTCGCTCGATCCGGGCGATCTGGACCTCGATCGCGGCGATCTCCTCGCAGGCTTCGCGGTACTCAGGCCCGCCCAGCGGCGTCCGGTCGCGTCGCCGGCGGGCCTCGGCATGGAGCTCGAGCAGCGCCGGTCGGTTATCCGGCAGGGACTTTGTCAAGGCAACTCCTCCACGTTGGCCGCAACGGTAGCGCGTCCGGGTCCGGCGGTCAGGCTCAGGAGCCCCGCGCCTCGAGCCACCTGGTCGCCGCGGGTCACGAGGACGTCGTCGACGACACCGTCCGTCGGCGCCGTCACCACATGCTCCATCTTCATTGCCTCCATGGTGACGAGCGCCTGGCCCGCCTCGACTGCCGTGCCCGGGGTGACGTGAACGGCCAGGACCGCGCCCGGCATCGGTGCTGCGATCTCGGTCGACCCGCCCGTCGCGTGGCCCGCAGCGGCCCGAGCAGCCCGATCGACGTCGGGCGGTGGCGCAAGCCCGAAGGCGACGCTGCGCCCGTCGTCGTCCACGAACGCCCGGCCGTCCGTGTCGACGACCGCGAGCGGGAGGCCCGCCCCGGCACGGGGATCGATCGCGACCGTCCGCTCGACCCCTTCGGATACGACACGCAGCCGAGGCGGCCCGTTCAGGCGCCAGCCACCGGCCGTTTGCGGGGCCAGCACCCGGGCGGCTGCCTGCCAGGCCGCGTCGTTCGGCGACTCCTCAGTGACGTTGGCGGCCTCCGCCGGCCAGATCGCCTCGACGCTGTCGATCCGGGCTTCGCCGGCCGCAACCACCGGCTGACGTGCGAGCCAGCGCAGGAAGTTGAGGTTGGTCACGACGCCCAGGACGAGCGTCTCCGAGAGAGCCGCCCGGAGATTCGCGAGTGCCTCGTGGCGGGTTCGTCCACCGACGATGACCTTGGCGAGCATCGGGTCAAAGTGGGTGTCGATCACGGCCCCGAGGTCGATCCCGCTGTCGATCCGGACCGCGGCCGTGGCGCCCTCACGCGAGCGGGGCTCCGGCCAGCGGAGCGCCTCGACCCGACCAGCCGATGGCAGGAACCCGGCATCGGGATCCTCGGCGTAGAGCCGCACTTCAATGGCGTGTCCCCCGGAACGACGGGCTCGATCGGCATCCGCCTGGTTGAACCCGAGCTCCTCGCCGGCCGCGATCCGGAGCTGGTCGGCAACCAGGTCCCTGCCGGTGATCATCTCGGTGACGGGATGCTCGACCTGGAGCCGGGTGTTCATCTCGAGGAAGTGGAACTGGCCGTCATCGTCGAGGAGGAACTCGCACGTCCCGGCCGAGCGGTAGCCAACTGCCGCGGCCAGCTCCAGGGCCGCCTCGCCGAGCCGGTTTCGGAGCGGCTCGTCGACCGCAGGCGAGGGTGACTCCTCGAGGATCTTCTGGTGGCGGCGCTGGAGCGAGCAATCGCGCTCGCCGAGATGGACACCGTTGCCCTGAGCGTCGAAGAGGACCTGGACCTCGACATGGCGCGGGCCGACGAGATAGCGCTCGAGGATCAGCCGCTCATCGCCGAACGCCGCTGCGGCCTCGCGCCGGGCGACCGCGAGCGCGGCGATGAAGGCAAGCGGGGGTTCGAGCGATTCGACGACCCGCATCCCCTTGCCGCCGCCGCCCGCCGCCGGCTTGATCAGCACGGCATGGCGGCGGGAACCCTCGATGCCGGCGATTGCGCGAGCCGCATCGAGCAGGGTCGCGTCGGATTGGTCCTCGTCGTCATAGCCGGGAACGACCGGAATGCCCAGCCCAACGGCCAGCCGGCGTGCCGACGCCTTGT
>JANWLH010000163.1 GCA_025450915.1 Candidatus Limnocylindrales bacterium | reverse complement strand
TCGCCGGCGCCCGGGAAGTGCTTGGCCGTCGCCGCGACGCCGGCGCCCTGGAGGCCGCGGACGGTTGCGGCCGCGAGCGTCCCAACGACGTCTGGATCGTCGCCAAAGCTGCGGATCCCGAGCGCCGGGTTGGCCGGGTTGTTGGCGACGTCGCACACGGGCGCGTAGTCCACGTTCACGCCGACGGCCAGCAGCTCGCGCGCCGTCGCGCCGGCGACCCGCTCGGCCAGCTCCGGGTCGCCCGTCGCGCCGAGGGCCATCGAGCCCGCGAACTGGGTCGTCCCGGCGCCCAGGCCGACCAGCTGGCCGCCCTCCTGGTCCGCGGCGATGAGCAACGGCGGCGCCCCGGCCGGCCGGGCCCCCTGGATGGCCGCCGTGAGCCGGCGAATCCCGGCTGGATCGACGATGTTCTGGGCGCGGAACAAGGTCACCCCGGCAACGCCCTGCTCGCTGATCCAGCGCTCCGCCGTCGCCGGCAGCTCGGTGCCGGCAAAGGCGATCATGAGCCGCGCGAGGATCACGACTTGACGGAGCCGGCCAGGATCCCTCTGACGAATGCCCGTTGGAGGACGATGAAGACGAGCAGCGGCAGGGCCATCGTCACGAACGCGCCGGCGGTCAGGAGCTGCCACTGTCCCCCGCGACTGCCGAGCAGGGCATAGAGCGCCGTTGGCATGACCCGAAGGTCGGTGGATGGGCCCAGGAAGGTCAGCGCAACGAGCAGGTCGTTCCAGACCCACAGGAACTGGAAGATGGCAAAGGCACCCAAAGCCGGGATCGACAGGGGCAGCGCGATCCGGATGAACGACTGCATGTGCGAGGCGCCATCGATCGCCGCCGATTCGAACAGGTCGCGGGGCAGCTGCGAGATGAAGTTGTAGAGCAGGAAGATCGCCAACGGCAGCCCGAAGCCGGTGTGAGCCAGCCAGATCCCGAGGAAGGTGCCGTACAGCGACGCCCCGCTGTACAGCTTCAGGACCGGAATCAGCGACATCTGGATGGGCACCACCAGGAGGCCCACCACGATCGTGAACAGGATGCCCCGGCCCCGGAACGGGATCCAGGCGAAGGCGTAGGCGGCGAACGCGGCGATCGTGATCGGGATGACGGTCGCGGGCACCGTCACGATCAGGCTGTTGATAAACGCGGGGCCCATGCCGCCGCTGGCGATGACCTCCGAGTAGTTCCCCAGCGTCCATTGGCCGGCCGCAAACGGGTTGAAGAGCGCCGTCCACCAGCCGGTGGTGCTGATCAGCTCCGGGTTGCGGACCGACGTCACCAGCAGCCCCAGGGTGGGGATGGTCCACAGCGCGCAGATCGCGAAGACCACCAGGCGCAGCGGCAGGCTGCGCAGGAGTGGCGGACGCCAGGGGGAAACGCGCGTCGTGCTGCGCGCGATGGTCTTTGCCGGCGCGGTCATAGGTCCCTCTGCTGTCGCCGGAAGTTACGTAGGTTGATGTACATCACGGGCAGGACGGCGAGGAACAGCAGCGTGGCCAGGGCCGACGCGCGCCCGTCGTTGAAGAACTGGAACATCTCGTGGAACATCCGGTTCGCGACGACGTCATCACCGAAGCGGCCGCCCGTGGTGACATAGATGATGTCGAAGATCTTGAGCGTGACGATGGCGATCGTCGTGGTGACCGTGACAATGGACCCACGGATCGCGGGCACGATGACCCGCAGGAAGAGCTGGCGCTCGTTGGCTCCATCGAGTCGGGCCGCCTCGATGATCTCGGTCGAGACGCCCTTGATGGCGGCCGACAGGACGACCATCGCGAAGCCCGTCTCGAGCCAGATCATGATCACGATCTCGGCCATGATGTTCAGCGGGTTTGTCGTGAAGAACGGGATCGCCTGCCCGCCCGCCGCGACCACCGCGGCATTCAGGAGCCCGATCTGGGGTTGACCTGCCGGCTCCCAGGCGTACATGAAGCCCCAGATGACCGATGCGCCGATCAGCGAGATCGCCAGCGGCAGGAAGACCAACGTCTTCGCCAACGCCTCCCGGCGGACCCGATCGAACAGGCCGGCGAACACGAGGCCGAGGATCACGCTGCCGCCGGCGGCCACGATCAGCCAGATGACGTTGTTGCGCAGGATCTCGACGAAGTCGGAGCTCGTCATCACGGCGTAGTTGTCGAAGGTGAACGCGCCCTTGCTGTCGAAGAAGCTGCGAGCGAAGGTCGCGATCCCCGGGTACAGCAGGTACGTGGCCAGCAGGATCAGGGCGGGGCCGACGAACACCCAGGGCAGGATCCGGTCGCGCCACGCCGGCCGGAGCATTCCGGCCAAGCCGCCGAGCCCGAGGAACAGGAGCCAGATCCCACCGACGCCGACGCCGAGGGCGACAGCCATCAGGACCAGCTTCGCGATCAGCTGGTCGCCCTGGCCGTTGCGCAGAGCCTGGGCCCCTGAGCTATTGCCCAGCGCGTCGTAGATCGACGCGAGCAGGTTTTCCGCGCCGTGGTGATCGATCAGGACGAGGATCCCGCCGACGCACAGGGCCAGCGCAACCAGGCCCAGGATCGGCAGGATGAAACGCGACGTCGGTGCTTTCACCGATCGCGGGAAAACAGCCACCTACCCTCCTCCGTTTGAGTAGGAGTGGGGCGCCCGCCGGCTGGCAGGCGCCCCGCTACGTTCGCGGACGATGACTTACTTTGGCCAGCTGTCGTCGATGGCCTTCAATACGGCATCGGTGTTCTGGCCGTTGTTCTGCACCCACGCGTCCGACTGGGTCCAGAAGGTCCCGGCACCGACGGCAGCGGGCATCGAGTCCGATGCGTCGAAGCCGATCCCGGTAGCCGTGCTAAGGACGGTGTTGGCGACTGAGAGCTTGTAGGCCCCAGCGTACCAACTGGCTGGCGTGGTGGTGTTCGGCGAGATTGCGCTGCCGGCCTCGATCCAGCGCTCGAGACCCTGAGGCGTGCCGAGGAACTCCTCGACGGCACGGACTTCGGGTCGGTCGGTGAGCATGAACATGGCGTCAGCGGAGCCTTCGACGTTGTTCTGGGTGGGGTCGATGGTCGGGAACGGGAAGATCCCAACGTCGGTGCCGACGCCGTACTTGGACAGCGTCCCGCTGGCCCGCTGATCCGGGAAGAAGTCCGGTCCGTACCACGTCGGAACCTTCTGCATCCAGCACTTCGGAGCGGCCATGTCCGAATTGAACATCGGGTCCATGGTCGTCTTCTGATCGGTGTTGATGATCGCCTGGGCACCGCCGTAGACGTAGTTCGGGGTGAAGAAGATCTTGCCGACGTACTTGTCGAACGCGTCCTTGATCCCCGGGTCTTCGAAGGTGACCTTGTGGCTGATCCAGTCGTTGTAGTACTGGAGGCCCTTCGTCTTGAGAACGACCTCTTCGATCCAGTCGGTGATCTGCCAACCGGTCGCGTCGCCGGGGCCGCCGGCGCTGATGCACCACGGATTGCTGCCGTCGGCGACGATCTTGTCGGACAGGGCGATCAGGTCGGTCCACGTCTTCGGTACCTGGTAGCCCTTGGCGGCGAACGCCTTGATCGGATACCAGATCGTCGACTTGACGTCAGCCTTGTACGGCAGGCCCCAGATGTGGGATCCCGAGGTGTACAGGCCGATCGTGGCCGGATAGTTGGCCTTGAGCTTGGTCGGGTCCATGAACGTGGCCAGGTCGATGACCTTGCCCTCGGCGCCGTAGGCCAGGATCCCGGTCGGCTGGGCCAGCTGGGCGATATCAGGCGGCGCGCCGCCTTCGATCCGGCTCTTGAGAACCGTCTCGTGGCTGGTCGGGACGCTGTCGACCTGGATGGTGATACCGGTCGCCTTCTGGAAGTCGGCCAGCGAGTTCTCGAAGTTGGTCAGCTCGCCCTGGGTCCACTGGACCTGGATCGACACTGTCTTGCCCGAATATGGCTTGCTCGAACCGAGCGCGTTGTCGAGCTCGGTGAAGCCGGTCGGAACCGTCGGCACCGCGGCCGCGGGCGCCGCCGAAGCCGGGGCGCTCGAGGCCGGCGCGCTTGCCGGCGCAGATGAAGTCGCCGGCGTCGTGGCCGACGGCGCCGGTGGCACCGGCGTCGTACTGCTCGAGCAAGCGCCGACGAGCAACATGACGACGACCGCCATCGCGGACGTCCTCCGTACTCTCGTGGTCATTAACTGCTCCTCCTTCGAACTACCGTGATGTTGACTGACGAATAGATTCGATCCTTCGGACTTCAGGTCCAGGACGCGCGTGCGACCACCTCCTCTTCGGTATCTCCATGCAGCGGGTTGGGCGGATCAGTCCTGATCAGCCTGCGGGCCAGGGCGACACCGCCCCGGGCAACCGCGTCGAACTGCTCAGGTAGGACTCGGACCGAGCCGGGCGGGATCATCAGGGCGACCAGGGCCGACGCGGAGCGCGCTCGATCGAGCTCGGCCGTGATTGGTTCGAGGAAAGGCGGGCCGGCCCCGGCCACACCGCCGCCCAGCAGGACCAATTCCAGGTCACAGGTGAGCATCAGCGCCTCAATGGCGTGAGCCAGCGTACGGCCGGCTTCGTGGGCGATCGCCAAGGCAATCGTATCGCCCGCAGCCGCCGCTTCATAGACGGTCTTGGCGGTGATCGGGGGGCCCGACGTGAGCAGTGGATGCGCGTCGGGCGGCGTCCCGGTCGCCAGGGCGGCGGCCAGGGCAGCCGCGGCTCGCCGGGCGATGAACGGTCCCGACGCGACTGTCTCGACACAGCCCCGCTGGCCGCATCGACAGACCGCACCGTCCGGATCGGCGATGGCGTGGCCGATCTCGCCGGCCAGCCCGCGGTCGCCCTGATGGAGCCGGCCGTCCAGCACGAGCCCGGCCCCGATCCCGGTCCCGACCGCGACGTAAGCCAGGCTGCGAGCGCCACGGACGATCTCGTGGCCGATCAGGCCGGAGGCGGCCAGCCCGACGTCGTTCGCGACGCCGCAGGGCACCCCGAACTCGTTCCGGATCAGGCGGGCGAGGGGCAGCTCGTGCCATCCCAGGTTGGTTGCCAGGCTCACGGTCCCGGCCACCGAATCGATGCGGCCAGGAACGCCCACGCCGATCGCGCCAAGGTCACCGTCGCCGGCACCGGCGGCCTCAAGGGCTGCCCGGACCGCGGCAACGATTGGCTCAATTCCGGTCGCCGAGCGACCGGCCATCGGTTCGACGGCACGACCCCGGGTCTCACCGGCCTCGTCAACGACGAGCGCCGCCGCTTTCGTCCCACCGATGTCGACCCCGGCAACGAGCGAGCCGGTCATGCCGAAATCTCCAGGTCGTCCGATTCGGACTCGCCCGCGACCGCCCCCTCGAGGCCCGCATCAGGCAGACCCGTCAGGTTGAGCCCAAGCTCGCGGGTCATCAGCAGCGCGGTGGCCCCGAGGACCACCCCGTCGGCGTGCGGTCGGCCGATCTCGAGCGTCGTGCCATCGGCCAGGAGACCGAGGGCACTCGCCCACATCGTCTCGCGGACGGCGCTGAGCCAGGGCTCGCCGAACTCGGCGGCGCTGCCGACGAGCACGATCCGCTCAACGTTCAGGACGCCGATCAGCCAGGCAACGGCCAGCCCAAGCTGGCGCCCCGCCGCAACGACGACGTCCCGCACGAGCGGGTCGCCGGCCTCGAGCGCGGCGACCGCGTCGGGCAGCCGGCTGATCCCGTGGCTGGCAAGTTGACCAAGGATCGCCCGTGTGCTGGCCACGGTCTCGAGGCATCCAAGTCGGCCGCAGCGACAGGCGTCGCCGTCAGGCCGGACGGTCGTGTGGCCAATCTCTCCAGCACCGAACCCGTCGCCCTGGAACAGTCTGCCGCCGAGGATCAGCCCGGCACCAATTCCCTCGCCGACCTTGACGACAACCAGGTTCGACGCCCGCTGCCCGCCGAAGACGTGTTCGGCGAGGGCCGTCGCCCGGCTGTCGTTGGTGACGTAGACCGGCAGTCCGGTCCGAGCCTGGAGGAGCGCGCCCAGGGGCAGCCCGTGCCAGTCGAGGTTGACCGCCTCGAGGACGGTCCCGATGGTCGTGTCGATCAGGCCGGCGGTCCCGATCCCGATCCCCAGGATCGGCCGGTCGGCTCGGGCCAGGAGCTGATCCACGAGGCTGAAGACGCGCTCGAGCGCCTGGTTCCCGTCGCGGTCGTCGACCGCCACCTCGATGGCCGAGCAGATCTCGCCGCGCAGGTCGACGATCGCCCCACGGAAGACGCTCTCGCCGAGGTCGAGCCCGACGAGGTGGCGGGCGTCGTCGGCAAAGGCGAGCAGGATCGGGGCCTTGCCGCCGGTCGATGGTCCGCGCCCGACCTCGCGGGTGAGACCGTCACGGATCAGGTCGGAGACGACGTCCGAGACCGTGGTCCGGGTGAGGCCCGTGGACCGCGCCAGGGCCGCCCGACTGATCGGGCCGCGGTCGTAGATCGTGCCCAGAACGAGGCGCGAGTTGTGGGCTCGCGTCTCCTGGTGGGTGGCCTTGCCGGAACGCTCGATCACGCGAATCTGGGGTCCTCGCTGTCGCGCCGACCTTTGTCAAGACACTGAACAAACTGTACGACCCTTTGTCAAGTGTCCTGACATAGATCGACCAAGCGGGGCACAATCCGGGCATGGCAGAGTCTGCGGGCCGTGACTGACGGCTTTTCGTTCCAGGGCTCGCCGGCCGGCGGCGGCCGGCGTGACGTGATGCTCGTGCTGGCCTTGGCCCTCGTCGGGGTCGGCATCACCTTGGCCATCGTCAAGCCGTGGGGGGACACCGGCCGGCCTGCGGCCTCGACCAGGCCAGACATCGCCGCCGCGAGCCCATCCGCGGCGTCCCCGACCGGCCCGCCCGCGGTCCCGTCGACGTCCCGGCCGGTCCAGCTGCCGGGGGCGTTCACCGCTCCGTCGCCGCCTGAATCCCCGGACTGGGCCGGACTCACGTGGCGACGCCTGGCATCGGACGACCCGCTCGGCGCCGTCAGGACCGAGGTGACCGCCGGAGGGACGTCCGTCGCCATCGGCGATATCACCGGGACCACCGCAACGGCGGTCTGGTCCTCGACCGACGGGACGAACTGGCAACCGCTCGAAAGCGGCACCTCGACGACCTTCTGGCCCAACCTCTCGATCATCAGCCTGGCGACCGTCTCGGGGAGATTCGTCGCCGTCAGCGAGATGAACGATTACGTGATGCGCTACCTCCCGCCGGTCGTGGCCTGGGCATCGGCGGACGGCCGGAGCTGGACGCCGGCGTTTACCCTGCCGGTCGACCCACTCTCGAGTCCCTCGGGTTGGGCTGCGGTCGTCGCCGCCGGCCCGCATGGGCTGGTCGTGGCGACCGTCGGGCTCGGCAGCCGTCTCGCCACCTCGTCCGACGGTTCGACGTGGGCCCTCTCGCGAGCCAACGCGTTACCGGCCGGCTTCGCCCTCGATGAGCTCGAGGGCACGGCGAGCGGCTACGTGGCGATCGGCAGCTGGAAACAGGGCGGCGGTCCGGCTCGGGCGGCCACACTCTGGTCGGCCGACGGCCGCCGCTGGCCGAAGACACCGATCCTCCTGCCCGCCGGCGCATCGGGCTCCGACTCGCAGGCCTTCTCGAATGCGTTGACGCTCAACGTCGGCGACCAGGGCATGATCGCCGTCGGGATCGGCGGCACCCCGTTCTCAGCCCTCTGGTGGCGATCCGCAGATGGCCAGCACTGGCAGGCGCTCCCGGGCTTCCCGCCCCTTGGGCCGGTCAAGTGTGGCGCCTCGACCTGCAGCCTCCAGCCGAACGGCACGCTCGTCGGCGATGGGCACCGAATGGTTGCCCTGCGCCCCGGGGCGAACGCAACCGGCTGGGTGTCGACAGACGGCCAGTCGTGGACCGCCCTCAGGTTTTCCGGCGACGTCCCGGGAGCGCGGGCCTCGCAGGCAACGCTGCTGCCCGGCGGGGTCCTGCTCTCGGACGGGACGACCTCCTGGTTCGGCCAGGCCGAGGGACGCTGAGGCGGATCCCGCGCCTGAGGCCCGGGCGCGCCGTGAACATGCCGATTAACGATCCCGATGCTACTCGGCACGGTTCGTGACCCGAATCGCGGTCATCGTGCCGGTAACCCGGTCGATTCGTGCACGCCAACTGCCGGCGATCCCGGGCAACGTCGCGCAACACGACCGGGATCTCGCCGAGTAGCACCCCGATCGCTAGATGGCAGAGATCGGGCCGGGCGAGGCCAGCCCATGGTGGTTTGCTAAGATCGGGGCCTCCCGAGCGGGAGTAACTCAGCTGGCAGAGTGTCTGCTTCCCAAGCAGAATGTCGCGGGTTCGAATCCCGTCTCCCGCTCCATTTCGGCCTAACCCGGTTCCTCGTCCGCCGAGCGATCCTCCTCGTCGTCCTCCGACGGGTCGAACTTGCGGCGGCTCACTCGCGGCAGGGCGTCGTGAGCATCGAACATCAATCGCTCGGCGTCCTCGTCGACCGCGTGCAGCGATCTGGCCAGGGTCCGGTTGATGATCAGGGTGAGCCGCTCGTCGGTTACCAGCTCGGTTCCCCGGCGGTAGGAGATCTGGGCCTTGGTCAGCGGCACCCACGGCGGGCGGCGGACCACCATCACGAGTGGATTCGAGGCCGGTGTCCCGTGGATCTCGCCGATCACCTCGTACGGCCCGAGCTCCGCGACCACCTCGATCGTGCGGGTTCTGATCCGCCGCGTCGGATCGCCCCGGAAACCCGTGGCCACGACCGCATAGAGCTCGTTCAGGGGGACGTCGAGCACCGCGTGGTCGACGACGCGGTCATCGACGATGCTTTCGATCCGAGCCTGGCTGATCTGGAGCTCGGTCGAGGCGTTGAGCAGGTCGCTCAGCCGGCCGTCGCGAGCCTCCAAGCGACCGATCAGCCGGCAGTCCGCGGCATACGC
>JANWLH010000162.1 GCA_025450915.1 Candidatus Limnocylindrales bacterium | reverse complement strand
CGTCGAGTCGGCCGAGTCGGCGATGATCGCGAAGCAGACCGTTGAGCTCGACAGCTCGCGCGCCCGGCAGGCGCTCCGGCTGGTCGAGCTCCTCGAGGACCTCGAGGACGTGCAGCGGGTGACGGCCAACTTCGAGATCCCGGAGGACGTCTTCGCCGAAGTCGCCGGATGATCGTTCTCGGGATCGATCCCGGGACGGCAGCCCTCGGCTACGGGGTGATCGAACTGCAGGCGGGCCGCCTCCGGGCGATCGACTTCGGCTGCCTCGTCACCTCGGCAGACCTGCCCCTCGGTGAGCGGCTGGTAGCCATTCATGCCCGTGTCGCCGGCCTGATCAGTGATCACGCGCCCGTTCTGATCGGCGTCGAGCGGCTCTTCTTCAGCCGTAACGTGCAGACGGCGTTTGCCGTCGGCCAGGCCCGTGGCGTCGTCCTCCTCGCGGCCGCCCAGGCGCAGATCCCGGTTCGCGAGGCGACCCCCAACGAAGTCAAGCTGGCGGTCGCCGGCTCGGGCTCCGCCGACAAGCTCCAGGTCCAGCAGATGGTGGCAGCGATCCTCGGACTGAAGGACCTGCCCGAGCCCGACGACGCTGCCGATGCGCTGGCGATGGCGATCTGCGTCGCCCACCGGGAGCGGCCCGCGGCGGCCGGTGATGCGCCGGTCGACCGCGAGAAGGCCGGCATCCTCGATCGATCGTCGATCGAGCCGATCACCCGCGGCCGAACGCCCTACGAGCGTGCCGTCCGGGAAGCGTTGGCAAGGGAGCGCCGATGATCGCCTCGGTGGAGGGCCTCGTCGGGGCGATCGCGGCTGATTCGCTCGTCGTCGAGGCGGGCGGGATCGGCTACCGGGTCTTCGTCTCGCCGGCCGTCATCGTCGGGGCACATCCGGGCTCGAAGATCAAGCTGCACACGTTCCACCTCGTGCGTGACGACCTCCAGGCGCTGTACGGCTTCCGCTCGCCCGAGGAATTGGGCTTCTTCAACCTGCTCCTGTCGGTGACCGGGGTGGGTCCGAAGGTGGCCCTGGCGATCACCGGCAGCCGGCCCGTCGCCGATCTCCAGCTGGCGATCATCGAGGGCGACCAGGCGATGCTCACGGCGATCCCGGGGATCGGCAAGCGCCTGGCGGAGCGGGTGATCTTCGAGCTCAAGGAGAAGGTCGCGGCCGCCGGGATCAGCGCGTCGGTCGGCGCGCTCGGGAGCTCGGGCGACAACGAAGTGGTCGGGGCCCTGCAGGCGCTGGGCTACTCGCTCGGCGAGGCGCGCGACGCGGCGCGGGCTGCGATCGGGTCGGGCGGTGCATCCGGGACCGAGACGCTCGAGGACCGGGTCAAGGCGGCGCTGCGGACGCTCCTGCGCGACTGAGCGTCTCGTCTCGCGTTCCCGCCGCGGCGTCAGCCGCCGCGGATCGCCTCGGGGTGCAGGTGGTGGGGGTCGAGGAGCGGGGTGCCCTTGCGGGCCGCCGTCTGGGCGATCGTCTCGCTGTCGAGCAGCGACAGCATCCGGTCGCGGACGTCGATCATCGCGTCGCGCAGCGAGCAGGTCGCCTCGTTCGGGCACGAGCACGGCTCGTAGAACAGCAGACTGACGCAGCCCACCGGGGCCAGGGCGCCGTCGAGCAGGCGGATCACCTGGCTCAGGCTCGTCGCCGAGGCGCCCGGCGCGAGCGCGTAACCGCCGTGAGAGCCGAGGGTCGTCCGCACGATCCCGCCGTGCTTGAGCGTGGCCATGATCTGCTCGAGGAACTTGGGCGGCAGCCGGTTGCGCTCGGCGAGGGTCGCCAGCGGCACCGGCCCGTCGTCCTCGTGGCGGACGAGGTCGATCAGCGCGCGCAGCCCGTATTCCGATCGGCGAGAGAGTCGCATCGATCGATTGTACCTAATGACCATCGGATTGATAGGAGATGTCCCCGCTGAGCGGGCGTGGGGCGTCGGCTTGGGCGGGCCTGGCCGCCGCGGGCGTGGGGCCTCGGGCGTCGCCCCAGGAGGACAAAAGACCGTCAACAGCTGGTTCGGCGACGACGTTTGTACGATTCGGTCGCCCTGGGCGGACGAATCCCGGGAATCGACTGCAAGATCGCGGTTCGACAGGCCCGATTCGGGGGTTTTGTCGTCCTGCGGCGACCGAGTGCGATTGACTCCACGCAGCTCACGTGTATCATGATCCCGGTAGGTAGCACGTAATGGAATCGAGAACACGTTGAAGATCGCGATCACGGGTGGTACGGGCTTCGTCGGCCGCCACCTCGCTGAGCGACTGGCCGCAGACGGCCACAAAGTGGTCGTCGTCGGCCGGAGACCCCGAGCAGGAGCGTTGGTCTCAGGGAACGTGACGCTCGTCCAGGCCGATATCACCGACGAGGCCGCGCTGGCGGCGGCTTTCGCCGGCTGCGACGCCGTGGTCCATTGCGCCGGGATCAACCGTGAGATCGGTGGGCAGACCTACGCACGGATCCACGTGGAAGGGATACGGGCGGTTGTCGCGGCCAGCCGGGCAGCCGCCGTCGAACGCCTCGTGATGCTCAGCTTCCTGCGCGCCCGCCCGGACGGGCCGACGGAGTACCACCGCTCGAAGTGGCGGGCCGAAGAGTTGATCCGAGGGTCGGGGCGAACCTGGACGATCCTCAAGGCTGGGGTGATCCACGGCCGCGGCGATCACATGCTCGATCACCTCAGCCACGCGTTCTTCACGTTCCCGATCTTCGGCCTCGTCGGGCTGCACGAGCGACCGGTTCGACCCGTCGCCGTCGATGACGTCGCTCGCGTGCTCGAAGCGGCCGTCACCGGTGATCCACGTCTCGCCGATCGGACCGTCGCGGTCCTCGGACCCGAAGAGATGCCGCTCGGCGAGGCCGTCCGGCGAGTTGCGAGGGTCACGGGTCGGCAGCCGAGGTTCATTCGCCTGCCGATCTGGACCCACCTGTTGATCGGCCGCATCGCGGAGCTCCTGATGCGGGTGCCGCTCGTCTCCCTGGCCCAGGTTCGGATCCTCCAGGAAGGTGTGACCGTTGCCCTCCCTGGCGCGGACGCCCTGCCCGCCGACCTCGAGCCGAGCACGCCCTTCTCGGACGCGGTCATCCGGGCCGGCCTGCCGCCTGCCGGTAGCTTCGGTCGAGCCGACCTGCGCTGGTGCGCCGGGTAGGTCCTGAGACCGGTCGCCTCTCGGCGGTCGTCGGCTGTTGTCGCCTGGGGAGAACAGAACGCGGGAATCCTCCCCCTCGGGCGCCCCTCGTCGGCGCGATCTCCCCGATTCGCTCGCCGTGGGCGAACAAATCACGCGAATCCACGGCCGATTGCCCGCGTGTCGGGTTGGACTCGGCCGTTCTGTTCTCCTGGGGCGAACGCCTTGAGATTCGGGGCGCGCCGGGCCGGGCGCGGCCGGCAGACCGCATGTAGAACAAACGTGCGATATGGTCGGAATCCGTGGTAGACTGCCGTCGATGACAGACGACGCTTCCCGGATCCTCGCGGCGGACCTCCTCGACGAGGCGGACCAGGCCGTCGAAGGGACCCTGCGGCCGCACAGCCTCGCCGAATACATCGGCCAGCGCGAGGTCAAGGCCAACCTGTCGGTGCTCCTTGCCGCCGCCCGGGGCAGGGGAGAGGCCGCCGACCACGTCCTCCTCTACGGCCCGCCCGGCCTGGGCAAGACGACCCTCGCGACGATCATTGCCCGCGAGCTTGGCGTCAACGTCCGCTACACCAGCGGGCCGGCGATCGAGCGCGCCGGCGACCTCGCCGCCATTCTCACCGCGCTCGACGACCACGACGTCCTGTTCATCGACGAGATCCATCGCCTGAATCGGGCCGTCGAGGAGATCCTCTATCCGGCGATGGAGGACTACGCCCTCGACGTCATGATCGGGAAGGGCCCGTCCGCGCGCTCCCTGCGGCTCACCCTCAAGCCGTTCACGGTCGTCGGCGCCACGACTCGCGCCGGTCGGATCAGCGGGCCGCTCCGGGATCGGTTCGGGGCTACGTACCGGCTCGACTTCTACGAGGAGGACGACCTCACCGCGATCGTCCTGCGCTCGGCCGGAATCCTCGGAGTCGAGGTTTCGAAGGATGCCGCGGAGGCGATCGCTCGCCGCGGCCGGGGGACGCCGCGCGTCGTGAACCGGCTCCTCAAGCGAACCCGCGACCACGCCCAGGTCCATGGCGACGGCCGGATCGACCTGGCCGTGGCCGAGGAGGCCCTCAGCGCTCTCGAGATCGACGAGGTCGGCCTCGACACCACCGACCGCAAGCTGATGGCGGCGATCGCCCAGAAGTTCGGCAGCGGGCCGGTCGGCGTTGCCGCGGTCGCGGCGTTGCTCGCCGAAGAGGTCGAGACCATCGAGGACGTCTACGAGCCGTACCTGCTTCGGCTCGGGTTCATGGACCGCACGCCGCAGGGCCGGATCCTTACCGACGGCGGTCGGGCCCACCTGCGCAAGCACGGCTACGACGTCCCGCCGCCGCGCCGGCCGGAGCAGGACATGCCCGCCCTGTGGGACAACACGGCGCTCGATGCTGAGCCGGCGGCTGTCACGGACACGGAGGATCCGGCTTGACGGGACTGGTCTCGCCAGCCGAGTTCACGACCCTCGTTTCCGCGCCCGTCGATGGCTCCACGCGAGCGCGCCTCGGGCGCCTGAAGGTGGCCCACGGGACGATCGAAACGCCCCAGTTCATGCCCGTCGGCACGAACGCGACCGTCAAGGCCCTCCATCCCGACGATATCGTCGAGGTCGGGGCCACGATCATCCTGGCCAACACGTACCACCTCTACCTCCGGCCCGGCCACGAACGGATCGAGCGGCTCGGCGGCCTGCACCGGTTCATGGCCTGGGACCGGCCGATCCTGACCGACAGCGGCGGCTTCCAGGTCGTCTCCCTGAGCGACCTCCGCGCCGTCGACGATGACGGCGTCACGTTCCGGAGCCACCTCGACGGGTCGGTCCACCGGTTCACGCCCGAGCATTCGATCGCGGTCCAGGAGGCGCTCGGCTCGGATATCGCCGTCGCCTTCGACCAGCCGGTCCCGCCGGGTGCCTCATCTCGTGAGGTCGTCGCCGATGCCACGGCCCGGACCCATCGCTGGGCCGAGCGCTCGCTGGCGGCCCACAAGCGCCCGGATCAGGCGCTCTTCGGAATCGTCCAGGGCGGCCTCGAGCCGGACCTGCGCGGCGGCTCGACCGAGCTGATCGCGAGCCTGCCGTTCGACGGGATCTGCTTCGGCGGCCTGGCCGGTGACGAGACGCCCGAGCAGCGCGATGCGGTCCTCGACCTCGCGGTGCCGATCCTCGACGGCGACCCGCGGGTTCGCTACCTGATGGGCCTGGGCTCGCCGGCGGATCTCCTCGAGGCCGTCCACCGGGGGATCGACCTGTTCGACTCGGTCCTCCCGGCGCGGGTCGCGCGGACCGGCCAGGTGTGGGTCCCGGGCGGCCGGCTCAACCTGCGCAATTCACGCTTCCAGGACGATCCGGGACCGATCCAGGAGGGCTGCCCGTGCCTCGCCTGCCGGACGTTCTCGCGGGCCTACATCGCCCACCTGTTCCGGGCGAAGGAGCTGCTCGCCTACCGTCTCGCGACTTGTCACAACCTCACCTTCACCCTAGACTTCATGGGCAGGATCCGGGCCGAACTGGCCGCCGGCACCTTCCCGTCGAGTCTCCCCGGTCTTCGCGCGCACGCCGGTCGGATGAGCGTCG
>JANWLH010000161.1 GCA_025450915.1 Candidatus Limnocylindrales bacterium | reverse complement strand
TCATCGCCGCCGTCGTCGTGATCGGCTTGCCCACCGCCGAGATCCAGCGCTTCTCGTCGCTCCTGGCCGTCCTGAGCCAGGGGCCGCAGGCGGACGCGAACCTGGCTGGACGGCTCGACTACTGGCAGGCGGTCACCGCCCTCAACGCGTTCTATCCGTGGGGCACCTGGGGCCCACCGGAGCTGCTTCTCGGAACGGCCGTCGACAGCAGCTGGTTCCAGGCATTCGCCCAGGGGTCGGTGCCCTATGCGGCGGCGCTCGGCCTGCTCCTGGTCTCGACGGCGGCCCTCGCCCGCTCGCGCTACCGCCTGGTCCTGTTCGTCCTGGCCGTGTTCATCGCGGTGGCCGGGCTCACCCAGACGCCGTTCGGCTACCCGCCGATCATCCTGTTCTGGGTCCTGCTCGGGACCGCGCTCCAGCAGTCGCTCAAGGCACCGGTGCGGGCCACGCCGCTGCCGCGCGATCGCTGGCAGACGTCGCGGCCCCGCCGGCGACCCGGCGAGCGGGCCGTCGGGGGCGAGAGCACCGGCTAGTCCGGCGCCGGGTCAGCCCCTTGCCCGGGCCGGCCTGCGCTGCGGGCCGACGTCGACGCCCGCCAGCATCGCCGCGTACATCGTCTCGTGCTGCTCGATCAGCTTCGAGATCTCGTACTCATCGACCATCCGCTGCCGGCCATGCTGGCCCATCGCCCGGGCGGCGGCAGGATCGTCGAGGAGTCGATCGAGCGCGGCCGCCAGCGCGGCGATGTCGCCGGTCGGGTAGATGAACCCGCTGCGCTCATCGACCAGCTCGGGATTGCCCCGGGCGGTCGATGCCACGACCGGCACCTCGAGCAGCAGGCCTTCCATGATCGAACGGGGCAGGCCCTCACGATCACTGGCCAGGACGAGCGCCGAGGCCCCCGCCACGAACGGCCGCACATCGTCGAGGTTGCCGGCGAGGCGGACCCGGTCCTCGAGCTTGAGCTCGGCGATCAGCGCCTCGAGCGCGGGACGCTCGGCCCCCTCGCCGGCGATCGCCAGCTTGGCCTCCTGGTGGCGCATCCGGGCGATCGCCGCGATGACGTCGGCCATCCGCTTGCGCCGGCTGAGCTCGCCCACCGCCACGATCAGCGGCTCGCCCGGGGCCACCCCGAGGCTCGCCCGGAATCGCTCGATCTCCGCGGGGTCGATCGCCGAGCGGGCGTAGCGCTCGGCGTCGACGCCGATCCCGGGCATCCGCACGAGCCGCCGGTCGGGCACGATCCGATGGCGCCGGGCGGCGTCGTAGTCCTCGTCGTTGATGACGATGAGGCGATCGGTCCAGCGGCCGGCGATCCGCTCGGCGGTCAGGAAGACGGTATTGGTCAGGCGGGATCCGCCGGCGTGGAAATGGAATCCGTGGGCGGTGTAGGCAACGAGTGGCCGGCGATCGGCGGGCAGGCGGCGGACTGCCGCGCGGGTGATGAACGCCGCGATCGGCGTGTGGACATGGACGATGTCGGGCTGTGACTCGAGGACCGCGGACATCGCGCGCATCCCCCGGACGAGTCCGCCGACGTCGAGGATCGAGCGCGACAGGGGCAGCTCGTAGAGGTTGTCGAAGATGCCGGCGAGCGCCGGGTCCGTCTGGGCACCGTTCGCGGCGGCATCCACCCGCCAGCCCTTCGCCCGGAAGTGGTGGGCGTACGGCGCCAGGAAGTGGTTGATCGTGTGGGAGACGGTGGTCACGATGAGCAGCGAGCGGCCGGGCGGGCTGCCCGCCGAGCGCGCCGCCGGCGTCGGGTCGGTCACTGGCGCGCCGTCCGAGGGTTGGTCTCTCGCGACCGGTTGATCATGCCGACTCCTTGCCGTGATGGTGCTGGGCTCCGCTCATTCTCGCGTAGTCGGCGCCGCCCGGCGCCGCCGCCTGATCACGAGGCCTGCGACGACACCTGCGACCACGACGAGGACCGCCAGGACGACGGCGATCGTCAGGAGCGTCGTGCGCGTCGAGGACGGCACCGGCAGGCTGGCCTGGGCGGGCTCGGGCTGGCCATAGCTGACGTTCGTCGAGTCGACGATCGCCGCGAGGGAGCCCGAGCGCAGCGGCTGGCTGTTGCCGCTGACGGTCAGCCCGTCGACGTGGGCGAACTTGAGGACGGGACCGTCGGCGGCCACCGTGGACGCGTTGTTCGTGAACACGATGTCCTGGCGGCGGGCCAGGGTGACGTCGGTGGCCAGGCTCGAGCCGGTCACTCGGTTGCCGCTGACCGTCACGCCGTCGACGACCGAGCCAGCGGCCCCGTCGGCCGCGAAGAAGACGTCGCCCCAGGTGCCGACGAGGTTGTCGAGGAACTTGACGTTGGCCGCGCCCTCGGTGCTGTCGTTGGCCTCGACGTCGAGCGTGCAGTAGCCGCTCTCGTCGAAGGTCACCCGCTGGACGGTCACGTTCCGGCCGGCGATGACTGCCACGCCGTTGCGCCCATTCGACTTCACGATCGAGTCGTGGATGTTGACGCCGTCGGCCCAGCCACCGACGTAGAACGCGTCACCGTAGACGCCGCTGATCGTCACGTCCGACACGTCGACATTGCTCCCGCCGTCGATCAGGACGCCGTGGGCGCCCTCCTCGCCGGGCAGGTAGACGCCTGGGCTCGGGCTGTTGCCGACGAGGTTGAAGTCGTGGATCACGATGCCGGTGTTATCGCTCCACAGGGCGAACAGCGAGCTCGCCTCGTGGACGTCCCCGTTCGAGCGCAGGGTAGCGCCGTTGCCCTCGAACGTCAGGTCGTGCCGGTCGAGGAACTTCAGCCCGGCATCCATCCGGTAGATGCCGCCGGCCGGGAATTCGATCGTCGAGCCGTCCGGGACCGAGTCGAGGAACGCGACCAGGGGCGCGCTCGCATCAGCCAGACCGGTGGCATCGATCGAGGCCGGGACCTGGACGACGGCGGGGCTCGCCGCGGCGGCGGGCTCAACGCCGAGGAGCGTTCCGAAGGGCACGGCGACGAGCGTCGCCAGGCAGCAGGCCGCGGCCACGAGGAAGCCAGCGCGCCGGAGCCCTCGTGAGGGAGGACCCCGGCGCGCCGGTCGCTGCTGGTCTACCTGGAGCTTGAGGTTCAGGGTTTGTACGTCACCTTGGTGCTGTCGGAGATGCTGGCCTGCGAACCCGACCTCAATGGCTGGACATTGCCGGTGATCGTCAGCCCGTCCACGTGCGCGAACCGCAGGATCGGCCCGTAGCCGGCGACGCTCGACCGGTTGTTCGTGAACACGATGTTCGTCCGTCGGGCGATCGTCATCACCGTCAGGAGTGTGCCACCGGTGACCCGATTGCCGCTGACCGTGATCCCGATCACCCTGGAGCCGGCCGCGCCGTTGGCCGAGAAGAACGAGTTCGTCCAGGTCCCGGCCGTGTTGTTCACGAACCGGACGCTGGTCGCGCCTTCGCTCGAGTCATTCGCCTCGATGTTGAAGACGCAGTAGCCACTCTTGGGGAAGGCGTTGTCCTCGACCGTCACGTTCCGACCCGAGATGATCGAGACGCCGGTCCGGCCGACGGAGGCGCAGTCCGAGTTCCGGAAGACGACCCCGCTGGCCCACGAGTTGACCTCGACGCAGTCACCCCAGACCCGGCTGACGGTCAGGTGGTCGAGGGTGATGTTCGTCCCGCCGTCGACGAGGACGCCCGACGCGCCCTCGCGGCCGGCCTGGAAGACGCCCGGCGTGGAGCTGTTGCCGACGAGCTTGAAGTTCGTGACCCGCACGCCGGAGTTGTCGACGAGCCAGAACAGGGCGCTCGCCTCCGTGGTCCCGCCGTTCGAGCGCAGCGTGGCGCCGTTGCCGTTGAGGGTCAGGTTCCGGCGCCGGGCGAACTTGAAGGCCCGGTCCATCCGGTAGACGCCGCCGGAGCGGAAGACGACAGTCGAGCCGTCGGGCACCCGGGCGATGAAGGCGATCAGGGCGGCGCTGGCGTCGGCCGAGCCCGTCGAGTTGATCGAGGACGGGACCGCGATCCCGGCCGGAGCATGGTGGGCCGGTTTCGGCTTGGGGGCCGGCCGAGGCGTCGATCGCGGCGTCGGCGGGACGACGCGGGGATGGACGATGGCCACCGGCTGCTTCGTGGCCTCCGGCGCCGGCGTGGCCGGCGAGCTCGGCATCGTGCTCGGGGCGAGCGACGCGGACCAGGTCGGTTCGCTCGGGGTCGCCGGTGCCGGTGCGAACGGGTCCGAGGAGCTGGACCCTGTGCCGAGGAGCCCCCTGAGGCCGCTCATCACCGCCGAGCTGTCGTGGCCGCCGGGACCGGCGCCGGATGCGCCGAGGGCGGTCCCGGCGACGAGGACCGCCACGGCCACCGGGATCAGCCAGGCGAGGCGGCGGACCTGGCCTGGATGCTTGGAGGAGCCCCCGACCGGGGCTGAGGACGGACGCCCCCACTGGGGAATTCTGAAGTCGGCCAACGGGTCCCCTTTCTACCAGGACGCCGCGCTGGGGCGCGGGCGAGCGATGGATGAGTCGCGCTGGGGCGCGAGCGAGGCTGGGGGCGCTGGGATGCCCGGGAGGAGTCGAGCGTTCGCCACGGCGACCGTCCCGCATGTCGGGATCGGTCCGAAGACTCGCCTCTGGGGGCACACCGGCGGTCATTCGGTTGGCGTAGGGACGGCCCCGACGCAGGCGAACCGTATCACGGTTCCGCAGATGGCCTCCGCGGAGGTTGATCAGGCTTGCGCCCGGTCGATCGGAGGCCGGCGACCCGTTCGCCGGGCTGATTCCGGACCGGGACGCGCGCCAAGTGGTGCGGCTGTTGCGTGGGTGCAACGAATCAGCCTGAAATGTGCCCCGTAGGTACTAGCCCGACGCCCCCAAATGGCCTATCGTCAGCAGTACCAACGGCTGCACTTATTTTTATCGCGGCCCGAGGGAATAGGTGCCCAGGATCTCCCCAGGGTGGCGCGTCCCCGAGGAATGCTGGACAACCGGGACCGAGCACGTTTTATCATCTGCGCGCCATCGGTAGTGCCGTCGTATGGCGGTACCCGGGGGATTGTGTTGACTGCTCGCCGAATCTCAATTTCACCCCGCCTTGCCGGCGTGTTCCGGGATCCACAGGCCGTCCTCAGACGGCCCGGTGCCTCGGTCCTGCTCGGCACCTCGATCGCCAGGATCGCCCGCCGGATGCGCGCACGCCATCTGCTGCTGATCGACGCCGTCGGCATCCTGATCTCGGCCTACGTGGCCCTCGGGATCCGCTATGACCGCGTCCCGGGTCCCGACCTCGTCGGACCGTTCCTGCCGATCCTCAGCCTCCTTCTCGTCGTGCGCATGCTCGTGAATGCCCGCCTCGGGCTCTACAGCCGGGGCTGGCGCTTCGCGTCGATCCCCGACGTGATCCGGATCGCCGGCGCCGTCCTGCTGGGCTCCATCACGACCATCGCCCTCTACTACACGCTCGTCCTCATTGGCCCATTTGCCGGGGCCGGCTTCCCGCGCTCGTTCTGGCCAGCCGAGCTGCTCCTCAGCGTCTCGATCCTCGGTGGCGCCCGGTTCGCGATCCGGGCCGCCTACGACTGGGCACCGCAGGCCGGCAAGAGCCTCGACATCGCCCAGCGCCTGACGCTCCTGTACGGAGCCGGCCGGACCGGCGTCCTCATGGCCCGCTCGGCCGAGCGCAACCCCGCCGCCGGCGTCGTGCCGGTCGGCTTCCTCGATGACGACCCGTCGCTGGCCGGCAGCATCATCGCCGGCTTGCGCGTCTACGGCGGCCGCGAGCAGCTGACCCGGGTGGCCGAGATGACCGGCGCCCGGACCCTCCTGATCACGATGCCCAGCGCGCCCGGCGCCGCCGTGCGTCCGCTCGTCGACGCGGCGCTCAGCCTGGGCCTCGAGGTACGCACCGTCCCGCCACTCACCGATCTCCTCGACGGCACCGTCGACGCCTACCGGATGCGCCGGATCCGCCTCGAGGACCTGCTCCGCCGGCCGATCGTGACCGAGCATGTCGCCGGCGTCTCCGAGATCATCCGCGGCCGGGTCGTCCTGATCACCGGCGCGGCCGGATCGATCGGCTCCGAGCTCGCCCGCCAGGTCTTCGCCCTTGGGCCGAGCCGGCTCGTCCTCGTCGACCGGGCCGAGAGCCCGCTCTACCTCCTCCAGCGCGAGCTCGAGGCCCGTGAATCCCACGGTGTCGGGACCGCCGAGGTGCGGACCCTCCTCGCGAACATCACCAACCGCGAGGCGATGGACCACATCATCGAGGCCGAGGCCCCGTCGGTGATCTTCCACGCCGCTGCCTACAAGCACGTGCCGATGATGGAGTCCCATCCGTCCGACGCGATGTACGTCAACGTCCGGGGCACGATGGCCGTCCTCGACGCGGCCGCCCGGGCCGGCGTCGAACGGTTCGTCCTCGTCTCCACCGACAAGGCGGTCCGGCCGTCGAGCGTCATGGGCGCCAGCAAGCGGATTGCCGAGATGCTCGTCGCCGACACGGCCAAGCGCACCGGGCGGCCCTACGTCTCGGTCCGCTTCGGCAACGTCCTGGGCTCCAACGGCAGCGTCGTGCCGATCTTCCAGGATCAGCTCGAGAACGGTGAGCCGCTCACGATCACCGACCCGGCCATGACCCGCTTCTTCATGACGATCCCCGAGGCGGCCTGGCTGATCCTCGACGCGGCCGCCCTGGGCAACTCGGGCGACCTGTTCGTCCTCGACATGGGCGATCCCGTCCGGATCATGGACCTGGCCCACGACCTGGTCCGCCTGGCAGGCCGCGACCCCGACAGCCAGCCGATCGAGATCGTCGGGCTGCGCCCCGGCGAGAAGCTCCACGAAGAGCTGTTCTACGCGTCGGAGCGCGTCCAGCCGACCGAGAATCCGAAGGTCCTGCGGGCCGCCGCCGACCTTCCCCCGGAGTCGGTCCGGAACGACGTCCAGCGCCTGATGAGCCTTGCCTCGGGTCAGACCGAGGAGCTCCTCCGCCGGGCCATCCTCGAATACGCCAAGGGAACCCACGAGCCCGCCAAGTCGCTCGACGAGGTCGGCGTGCCGGTCATGGGCCTGTCGGCCAGCGCGCCGGCGCCCATCGCCAAGGCCGCCTCCAAGGTCGCTTCCAAATCCGTCCCACCGTCCGCTACCAGCGCCTCGACGGAGACCGTCGCGGTCGCCTGACGAGCACGGGCCGTCATGACCCATGGCGGTTCGGACTGGCCCGATGGGGTGATGGCCCCCGGTTGACGACGGGGATTACGGTGTCTTCCCGTACGGAAGACGCTCCTTGAGACTCGTTACTGCGCCTCGTCGCTTCCGACCCACGCCGGCTGCCCCGGCGCGGATCCTGGTCGGAATCGTCCTCCTCGCCCTGCTGGCCAGCCTCGCGCCCGTCGGGGTCCTGGCAGCCTCGCCGTCGCCCGTGCCGCCGCCCAAGAGCCTCCCGAGCAAGACTCATGCGGCCGTGCCGGCCGTCACCGCGCCCCTCGAGGGGATCGACGTGAGCCGCTGGCAGGGCACGATCAACTGGGCGCAGGTGAAGGCGGCGGGCAAGACCTTCGTCGTGATGAAGGCGACCGAGGGAACCGGCTACGTCGACCCGATGTACGCGACGAACCGGGCCGGCGCGATGGGCGTGGGCATGCCGATGGCCGCCTACCATTTCGCATCGCCGGACCCGAGCGCCAACGAGGCGGTCCTCGAGGCGGACCACTACGTTGCCGTTGCCGGCAACAGCGCGGGAAACCTGGTGCCGGTCCTCGACCTGGAGCAGACCGGCGGCCTCGGCTCGGCGGCCCTCCAGGTCTGGGTCCGCCAGTGGCTCGATGAGGTAACCCTCAAGCTCGGGATCCAGCCGATGGTCTACGTCAGCCCGAGCTTCTGGTCGACGAAGGTCGGAAATGATACGAGCATCGCCGCG
>JANWLH010000160.1 GCA_025450915.1 Candidatus Limnocylindrales bacterium | reverse complement strand
CATACCCCGTGGGCTTGGCCCAGTGTACCGGCACAAGCCCGATTCGCCAAGAGGGAAAGTGCGAGATTCGTGCCCAAAATGCGTCCGTTCGGCGGTCCGACCGCGCTTTCAGCCTGGCACCCCAGAACCTGCCCCGACGATCACCTGGAAGGTCCCAGCGTGACGCCGCCGGATCGGGCCCGGGTTCGGCAGAAATGAGTGGCGCAGAACGGGGCCCCTTGGGCTACGGCAGGTTGCGGCTGTTGAGGCATGCCGCTCAGGGCCAGACCCCGTGGACCGTGCCGTTCAACGATCCCCGTGCTGCTATTCCGGATCCTGGGCAGGTTGCCGGCCGAACGGGCCAAATCTGCAGAGCTCGGCCAGCGCGCCGTGCACGAATCGGGACGCGGGCGCGGCCACCGGCGCCAATGCCGTCGTCGTTCTCGCCGAGCAGCACGGGGGGCACCAATCGGCAGGAACCCGGCACGCGACAGGCACCCCAAGCGGCCCGCACCGGACGCCCATCCGTCCGGGCCGATCAGTCCGGCGGGCTGTTGCCCGTCAGGAAATAGACCGCCAGGCCGCCGAGCTCGTGGAACGTGATCTCCACGACGTGGAGCGGGTCGCTGTCGCCGGGGCTGTCGGTGGTCGGCGAGCCATACGCGGTGATTCCCAGGTCCTTGGCGATCCGCAGGACCCGCAGCATGTGGCTGCGATCCGAGACGAAGACGGCGTCGGTGATCGACCGGGCGGCCAGGGTCGACTTCACCGAGTCGAGCGATTCGAGCGTGTTCCGGCCGCGGTCCTCGCTCAGGATCTGGTTGGCTGGCACGCCGTGGCTGATCGCGAACTGGCGGGCGACGGCCGCCTCGGTCGTTCGGTCGCCGGGCTGCTTGCCGCCGGTCACCATCAGGAAGCGATAGTTGCCGGTGTGGAAGAGGTCGACCGCGTGCTGGAGGCGCGACTCGAAGATCGGTGAAGGGGTTCCGTTGTACTCGGCCGCGCCCAGGACCACCACCGCACCGGCCGGCCGGGCCTCGTCCTGGAGGCCCTGCTGCCAGATCCTGAAGGCGCCGTAGACAGCCACGCACAGCAGCCCGACGGCCGATGCCGCCGCGAGCCGGATCAGCGCCCGGCGCATGCCGGAGTGGTCACCGGCCGTGGCACTTCTTGTACTTGAGGCCGGAGCCGCAGAAGCAGACGTCGTTGCGGCCCATCCGCCGGCCGTCGGGCGCGTAGCCGGGTCGAAGGACGCCGGAGCCGTTCGTGGCGCTCGGCGTTCCGACCACCTCGTCGCCGAGCTGCTCCTTGACGGCCCGCACGGCCGGTGCCGGCGGCAGGCCGCGGGCGATCGAGCCGAGGATGGCGTTCCCGGCGGCAGCCTCCCGGGCCGCCTGGCCGGTCGAGGCAACCTGGCGCGGAGCCGGAGCACCGTCGGCCTGGGTCGCGCCTGCGTCCGGCTGGCCCGGCCCGGGCAGCGGCTGCGGCGCGGCGGGGTCCTGGCGGGTGATCTGGACGCGCAGGATCGACGACGCGAGCTGGTGGCGGATGAAGCCGCGCAGCTCGGCGTACAGGTTGTAGGCCTCGCGCCGGAACTCGACGAGCGGATCCTGCTGGGCGTAGCCGCGCAGGCCGATCCCCCGGCGCATGTCGTCGAGCTCGGTCAGGTGCTCGACCCACAGCGAGTCGATCGTCCGCAGCAGGATGACCCGCTCCACCGACGGCCAGTCGGCCTCGCCGATCTCGGCCGACTTCGCGGCGAGCTTGGCATCGACGAGCTCGCGGATGTGATCGCGAATCGCCTCCCGGCTACCGGCCTCCCAGAGGTCGTCCTCGCTCGTCCCTTCGCCGTCCAGGCCCATCGCGTGGATCGCCACGGTCAGGCCCTCGACGTTCCACTCCTCGGGGAGCTCGTCCGAGCAATACTGGTCGACGAGCGAATCGACCTCCTCGTCGAGGAAGCTCCGGACGGTCTCGCCGAGGTCCTCATTGCGGAGGACCTTGTCGCGTTCCGAGTAGATCGTCTCGCGCTGCTTGTTGATCACGTCGTCGAACTCGACGACGCGCTTGCGGATGTCGAAGTTGAAGCCCTCGACCCGGGTCTGGGCGCTCTCGATCGTCTTGCTCACGAGGCGCGATTCGATCGCCACATCGTCCTCGAGGCCCATCCGTTCCATCAGGCCGGCGACCCGCTCCGAGGCGAAGCGCTTCATCAGGTCGTCGTCGAGCGACAGGTAGAAGCGCGACGAGCCCGGGTCGCCCTGGCGGCCGGCCCGGCCGCGGAGCTGGTTGTCGATCCGGCGGCTGTCGTGGCGCTCGGTGCCGATGATGTGCAGCCCGCCGGCGGCAACGACCACCTCGTGATCGGCGTCGCAGATCGCCTTGGCCTCGGCGAGGACGGCGGCGTACGTGTCCTTGTCGACCTCGGCCGGATTCAGGCCGCGCTGGTGGAGGAGGTCCGACGCCAGGCCGCTCGGCTCTCCGCCGAGCTTGATGTCGGTGCCCCGGCCGGCCATGTTCGTGGCGATCGTCACGGCGCCGCTCTTGCCGGCCTGGGCGACGATGCCCGACTCCTTCTCGTGGAACTTGGCGTTGAGGGTCTCGTGCCTGATCCCCCGGCGCTTGAGCATCTCGCTCAGGATCTCGGACTTGGCCACCGAGACCGTGCCCACGAGGACCGGCCGGCCGGCCTCGGACATCTCGACGATCTCGTCGATGAGCGCGTTGAACTTGCCCATCTCGTTGCGGAAGACGAGGTCGGCCTCGTCATCGCGGACCATCGGCCGATGGGTCGGGATGGCCACGACCTCGAGGCTGTAGATCTTGTGGAACTCCTCGGCCTCGGTCATCGCGGTGCCGGTCATCCCGGCGAGCTTGTCGTATAGCCGGAAGTAGTTCTGGAATGTGACCGTGGCCATCGTCACGCTCTCGCGCTGGACCCGCAGGCCCTCCTTCGCCTCGACGGCCTGGTGGAGCCCCTCGCTCCAGCGCCGGCCGGGCATCTGCCGCCCGGTGAACTCGTCGACGATGATGATCTCGCCGTCCTTGACGATGTAGTCGCGGTCGAGCTTGTAGAGGGCGTGGGCCTTGAGCGCCTGCTCGAAGTGGCGGGCGAGGGCCGGGTCCGCGTCGTACATGTTCGGGACGCCGAGCCAGCCTTCCATCTTCGTGATCCCCGCCTCGGTCGGCGACACGGCCCGGTCCTTGAGGTCGATGAAGTAGTCGCCGCCCTCTTCGGCGCCTTCGGGCCGCTCGGTCAGGCGGGGCACGAGGCGGGCGAACGTGTAGTACTTGTCGGCCGACTCCTCGGCCTGGCCGCTGATGATCAGCGGCGTGCGCGCCTCGTCGATGAGGATGTTGTCGACCTCGTCGACGATCGCGAACGAGTGCCCGCGCTGGACCCGCTGGGCAAGCTCGACGACCATGTTGTCGCGCAGGTAGTCGAAGCCGAACTCGTTGTTCGTCCCGTAGGTCACGTCGGCGGCATAGGCCTCCCGCCGCTCGACCGGCCGCAGGTTGATCAGGCGCTCGTCGCTCGTCGGATAGCCGGGCTCGAAGACGAAGCTGGCGTCGTGGGTGATCATCCCGACGCTCACGCCCAGGAAATGGAAGATCGGACCCATCCACTGCGGGTCGCGCCGGGCGAGATAGTCGTTGGGGGTCACGACGTGGACGCCCCGGCCGGCGAGCGAGTTCAGGATCGCCGCGAGCGGCGCGACGAGGGTCTTGCCCTCGCCGGTGCGCATCTCGCTGATCTTGCCCTGGTGGAGGACGAAGCCGCCGATCAGCTGGACGTCGAAGTGGCGCATCCCGAGGGTCCGCTTCATCGCCTCGCGGATCATCGCGAAGGCCTCCGGGACGGCGGCATCGAGGGCCGCATCGATCCGGGCGTTCTCCGCCGTGCGACGGGCCTTGGCCCGGTCGGAGCGGCGCTCCCGATCGGGGTGGTTGAGCTCGTCGTCGCTCGGCTCGTCCGGCTCGGCGAGCTCCCGGATCTCGGCGCGGAGCACGTCGAAGCGCGCCCGGATTTCCGCGTCGGACAACGCCTCGAACTCGGGTTCGAGGGCGTTGGCCTCGTCGATCAGGGGTTGAATCCGCCGGAGCTCCCGGTCGTTGGAGTCAACGAACCGGTTCAGGAAGCCAAGAACCATGAACCCAGAGTATAGGCGAGGCCGTCAGCGGCCCCTGCCGCCTCCGATCCAGGACTATTTCCAGAAGCCCGTCCCGTAGCCGGCAACGAGGAGCGCGAAGGTGATCGCGGCCAGGACCAGCCAGAAGAGGATCGAGCGCAGCGTGGAGGTCGGGTTCATCTCCGCGTTGGCCATCCGGGGCAGCTTGCCGCCGCGCAGGGCGGAGCCCCAGCGCGGCGACTGGAGCTGGGTCCGCCAGTCCTCGGGCTGGGCGGTCCGCTGCTCGAGTCCGCCCTTGCCGTCGGGCCGGTGGAGCTGGAGGCTCATGCGGCGTTCACGGGCGTACCGGCACCTGGATCGTCGTCGTTGTCATCGGGCTCATCATCGCTCAGATCGAGGGTTCGTTCCGTGCCGTCGTCCCACATCAGCATCTGCTGGGTCAGGGCGACGTCGCTGCTGAACAGGGCGCCGACCGACTCGCCACGATGGATCCGGCGGATCGCCTCGCCGATCAGCGGGGCGATCGAGAACGTCTTGATCTTGGCGATCCTTTTGGCCGGCGGCAGCGGGATCGAGTCGGTCAGGATCATCTCCTTGATGCTCGAGGTCCGGATCCGATCGACGGCCGGATCGGACAGCACCCCGTGGGTGGCCGCGGCATAGATTTCGTGGACGCCCTCGCGCTCGAGGGCCCGGACGATTTCGATCAGCGTCCCGCCGGTGTCGATCTCGTCGTCGACGATGATCGCCCGCTTGCCCCGGACCTCGCCGATGACGTTCATCAGCTCGGCGCGGTCGAGGTTGCCGACGCGGCGCTTCTCGATGATCGCGAGGGGCGCGTCAATCAGCTCGGCAAACGTCCGGGCACGCTTGGCGAAACCGAGGTCAGTGACCACGACGAGGTCGTCGAGGTGCTTGGTCCGGAAGTAGTTGCTCAGGATATGGACGGCCGTCAGCTCGTCGACCGGGATGTTGAAGAAGCCCTGGATCTGGCCCTGGTGGAGGTCGAGGGTCAGCACCCGGTCGGCGCCCGCGACGGTGATCATGTCGGCGATCAGGCGGGCGGTGATCGGAACTCGCGGCTGGTCCTTCTTGTCCGACCGGCCGTAGGCGTAGAACGGGACGACCGCCGTGATCCGGCCGGCGCTCGCCCGCTTGAAGGCGTCGATCAGGATCAAGAGCTCCATGATCGACTGGTTGACCGGGTGCGACGTCGGCTGGATCAGGAAGACGTCCTTCTCGCGGACGTTGTCGAGGATCTTGACGAAGATGTTCTCGTTGGCGAACTGGAAGACCTCGGCCTTGCCCAGCTCGACGTCGAGGTAGCGGCAGATCTTCCGGGCCAGGTCCGGATTCGCGTTACCCGTGTAGATGTCGAAATGATCCGAGTACACGGGAGGATCTCCTCCAGCCTGGAAGGCCACCGGGCCTGGGTTCAGGACGCCGGTGTGCCCGTCGGTGGCGCACCGGTCGGGTCGTCATTGTCGTCCACGCCGTCGCGCTCCGCCAGACCTTCACGGAATGCGGCGATTGCCACGACCCGATCGCCTTCGGCGAGGCGCATCACGATCACCCCGCGGGCTCCGCTGCTGTAGCGGTTGATCGTGTTCGTCTCGGTCCGGATCACCTGGCCGCCCGAGCTGATCAGGAACAGCTCCTCGTCCTGCTCGGTGACCTGCTGGACCGCGGCGACGCTGCCGGTCTTGCGGCCCTCGAGCGAGATGAGCCCGACACCCTGGCCACCGCGGTGCTTGACCCGGAACTCGGTCAACGGCACGCGCTTGCCGTAGCCGGTCTCGGTGAGCACGAGCAGGTCGGCGTCGGGCTGGACGACGCTCATCGAGATCACCTCGTCGCCCTTGCGGGCGAGGCGAATCCCGATCACGCCGCCGGCCGGACGGCCCATCGGCCGGACCTCCGCCTCGTGGAAGCGGGCGATCTTGCCGAGCGCGGTCGCGATGATGATGTCGTCCGAGCCCGAGGCCACGTCGACCCAGGCGAGCTCGTCGTCTTCGTCGAGGGTGATCGCGATGATCCCCGAGGAGCGGACCTTCTCGAACTGCTCGAGCGGCGTCTTCTTGATGATCCCGTGCTTGGTCGCGAGGACGAGGTAGCGCGCCTCGCGGAAGTCCTTGAGGGTGATCGTGGCCATGGGGACCTCGCCCGACTCGACCTGCACGCCGGGCAGGTTGATGATCGGGATTCCCTTGGCCTGCCGGCTGGCATCCGGGATCGTGTGGACCTTGCTGCTGAAGACCCGGCCGCGGTTCGTGAAGAACAGGGCCCAGTCGTGGGTGTTGGCCACGAGCAGGTGCTCGACGGCGTCCTCCTCGCGGGTGACATGGCCGATGATCCCCTTGCCGCCACGGTGCTGGCGCCGGTAGGTGGCGATGGGCTGGCGCTTGACGTAGCCGCGACCGCTGACCGTGATCACGACATCCTCGTCGGCGATCAGGTCCTCGTCGGTCATCTCGCGGCTCGAGTCGTCGACGATCCGGGTGCGCCGCTCGCCGGCGTACTTGCGCTTGAGCTCCGTCAGCTCGTCCTTGATGATCGCCAGCACCCGGCCGGGATTGGCCAGGATGTCCTCCAGCTCGGCGATCAGCTGGATCACGCTCAGGTACTCGTCTTCGATCTTCTGGCGCTCGAGGGCCGCCAGGCGGGCGAGGCGCATGTCGAGGATCGCCTGGGCCTGGATCTCCGACAGGGCGAAGCGGGACATCAGGTTGGTGCGGGCCGTTTCGACGTCGGCCGACTCGCGGATCGTCCTGATCACCTCATCGAGGTGGTCGAGGGCGATCTTGAGCCCCTCCAGGATGTGCGCCCGGGCGCGGGCCTTGCCGAGGTCGTACTCGGTCCGCCGCCGGATCACCTCGCGGCGATGCTCGATGTAGTGCTGGAGGACCGACTTCAGGCTGAGCGTCTGGGGCTGGCCATCGACGAGGGCGAGCATGTTCAGGTTGAAGGCCGACGACATCGGCGTGTGCTTGAACAGGTTGTTCAGGACCTTGTGCGGGTTCACGTCGCGTGACAGCTCGATGTACATGCGCATGCCGTCGCGATCCGACTCATCGCGCAGGTCGCTGATCCCGTCGATCCGCTTCGTCTTGACGAGCTCGGCGATCTTCTCCATGAGCGTCGCCTTGTTCACCTGGTACGGCAGCTCGGTGACGATGATCGCGGTCCGGCCCTTGTTGTTCTCCTCGAATGCCACCTGGGCGCGGACGACGACCCGGCCGCGGCCGTGGGCGTACATCTCACGGACCGCGTCGACGGTCTCCATCTCGCCGGTGATCGAGTTGCGCCGGGTCTCGTAGCGATAGAGCGTCCCGCCGGTGGGAAAGTCCGGGCCGAGGACCAGCGAGCAGAGGTCGTCGACCGTCTTCTCGGGGTCGTCGATCAGGGCGATCGTCGCGTCGACGACCTCGCCGAGGTGGTGCGGCGGGATGTTCGTGGCCATGCCGACCGCGATCCCGGACGAGCCGTTGATCAGCAGGTTGGGCAGCTTCGCCGGCAGGACCGAGGGCTGCTGCTGGGTGCCGTCGTAGTTCGGCTCGAAGTCGACGGTCTCCTTGTCGATGTCGGCCAGCAGCTCGGCGGCGATCGCCGTCAGGCGCGCCTCCGTGTAGCGCATCGCGGCCGCGCCGTCGCCGTCGACCGAGCCGAAGTTGCCCTGGCCGTCGACGAGCGGATAGCGCATCGAGAAGTCCTGGGCCATCCGCACGAGGGCGTCGTAGATCGCGGCGTCACCATGGGGGTGGTACTTGCCCATCACGTCGCCAACGATCGCGGCGCACTTGCGATAGGACGAGGTGGCCGACAGGCCCATCTCGCCCATCGCGTACAGGATCCGGCGATGGACCGGCTTCAGGCCGTCGCGGACGTCGGGCAGGGCGCGCGACACGATCACGCTCATCGCGTAGTCGAGATAGCTCACGCGCATCTCGTCCTCGATGCGGATCGAGCGGATGTCGCCGATGTCGTCGGTCACAGGTCAGGCTCTCCTGGCTGGTTCATGCGGGTATCGCGATGCGGGACGTCGATGTCGACTGAGCGCCGGCGCGGCGGCGAACTGGGCCCAGCTCGGCCTTGATCGCGGCGGCCCGGTCGGCCGGCAGCTTGACCAGGACGTCGCGCAGGACCCAGGCACGATGGCCGTCGTCGCTCGCGGCAGCCTGGACCGCTTCGCGCTCGACGAAGGCGAGGACGGCGGCTGGATCGACGAGGACCAGCGCGCGGAGCGCCCAGGCGAGCGCCTTCTGGACATTCGGCTCGGCATCACCGATCAGGTCGCCGATCAGCCCGAGCCCGTGGACGGCAATCCGCGGCTCCCGGCCCCGGGTCCGATCGACGAACGGCAGGGTCGCGATCGTCGAGCCGACCAGGCGCCGCTCCCACTCCGAGGGTGAATAGACGAGCTGCTCGAGCTCGGCCCAGCGATACGCCTCGAGGATGATCCCCCGGCCGTAGGGATGGGCGAGCGAATCGACGGTGATCCAGTCGGATGCCTCGCGCGCCGCCCGGCGCAGGAGCTGCCAGGCCCGTTCCGGGTCGACCGGCAGGAGCCGGTCAAGGAGGCCGAAGGCGAACCAGCGTGGCTCGAGCTCCGCCTCGGCGAAGAGCCGGTCGGCGAGCTCGAGGTAGCCGGCGGGTCGCTCGCCGCGGGTCGCCTTCCGGAAGCACCGCTCCACCGCCGCGGTCAGCGGCCAGCGGACGCCGTAGATCGCCCCGAGGCCCGGCGCGATCCGGCGCGAGCCTTCGCGGTACTCCGCGTCGGACAGGGCCGCGAAGCCGGCGCCGAGGGCACGGGTGAAGGCGTCGGGATCGTTGGTCAGCTCGGCGAGGCTGGTCCCCAGGCGCTCGGCCTCGGGCTTCTTCGCCGCGACTAACGCGACGGCCCGGGCGGTGATCGGGGAGTCGTTCACTTGCTGATGCCTTCGCCCGTGTCCCGGGCGTACTTGATCCGCACGCCGTAGCGTTCGATCAGCTCGCGCTTGCGCTCTTCGCCTGCCGCCACGTAGACCGCCTCGGCCGTGGCCAGGACGTTGCCGTCGGCGTCGACCACCTGGCCGGCCGTATCGATCAGGCGGCGACGGTTGCGCACGATCCAGCCTTCGGCGCGGACCTGCGTGCCGACGGCCACCGGCCGCTTGAACTCGAGGCTCATCCGGGCCGTGACGCCCCAGTTGTCCTCGGCCACCAGGGCCCAGGCCATCACCTCGTCGAGGATCGTTGCGATGATCCCGCCGTGGGTCACGCCCTGCCAGCCTTCGAACCGATCCTCGAGGACGAACTCGGTCCATGACCGGCGCTCCTCGAGGTGCAGCTGGAGCTTGAGGCCGTGCTCGTTGAGCTCGCCACAGGCGAAGCAGTTGTGCGGCTGGAACTCGAAGGTCGGCCGGCCGGCGACGGCCCGGACCTCAGATGTCAAGGTTCCGGACCTTGCGTGCTTCGGACTTGATGAAGTCCTTGCGCGGGGCGACCTTCTCACCCATGAGCATCGTGAAGATCTCGTCGGCAGCCGCGGCGTTCTCGCTGTCCACCCGCAGGAGCGTCCGCGTCTCCGGGTTCATCGTGGTCTCCCAGAGCTGCTCGGCGTTCATCTCGCCGAGGCCCTTGAAGCGTTGCACGGACACGTTCTTGGCGTTCATCTGCTTGACGATCGCCTCGCGTTCCTTCTCCGTCTGGGCGTACCTGGTCACCTTGCCGGTGCTCACCCGGTAGAGCGGCGGCTGGGCGATGTACAGGTAGCCCGCCTCGATCATCAAGGGCATGTGCCGATAGAAGAGGGTCAGCAGGAGGGTCCGGATGTGGGCGCCGTCGACGTCGGCGTCGGTCATGATGATGATCCGGTGGTAGCGCAGCTTGGTCAGGTCGAAGCTGTCGCCGATCCCCTCGATCCCGGCGCCCAGGGCAATGATCAGCGGGCGCACGTTCTCGCTGGCCACGATCCGATCGAGGCGGGCCTTCTCGACGTTGAGGACCTTGCCGCGCAACGGCAGGATCGCCTGGAAGCGCCGATCCCGGCCCTGCTTTGCCGAGCCACCAGCCGAGTCGCCCTCGACGATGAAGAT
>JANWLH010000159.1 GCA_025450915.1 Candidatus Limnocylindrales bacterium | reverse complement strand
CGCCGGCCTGCGTCCTCCCGAGCCCGGCCGCTCGCGAGCGCTGGTCGGCGGAGAGCGCGGTCGGCTGGGGCGTCCGCCTCGGGCTGGGCCTGGTGAAGGGGATCGGCGACGAGCACGCCGAGCTGCTCGACGGCGAGCTTGCCCGGGGGCCATACGCCAGCCTCGGTGAAGTCGTCGAGCGGACCGGCCTGCCCGAGGAGACGATCGAGCAGCTGATCCGGGCCGGCGCCCTCGACTCGATCGGTCGCCCGCGCCGGGAGCTGCTCTGGCAGCTCCGCGAGGTCGCCTCGCGTCGGACGGGAGGCCCACCCGGGCGGGCAGCGGGGCGGCCGATCGACCTGCGCCTCCCGCCGACGGACGCGCCGCTTCTGCCGGCCATCGGAACGACCGAGCGGCTCGGCGATTCATACGCGGTCCTGTCACTCGATCCGCGCCAGCAGGTGATCGAGCTCTTCCGGGGAGCCCTCGACCGGCTGGGAGCCATTCCCAATTCGGCGCTCAACGAGCATCCGCCGGGGAAGGTCCGGATCGGCGGCCTCGTGGTGACGAGGCAGCACCCGATGACGGCCAAGGGAACGGTCTTCCTGGCCCTCGAGGACGAGACGGGGATGGTGAATGTCACCCTCTGGCCGGATGCCTGGGCGCGATTGCGGGGTGTCGTTCGGCGCCACGCCCTGCTGCTCGTCGACGGCCACCTGCAACGGGAAGGCGACGTGGTCAACGTGATCGCCCGGCAGATCGTGTCGTTGCCCGAAGTGGCGGCCGGGGTTGGCGGGCCGCGCCGGCCGCCGGGGGTTCGGCAGCTGGGCTACGCCGGGATGCGCCGCGTGGGCTGAGGCCGGGGAAGTTGGACGCGCCCCGGAGACGGATCGCCCAAGGTGTCGAACCGCGTTCGGTCCGAGCCTCCGTTCGAAGATCCGGCACCTCGGTCGCCAATTTCCCCGAGGCGCGTCCTACCCTTTGTTCGTCCCGATTGGCCGGTCGGATTGCACCCCGGATCGGTTCCGGGAATCCGCCCCGAACATGCCTTCGAGAGCGTCAGCGCCGGCGGGTGGCCGGCTTCGAGCTGCGCGCTGCCTGGCGATTGCCCGCGTTCGGATTGGCCATCCGCAGGAAGCGCCGGTAGAAGCCGGCGAAGCCACCGACCGCGACGCCGGCCACGGGCGAGACGACCATCGCGTAGAGCGCGTTCTGGACCCGGATGTCGTTGGTCACCAGCGTGCCCGTCGAGGAAGGCGGAAACGCTGCCGTCAGGACGTAGACCGAGAACAGGATTCCGCCGAGCGTGCCCGCGATCCCGCCGGCCAGGTAGCTCGAACGCTGGGTGAGGATCCCGGCCAGGAAGGCGACGGCGAGCGGCGGCGGGAAGACGAACAGGTTGAACGCGAGGGCCGGGATCCCGGCGCTCTGGATGTTGCCGCCGGTGGCCTCGAAGGCGACCGCGACGAGGAGGATCAGCAGGCAGGGAACCCAGATCGCGAACGTCTTCGTTGCCAGCCGGGGCAGGTCGGCGAGGTCCTCCCGGAGGTGGACAGGCCGGATCGCGCCGCGGAACGAGTTCAGCATGCCCGGCCGAGCCGGCGCGTTCGCGGGTCGGGCAGCGCCCGATCGGGGAGTGGCCGGGGCCTCCGAGACATCGAGGAGCGGCGCCTCGGCCGCGGCCGCCGCCGTTGCGGCGCGGTGGCGACGGCGAGCTTCGGCGCGGGCAGTGCTCTTGGCGCGGACCACGGTGCCTCCTGGTCTGGGGTCAACCAACGTATCGACCGCGTGGCGAAGAGGGCCGGGCGCAGGTCGGGCGCCATCGTAGCGCAGCGGACGGGATTGTCGGAATGCATCCGAGCGTGGAGCACGCTCGGATGACCCGCTGTTGAGCTTCGGATAACGCCGGTTCGGTACATCTATGGCCCGCGAAGCGAATCCCCGCCGGGAGGTCGTCGATGCATCGAGCCCGGCGCGCGGTCCTGGCCGCGTTCACTCTCACGTGGTCGGTCACGGCCCTGGCGCTGGCCACCCAACCGGTGCCGGTTGCCCTCGCCCCTGCGGCCGCCGCGATTCCGGCCGTGGCCTGGCCAACCTCGAGCGGCCTGCTGATCGCCGAGGTGGTCACCGGCGGGGCGTCGGCATCCGACGAGTACTTCGAGCTCACCAACGCGGGTTCAACCGGGCTCGACCTCGATGGCCTCGAGATCGCCTACGCCTCGTCCGCCGGCGCCAGCGCCACGAAGCGGGTCGGTTGGACCGCGCCGTTGCTCATCGGCCCGGGCCGCCACCTGCTCATCGCGAACTCCGCGGGCATCTTCGCTGCCGGCGCCGACGCGACCTACAGCGCCGGGATCGCGGCAACCGGGGGTGCGCTCGTCCTCCGTCCGACGGGCGGTGCCCCGATCGATGCCGTGGCCTGGGGCGACGCGACGAATGCCTTCGTGGAGGCCTCACCGGCCGCTGCCCCTCCGGCCGGGTCGAGCATCGAGCGTGGACCTGGCGGCCCGGGCGGGAACGTGGTGGACTCGAACGACAACGCTGCCGACTGGCTGGTCAATGGGTCGCCCGCCGCCGAGAACCTCGCGGCCCCGGCGCGCCCGGCTCCCGGCGCCGGCGGGACGCCGAGGCCCTCCGTCACGCCCAGCGGAACGCCGACGGCAACACCGACCCCGACCCCAACTCCGACAACGCCGCCGGCGCCCACGCCCACGCCGACCACGAAGCCGTCGCCATCGCCGTCGCCTCTACCCTCGGCGACCGTGAGCCCGGCGCCCACGCCGAGCCCGACGATCAAGCCATCACCGACGCCGCTGCCCACGCCGAGTCCGACGACCAGGCCGTCACCGACCCCCGAACCGTCTGCGTCGCCGACCCCCACTGCGTCGCCGAGCCCCGTCCCGACACCCACTCCGTCGCAGGCCCCGACCCCGGTGCCGAGCCCTTCGGCCGTGCCCAGCCCATTGCCAACCACCACGCCGACGCCGGGCCCCGCGACCATCTCGATCGCCACGGCGCTCCAGCGCGGCGGCCAGGTGACGATCGCCGGCGTCGTGACCGCCGGACCGAGCCTGATCGACGGCAGCGGGCGGCTCATCGTCGTCCAGGACGACAGCGCCGCCGTCGAGGTGCGCCTTCCGGCCGCGAGCAGCAAGGGCCTCGCCGGCCTGGCCGGACGGACCGCCGTCCCCGGTTCACACCTGCTGGTGGCGGGGACCGTCGGGCATGCCTACGGCGCGCCTCGGATCGCGGCCACCACGCTGACGTTCCTGGGTACCGAAGCCCAGCCGGTGCCGGTCCGGATCAGCACGGCGCCCGGGGCCGCCCTCGAGTGGCGCCTCCTCGTGGCAACGGGCCGCCTCGACACGGTTCACCGGTTGGGCCAGCGCTGGCGGGCGGACCTGGTCGTCGGTTCGATCCGGATTCCGATCGTCGGCCTGACCGGCGCCCAGATTCTCGTGTCGCGCCTGTTCCCCGGACGGATGGTCCAGGTCGTGGGCATCCTGCGCCGGGCGTACCCGACCGCGCTCGACCAGCGATTTGCCATCGAACCGCGCTCGATCGCCGACCTCACCTTTGCCAAGGCCGATCCGGTTCGGACGCCTCCCGTGACGCCTGGAACAGGTGGTGGAGTGTCCCCTGGTTCAGGCTCGGGAACGAGCGGCCAGCCGGCGGGCGTCCCGGCGCCGACCGGCGAGCCCCGCGTGAACCTGCGTGACCTCGGCTCGCTGGCGGGCAGGCTGGTCGAGGTGAGCGGGATCGTGACCGGCCTCGAGGGGTCGACGATCGACCTCGATGACGGGACCGCGACGGGGCGTCTCGTGCTCACCGGCGCTGCGGCGCCATTCCTCAGCCTCGTCGAGGTCGGCGACCCCCTCGAAGTGGACGGACGGGCCGGAGCGGATGCAGCCGGGCCGCTGCTCCTCGTCACCCAGGCAGACGCGGTCCGCCAGGCGGGCGATCCGGGCACGGGGCCGGGCGGGGACCCCGGCGCCAGCCCGGGCGTGTCGCAGGCCCCCGGCGATCCGAGCGCCACGTCGACCGGCGCCGGCGCCTCTCCGACGAACCGCCCGCTCGAACCGGGGCTGGCCGCAAACGAGACAGGCGGCGGCGCCGGAACGGCCGGGCTCGGCCTGCTCCAGGCGCTGGCGATGGCCCTCCTGGGGGCCCTGCTTGCCCTGGCGGTCGTGGTTCCGATCGTCCGACGCACGGCCCGCACGGACGGCCTGGGAGCCTCTGGCGAGGCTCCCCGTGCGTGATCCACGCTCAGCCCGAGTTGACGCTCGTTCGAGCGCGGGTCTATCCTCGGCCGAGTTTCGCGCCAGCGAAGCGCTACGCGAGCGAGGATCAGGTCTTGCCGAACGCGGATCACCGCGTCGCACTCCCAGCCGGAGAACGGCAGTACCACATCGGACTTGGCCCGGGTGACCTGGCCGAGTACATCCTCCTCCCTGGCGACCCCGACCGAACCCAACGGATTGCGACGCGCCTCGAGAACATCGAAGGCCAGTGGCAGCACCGGGAGTTCGCGTCGGTCACCGGGACGTATCGCGGCGAGCGGGTTTCGGTCGTCTCGACCGGGATCGGCACCGACAACGTCGAGATCGTCGTAGCGGAGATCCTGGCGATCACGGAACGACCGACCTTCATCCGGGTCGGGTCGTGTGGCGCCCTCCAACCGGAGATCGCGGTAGGCGACCTGATCATCTCGTCCGGATCCGTCCGGCTCGAGGCGACGACAAGCTACTTCGTCCACGACGGGTACCCAGCGGTTGCCGACTACGAGGCAGTCGCAGCGCTCGTCGAGGCCGCGGCGAAGCTTGGACACCGGGCGCATGTCGGGATAACGGCCACGGCCCCTGGGTTCTTTGGTGCGCAAGGACGTCCAATTCCCCAGTTGCCCATCCGCTACCCTGACCTCGCTGAAGAGATGGCGCGCCAGCGCGTCCTCAACTTCGAGATGGAGGCATCGGCACTACTGGTCCTGGCCGGGTTGGCTGGATGTCGAGCGGGTGTCGTCTGCGCGGTCTACGCGCACCGGCCGTCGGGCGACTTCGCAGCCGGCGAGGTCAGGAGCCGCGCGGAGGCGGCCTGCGTCGAGACCGGGCTCGAAGGACTCTGGAACCTCGCCGCAATGGAACGCCAGAAGCGCAGCGCTGGGACGGACCGCTGGCGGCCGTCACTCTGGAACGGAACGTAGGGGCGGATACGGGGCAATCGCGTCGTAACGCCGAGGAATTCGTGGAGAGGAGACCCGGAATGGCCGAGGCCTATTGCGTCAAGGACAAGAAGAAGGTCGAAGTCGTGAATCCGCAGAAGATCACGATGAAGAATGGCAAGCCGGCGATCTCGGGCACCTGCCCGGTCTGCGGCGGCAAGGTCTTCAAGATCGGGGGCTGACCTCCCCGGAGCAACGTTCAGGGACCCCCGCCGAGGCGTTCGGCGGGGGTCTTCTGCTGCTTTGCTAGAGTTCGAGCCACCATCGCCATTCGAGCGAGGTTGTCCACAGGTGGATCGGCCGGTTCTTGCGCTTGACCTGGGCGGGACCCAGGTCCGGGCCGCGGTCATCCTGGCCGACGGTAGCCGGGTGGCGCGCCAAGCCACCGGCACCCCGACCGCCCAGGGTCCCCAAGCCGTGATCCAGGCCTGCATTGACAGCCTGGCAGCCGCCCGGACGGACGCTCCCGCCGGGATCGACGCGGACCTGGCCGGGATCGGCGTCTCGTCGCCCGGCCCCGTCAACCAGTGGACCGGGGTCATCGTCAGCCCGCCCAACCTTGGACCGCAGTTCCACGACATCCCGATCGCAGCCCGCCTCGAGGCAGCCCTCGGCCTGCCCGTCTATCTCGAACGTGATACGAACGTCGCGGCCCTCGGCGAGCAGGCGTTCGGGGCCGCCCGCAACGTGCAGGACTTCCTCTACGTGACGGTCTCGACCGGGGTCGGCGGCGCGGTCATGGTCGACGGCCACCTCATCCTCGGCCCCGACGGCACCGCCGGTGAGCTCGGCCACGTCTCGATCGAGCTCGACGGACCGCTCTGTGGCTGCGGCGGCCGAGGCCACCTCGAGGCGATCTCCTCGGGCGTTGCCCTGGCTCGGGACGCTCGGGACGCGGTTGCCCGAGGGGTGTCCCCGTTCCTTGCCACGCGGGCCGCCGCCAGCCCGGCCGGACCGGACGGCCTCGACGCGCGCGACGTGGCCGAGGGCGAGGCTGCCGGCGACGGCGTCTGCGAACGGCTCATGGACCATGCCCGGCGGGCCTTTGCGATGGCCTGTGCGGGGTTCGTCAACGCGTTCAATCCCGAGCTGATTGTCGTCGGCGGCTCGATCGCCGAGCACCAGGGCGACCGGCTCCTCGATCCGGCGCGGGCCGAGATCAGGGCCGGTTCCTTTGCCACGCCCGCCGCTCGCGTCCGCCTCGTGCCTGCCGCCCTGGGCCCTGATGTCAGCCTGGCCGGCGCCCAGCCACTCGTGGGCCTGCGGCTGGCCGACGAGCGCTGGCGGCGCGGGCGGGCGGACTGGGGGTCGTCCAGTCCCTGAATGTCCCTTGACGGCCTCGACAGCGTACGATGGGGCCGAAGGTCCCGTGCCTCGATGACCGGTGGCAGACGTCGGCGCAGGCCTCCAACTCCAAGATCCAATCGTTGATTGACCCACGTTGGCCCGTCGCGGCATGCGGCAGGGCGAGCTCCAGGAGGAACTCACGATGACCGTTCGCGTCGGGATCAATGGCTTTGGCCGAATCGGCCGGCAGTCCCTCAAGGCACTGATCGAGCGTGCCCCGGACGTCGAGGTCGTCGCGGTCAATGACCTCGTCGAAACCTCCCTCAACGCCCTGCTCTTCAAGCACGACTCGACATACGGGTCCTATCCGGGCACCGTCGATCACACCGAGGATTCGCTGATCATCGACGGGCGGCAGATCAAGGTCCTCAAGGAGCGCGACCCCGCCGCCCTGCCGTGGGCCGCCCTGGGCGTCGACATCGTCCTGGAGTCGACCGGCATCTTCACCGACGCCGAGAAGGCTCGCGCCCACATCACCGCGGGCGCCAAGAAGGTGATCATCAGCGCCCCGGCCAAGCACGAGGACATCACGATCGTGCTGGGCGTCAACGAGGAGCTCTATGACCCGGCCCACCACGACATCATCAGCAACGCCAGCTGCACGACGAACTGCCTGGCGCCGGCGGTCAAGGTCGTCCACGACAACTGGACGATCGAGCGCGGCCTGATGAACACGATCCACTCGTACACGAACGACCAGCGGATCCTCGACGTGGCCCACAAGGATCCTCGCCGGGCGCGTGCCGCCGCCCTGAACATCATCCCGACGACGACCGGCGCGGCCAAGGCGCTCGCGCTCGTGATCCCCGACCTGAAGGGCAAGTTCGACGGCTTCAGCCTGCGTGTCCCGACGCCCACCGTCAGCGTGGTCGATTTCACCGCCGACCTGGCCCGGCCGACGACCGTCGAAGAGGTCAATGCCGCCTTCCGCGATGCCGCTGCCGGAGCGCTCAAGGGGATCCTCGGGGTTTCCGACGAGCCGCTCGTGTCGACCGACTTCCGGGGCGACGCCCGATCCTCGATCATCGATTCCGCTTCGACGATGGTCATCGGCGGGACGATGCTCAAGGTCATCGCCTGGTACGACAACGAATGGGGCTACAGCTGCCGGGTCGCCGACCTCATCCGCTACGTGGCCGAGCGGCTGCCCGTCAGCGTCGCCTGACAGGACGGCGGACGAAGAGATGGACAAGCTCACGATCAGGGACGTCGACGCGAGCGGCAAGCGCGTCTTCATGCGCGTCGACTTCAACGTGCCGCTCCAGGACGGCAAGGTCACCGATGACTCGCGGATTCGGGCGGCCGTGCCGACGATCCGGGCGCTCCTCGCACAGGGCGCCCGGCTGGTGCTCGCCAGTCACCTCGGCCGGCCGGACGGCAAGGTCCAGGACGGACTGCGCCTGCGACCGGTGGCCGAACGGCTGAGCCAGCTCCTGCGGATGAGCGTCCCGTGCACCGGCGACGCTCTGGGGATCGGCACCGAGGACGCGATTCGCCGGCTCCGGCCGGGCGAGGCACTGCTCCTCGAGAACCTCCGCTTCCATGCCGAGGAGGAGGCCAACGATCCGGCGTTTGCCAAGGCGCTCGCCTCGTACGGCGACATCTACGTCAACGATGCGTTCGGCACCGCTCACCGGGCCCATGCGTCGACCGTCGGGATCACCAAGTTCCTGCCCGCCTACGCGGGCCTGCTGATGGAAGCCGAGATCAAGGCCCTCTCGAACCTGCTCGAGGACCCCGCCCGGCCGTTCTTCGCCGTGATCGGCGGGGCGAAGGTCTCGGGCAAGATCGCCGTCCTCGAGCACCTCATGGATCGAGTCGACGGGTTCATCATCGGCGGCGGGATGGCCAACACCTTCCTGCTGGCCCAGGGCAAGAGCGTCGGCAAGAGCCTCGCCGAGCCGGACCGGGTCGAGGAGGCCCGCCGGATCCTTGCCGCGGCCGATGGCAAGGGCGTCAGGATCGTCCTGCCCGTCGACGTGATCGTGGCCAAGGAGGTCACCCAGGGAACCGAGTACAAGACCCTGTCGGCCGAGAAGATTCCGGCCTCGTGGCACATCGTCGATGTCGGCCGGCAGACCCTCGCCCTGATGGAGGAGGCGCTCGAGCCGGCCCGGACCGTGTTCTGGAACGGCCCCCTTGGCGTCTTCGAGATCCCGTCCTTCGCCCACGGCACGAACGCGATCGCGCGCTACCTCGCCGACCGTGCCGATGCCGGGACGACCGTCGTCGTCGGTGGTGGCGACTCGGTTGCGGCAGTCACCCAGCAGGGCCTGGCCGGCCGGATGACCCACATCTCCACCGGCGGCGGGGCGTCGCTCGAGTTCCTCGAAGGACGCGAGCTGCCCGGGATCGCCGTCCTCCTCGACCGGCCGCCGGTCGACGAGGGAGTCGCTCCAGTCGGCGCCCAGGCGGGACGATGAGCAGCCAGATCGTCGATATCGCCGCTCGCGAGATCCTCGATTCGCGGGGCAACCCGACGGTCGAGGTGGACGTCGTCCTCGACGACGGGACGCTCGGCCGGGCCGCCGTCCCATCGGGTGCCTCGACCGGGGCCAACGAGGCTGTCGAGCTGCGTGACGGCGACAAGAAACGCTTCGGCGGCAAGGGCGTCCTCAAGGCCGTGGCCAACGTCAACGACACGATCGCGCCCGAGCTGATCGGCGCGGACGCCGAGGACCAGGCCGCCATCGATGCGGCCCTGATCGAGCTCGACGGGACACCGACGAAGGCGAAGCTCGGGGCGAACGCGATCCTCGGCGTCTCGCTCGCCTGTGCCCGGGCGGTCGCCGATTCCTACGGCCTGCCGCTCTATCGCTATCTCGGCGGCGCCGGCGCCCGGATCCTGCCTGTCCCCCAGTTCAACATCCTCAACGGCGGCAAGCACGCCCAGGACTCCACCGACTTCCAGGAGTTCATGGTCATGCCCGTCGGCGTCGAGTCGTTCTCGGCAGCGCTGCGCGCCGGGGCCGAGGTTTTCCACGCCCTGCGCGGGATCCTCCATGACGAGGGTCACGCAACCGGGCAGGGTGATGAAGGCGGCTTCGCACCGTCGCTGCCCTCGAACGAGGCGGCCGTCGAGCTCGTCCTGCGGGCGATCGAGAAGGCTGGCTATCGACCGGGCGAAGAGGTCGGGATCGCCCTCGACCCGGCGACCAGCTCGATCCTCGTCGAAGGCACCGGCGTCGAAGGCGTCACCGGCCAATACCGCCTCGCACGCGAGGGCCGGACCCTCGACTCGGGCGAGCTCATCGACCTGTGGGAGCGCTGGATCACCAAGTATCCGATCGTGTCCCTCGAGGACGGCCTGGCCGAAGACGACTGGGCCGGCTGGCGCGACCTGTCGGCCCGCCTCGGCTCGAAGGTCCAGCTCGTGGGCGACGACATCCTCGTCACGAACCCGAAGTTCATTGCCCGGGGCATCGCCGAGCAGGCGATGAACGCCGTCCTCATCAAGCTCAACCAGATCGGCACCCTGACCGAGACGATCGACGCGATCGACCTCGCCCGGCGGGCCGGCTGGGCCTCGGTCGTCAGCCATCGTTCGGGCGAGACCGAGGACACGACGATCGCCGACTTCGCCGTCGCCATGGGCACCGGCCAGCTGAAGACCGGCGCGCCTTCGCGCTCCGAGCGGGTCGCCAAGTACAACCGGCTCCTGCGGATCGAAGGCGAGCTCGGCGCCGGCGGCCGGTACCTGGGCCGGGCGGCGCTGTCGAGCGCGCATTGACCCGGTTCGTCGACCGGGGGGCGATCACCGCGGCCTACGTCGGGATCGGCATGGCCGTGACGATCGGGGTCAGCTTCCTGCTCGTCATCCCGATCGAGCCGATCTATTGGCTCCTGGCCCCGCTGGCCGGCCTGATGATCGGCTACTACGCGAACCAGCGCGCCAATCGCGGTCGCGGCGCATGGCGCCGGGTCATCGGCAACAGCCTGTTCGCGGGGATCGTCACGGGGTTGACCCTGGCTGCCCTGCTGCTGGCAGTCAAGGTCCTCTTCTTCACCGCCGACGACGGCTATCGCGACGCAAGCCTGGGTGGCCAGATCAGCTGCACGTCCGGGGGCGATTGCGTCTACCAGCGCTACCTGCTTGCAGGCAAGGGACCCGAGCTCGCGGCGATCGGCGTGGTCGATCCGGCCTCGTTCTCACGCTTCTACTGGAACCAGCAGCTCACGACCGCCGGCCTGCTGCTCGGGATCACGACCGTGACCGGGCTGCTGGGCGGACTGACGTTTGCGATCACCCGGCCGCGCGACCCACAGGCAGTCGCACCGGGCCAGTCGTCGATCGCCTGATCGACCGGTAGCGGCGCCTCGTTCGAGGCGCCCGGGCTACTTCGCCGAGGCTTTGGTCGAAGTCCTGGGCTTGGCGGTCGCCTTCGGCTTGGCCGGTGACTTGGCCGCAGGTGCCTTGGCCGCAGGTGCCTTGGCCGCAGGTGCCTTGGCCGTCTTCGCGGCTGCGACCTTGGCCGTCGAGCTCTTGGCCGTCGGGGCCTTGGCTGTCGTCGCCTTGGCTGGCGTGGCCTTGGCCGTGGCGCGCGCCGGCTTGGCTGACGCTGCCGACTTGGTGTCGGCCGTGGCGCTCGACTTCGTCTCGGCCTTCGCCGCCGCGGCGGCCGCCGTTGCAGCTGCCTCGGCTCGAGCGGTCTTGCTCAGCGCTGCCCGGGCCTTGCCGGCCGCCGTCTGGGCGCCCTTGGCCTTGTCCGCCTTGGCGAGCGCGATGCGCGTCTTGGCCGCCTTGGCCGCGGCCGCCTTGCCGGTCGTCTTGGTCAGCTTGGCCGCGGTCTGCACGCGGGCACCACCGAGGGCCGCGTTCACCTTGCGGGTCAGTCGCGACTTGCGCCGAGCGGCGGCGTTGGCGTGGATCGCGCCGGCCTTGGCCGCACGATCGAGCGCGCTGAGGGCGTCCTTCAGGGCGTCGACCGCGTCACCGGACTGGCCGCCGGTCGCGACCTTGATCGCCTTCGAGACGAGCGTCTTGGCGGCGCTTCGGCGCGGCTGATTGACTTCAGCTCGGCGCTCGGCGGTGCGCACGCGCTTGAGCGCGGACGGAGTTCGGGCGCCGGTCCAGCCTCGGGGCTTTCTGGCCAAGTCAAAACCTCATGAATTGCAATGTCGGGCCGCCGGGGCGCGCGCGAGGCGCACCCCACCACGGGGAGGCCGAATGCTACCAGAAACCCCAGCCGAACGGCCAGCGGCTGCCGTGTCCCGGGATCCGGGCGGCCCGGCTCGTCCCGCAGCCAATGTCGCATGCCTGGCGACAAACGACGCGTTTCCAGGCCGCCAGGGCCCACGCGGGCTGCCCAGGCCGGGCTGACTCATCCCGGGCCAAGCGTGGGCCGGGACGAATCGGATCCCGATTGCTCCAGGGGCCCGGGCATCGGTGCAGAAACGGGCGTTTGTCTTTCTGGGTGCGACATACGCCACCCGGCACGATGCGTGGCCGCGGCGCTCGAGCCACTCCAGTGGCCACGCTCAGCGTCGGGACCCCCGCGTCCCTCACACTTGGTTGGATGGTCCCCATTCTTGGCGGCCTTGGTGCCGCGCTCATGTTCACCGTGTCCGTGCTGGCGTCGGCCCGGGCCAGCCGGCTGATCGGTGCCCCGTCGACCGTGGCCTGGGCCATGGCCATCGGCTTCATCGTCACGTTGCCGGTGGCCATCGTCGTGCCACCCGCCCCGGACTTCGGCAACGGCAGCCTGGCCTGGTTCATCCTGTCGGGCGTCGGCAACGTGGCCGGCCTGTTGCTGACCTATGCCGCCTACCGGATCGGCGCCGTGGCCGTCGTCGTCACGATCGCCTCGACCGAGGGCGCGATCGCGGCCGTCCTGGCGGTCATCGCCGGTGAGGTCCTTGTGCCGGGGGCTGCCCCGGTCCTGGCCCTGATCGCGGTGGGGGTCGCCGTCACCGCCGCCGGCGCAACCTCCGGTGCCGAGGGGGTCCCGATCTCTCGCGAGCGCGAGCTCCGGACGGTCATCCTGGCGATCGGCTCGGCCGCCTGCTTCGGGATCGGGCTGTATGCCTCGGGCCGGCTGAGCAGCCTGCTGCCGATCCCCTGGGCGATCCTGCCGCCGCGGGCGGTCGGCACGCTGCTCGCCGTGCTGCCCCTGGTCTTCATGCGCCGGCTGCGCCTGACCCGGGCCGCCGCGCCGTACGTCGTGGCCGTGGGCCTGGCGGAGGTCTTCGGCTACATCTCGTTCGTGGTCGGCGCCCAGCAAGCCATCGCGATCTCAGCCGTCCTGGCCACCCTCTTCGCGCCGATCTCGGCCGTCGCGGCCTACTTCCTGTTCCGCGAGCGCCTGGTCACCCGCCAGATCGCCGGCATTGCCCTCGTGGTCATCGGCGTCACGATCCTGGGCGTCGTCCAGCACTGAGCCGATACACTCGGCCCGGTGATCCCCCAGGAACGTCT
>JANWLH010000158.1 GCA_025450915.1 Candidatus Limnocylindrales bacterium | reverse complement strand
CGAGGTCATAGATCCAGGCGTGGTAGGGACACTGGAAGCGGACGGCCTTGCCGCACTGCTCTTCGACGACCGCGGTGCCCCGGTGCTGGCAGACGTTGTAGAAGGCACGCAGGATGCCGTCGCGGGCCCGGACGATGACGAGCGGCTCGCCCAGCTCCTCGGAACGGAAGAACGTCCCCGGCTCGGCGGCGTCCTCCTCGCGGCCGACGCAGACCCAGTCGCGGAAGAACCAGTTGTCACGCTCGAAGGCCCACACGGATTCGTCGTGGTACGCCCGGGCCGGCAGCAGCGAGGCAGCCCGAAACGGCCGGCGAACGGCCTCGATCTCTGCCTTGCTGAATGGCGCCACTGGGACCATCGACGAGCAAACCTCCGGGCCGAGTCTAGCGCCCCGATTCGAGCGTGACGCTCGGACAAAGGTCGCCCGGCTCCCCTGACCTCAGGCGATCTTCCGCTTCCGGCCGTCCTTGAGGATCTCGCGCGCGGCATTGCGCCCGGGCAGGCCGGTCACTCCCCCGCCCGGATGGGTCGAGGAGCCGCACTGGTAGAGGCCCTTGATCGGCGTCCGGTAGTTCGCGTAGCCGGCGGCGGGGCGCATGTGGAAGAGCTGGTTGAGGGTCAGCTCGCCGTGGAAGATGTTGCCGCCGATCAGGCCGTACTCGTGCTCCATGTCGTACGGGCTGATCACCTGGCGGTGGATGATCGACGCTTTGAGGTTGGGCGCCAGCTCGTTGTAGCCGTCGATCAGCCGGTCGGCGAACGCCTCGACCTCGTCGCGATGCGGCTCCGCGTGCCAGGCCTGGGGCACCCATTGGGCGAACATCGAGAAGATGTGCATCCCTTCCGGGGCGATCGTCGGATCGAGCGTCGAGGCAATCACGCCGTCGCAGTACGGCTTCGCCGAGCCGCGCCCCTGGCGCGCGTCGTCGAACGCCTGCTGGATGTATTCCATCGAGTGGGCCAGCTCGATCGCGCCGGTGTGATGGGGCTGGAGGTTGGTCCCGGGGACCGAGGTGAAGTTGGGCAGCTCGCTGATCCCGAGGTTCACCTTGACCGTCCCCGACCGGCTGTCGTAGTTGCGGATGTCGGTCACGAACTCGGCCGGCAGCTGGCGCTCCCCGAGCAGCCGCAGGAACGTGATCTGGGGATGGGCGTTCGAGATGACGAGGCCGGCGCGGATCTCCTCGCCCGACTCGAGGACGACGCCGGTCGCGCGATCTCCCTCGGCAAGGATCCGGGCGACGGGCGCGTTCAGCCGGACCTGGCCGCCGTACTCCTCAACCGCGGCGGCCAGGTTCGTGCTGACGGCGCCCATGCCGCCCTCGACGAAGCCCCAACCACCAATCGGACCGTCCGCCTCATCCTCGTCGACGGTGCCGATCTCGTGATGCAGGAGGACATAGGCGGTGCCCGGCTCGTACGGCCCGGCCCACGTCCCGATGATCCCGTCGATCGACAGGCCGGCCTTGATCCGATCCGACTCGAACCAGTCGTCGAGCAGGTCGGCGGCGCTCATCGTCATGATCCGGGTCAGGTCGGCGACACCCCGGCCGCCGAGGCCGCGCAGCTTCCAGGCGAACCGGAGCTGGTCGAGCAGGTCGGGCAGCGACCGCGAGCCGAGCTTCGGCGGCGTCATCCACAGGAGGTGCCGGACGACCTGGGCGAGCCCGTCCTTCCAGGCCACGTAGTCGTCGTAGACGTCGGCATCATGCTTGCTGAACTTGGCCATCTCGGCATAGCGCCGATCGTGGTCCTCGTACATCACGACGCCCGACCCGTCGGGGAAGCCCATGAAGTAGGGGCCCATCGGGTAGACCCTGTAGCCGCGCTTGGGGAGCTCGAGCTCCTTGATGATCCGGGGCGGCATCAGGCTCTGGACGTAGGACAGCGAGCTCACCTTGAAGCCCGGCCAGGGCTCCTCGGTGACCGCCGCCCCGCCGATCACGCCGCGCTTCTCGAGGACCAGCGGCTTGAGGCCCGACTTGGCAAGGTAGGCGGCACAAGCGAGTCCGTTGTGGCCGCCGCCCACGACGATCGCGTCGATTGGCTCTGTCATGTCGGGCATTCTGTCCGGCGGACGCTCAGCGGCGGTTTCGCGTCCCGTCAGGTGCGCCCGGCGTTCCGTCCCGCGCAACGCCGTTGCGTGGAGTGGGACGTGCTCCGGGTCCGCGAGCTCAGCCCGTCGCGTCACGAACGTCGAACTCATTCGCCCGGGCCATGCGCAGCCGGCTTGCGACGTGAACGCGTGAGCTCCCGCCACGTAGACTCCGCTCATGACCAACCCGCCGATGGTGCCTGGCCTGCGCGAGCGCCTCCGTTCCGATGACTTCCTCGTTGGGACGTGGCTCACGCTGCTCGACCCGGTCGTGCCCGAGCTGCTCGCCGGGAGCGGCTTCGACCTGTTCATCGCCGACGGCGAGCATGGTCCGGTGGCGACGTCGGACCTGGTCCAGATGCTGGTCGCCACCCGTGCGGCGCAGGTCCCGATCCTCTACCGGGTCGCGGCGAACGAGCCGGTCCGGATCATGCACGCCCTCGATTCCGGGGCGAGCGGCGTGGTCATCCCGCAGGTCCGAACCGTCGCCGATGTCGAGAAGGCCGTCGCGTGGTGTCGCTACCCGCCGGTCGGGCTGCGCGGGATCGCACCGCGCCGGCCGTCCAATTACGGCCGCCAGGGCGCCGACTACATGGCCGACGCCAACGACGCGCTCACCTGCTGCGTCCAGATCGAGACCCACGAGGCCCTCGGCGTCCTCGACGCGATCCTCGAGGTCCCCGGCATCGACACGATCCTCGTCGGCCCGAACGACCTGGCAGCCTCGATCGGCCACACCGGCCGGATCGACGATCCGGAGGTCGAGGAGGCGATCGCCCACATCATCGAGCGAGCCAGGGCCCACGGGATCCCGGCCGGCGCCTGGACGCAGTCGGCGGCCGTTGCCAGGCGGCGGCGTGAACAGGGCTTTCGCTGGATCACGCTGAGCGCCGACTACGGCTTCATCGTCAGCGCCGCCGACGCAGCGGTCCGCGAGCTCCGCGAGGCCTGATCGTCCGACCCCTTGGTCGAAGGGCCGGCGGTGCCGGTTACCGGAGCTCGACGATCTCGTGCCAGAGCGGGATGTGGGTGTTCAGGCCCAGGCCCTTGATCTTCGGCTCGAGGGCGGCCTGGGCGTCGGGATCGCCGTGGACAATGAACACCGTCTTCGGCCAGCCGGACGCCCCGGGCGCCTTGCCCTTCGCGAAGTTGCCGACCCAGCTCAGCAGCTCGGTCTCGTCCGCGTGGGCGCTGAAGCCGCTGATCGAGCGGACCTGGCAGCGCACCCGCCGGACCTGGCCGTCGAGCTTGATCGTCTTCGCACCGGCCTGGAGATGGGCGCCGAGGGTGCCCACGCCCTGGTAGCCGACGAACAGGATCACGGCGCTCGGATCGTCGACGAGGTTGCGCAGGTGGCCGACGACCCGGCCGCCGGTCAGCATCCCGTTCGACGCGACGATCATGTAGGGCCGGGGTGCCTTGGCGATCGCCTCGGACTCCCTGGCATCGTTCGTGATCGTCTGCTTGGGGTAGTCGAGCGGCGCATCGTGAGCGGCCAGCAGGGCCGTCGTCTCGGCGTCGTAGTAGTCGGGGTGGCGGCGGTAGACGTCGCTCGCCTTCGAGGCCATCGGTGAGTCGAGGAAGAGCTGGAGGAGCGGGATCTTGCCCGCCTCGATCAGCCGGTGGAGCTCCCAGACCACCTCCTGGGTGCGGCCGATCGCGAATGACGGCACGAGCAGGACGCCATCGTGGTCGGCGACCAGCTTGACCGCGTCGGCCAGCAGCTGGTTCGACTCGGCCTCTGGCTCGTGCTCTCGCCCACCGTACGTCGACTCGATCAGGACGTAGTCGGCGTCCGTCACGACCGTCGGATCGCGCAGGATCGGCGTGCCGGTCCGGCCGAGGTCGCCCGAGAACACGAGGCGGAGCTCGGGCCCGCCCTCGCGATCGGCTACCCGCAGCCGGATGATCGCCGAGCCGAGGATATGGCCGGCGTCGACGTAGGTTGCGTGGATCCCAGGGGCGACCTCGATCTCGGTGTCGTAGTCGATCCCCCGAAACGACGCCAGCGAGTCCTGGGCGTCCCGGGCGTCGTACAGCGGCTCGTCGAGCTCGATGTCGAGGATCGCCGGCTGCCTGACCAGGGCCTGCTCAGGATCGCGGGCGACCTTCGGCGCCGCGATGGCCGGTGGCGCGATCTCCGACGCACTCGAAGCGCTCGGGGCGCTGGCCGCGCTGAGCGGGGCCGAGATGCTCACCGGATCCGAGGCACCCCCAGCCTCCTGCGGCGCAGCCGGAACGAGCAGCGCCGCATCGAAGCGGCGGCTGCCGAAATGGGCAGGGTCCTGGCGGGGATCGTCGTAGGTCCGGCGCTCCCCCACGGGGATCGCCACGGGCGGCCGGCCACCGTCGTCGTTCGACTCGCCGGCGGTCGCGGCCAGGGCGGCTGCGGCGTCGGCCGCGCTGAGGGTGCCGTCGACGCCGTCGGCGGCCAGCTCTTCAGCCGAGGCCAGGGCATCACGGTCACGCTTCTCGAACATCGCGGCCTTCGCCGGATCGCGCTTCTCGCGCCGGACCTGGCGCTTCGAGAACTCGTCCTGGAGCTTGCCCGAGTCGAGGAGGACGAGGGTCGCGAGCTCGACCGTTCCCTTCGTCGCCCAGACCGGGCCGGCGAAGCCCGACTTGACGACGTGCGGGATCAGGCCGCAGTGGTCGAGGTGAGCGTGGGTCAGGAGGATCGCGTCGATCGACTTCGGGTCGTAGGCCAGCGGGATCCGGTTGCGAATCGACTCGTTCGGGCTGCCCTGGAACATCCCGCAGTCGATGAGGATCGTCGCGCGCTCGGTGGTCAGCAGGTACTGCGAGCCGGTCACGGTCGTGGCGGCCCCGAGGAACTGGAGGTGCATTGGCGGAGTCTGCCACCGCGCGGCGTGGGGCGTGACGGCCTCCGCGCGGGCCTCGCGTTGCGGTGATCCAGGCGGCTCCGAATGTCGCATCATCCCCGAGTGGGCGATCCCGGCCGAGCTCCGGGACGAGGGCGATACAGGAGTCCGGGCACGTGGCGAGCTACTCGTTCGTAACCATCTGGAAGATCGACGCGTCGATCGAAACGGTCTACGCGGCCATCCAGGACTCGCTCGCGTGGCCGAAGTGGTGGTCGCAGGTCCCCGAGGTCACCGAGATCTCGAAGGGCGATGAACGGGGCATCGGGACGGTCCGTCGATACGTCTTCAAGGGCAAGCTGCCCTACACCCTGGCATTCGACCTGCGGGTCGACACGCTCGAACCGCCGACGAAGCTCGGCGGGACCGCCAGCGGGGAGCTCGCCGGCACCGGCCTGTGGACGCTGACCGAGGACGCGCCCGGGCTGACGACGGTCCGCTACGACTGGAACGTGCGGACGACTCGCTGGTGGATGAACCTGCTTGCCCCGCTCCTCGGGGGCGTCTTCAAGTCGAACCACGACTACGTCATGTCCGGTGGGCTCGAGGGGCTGACCAAGCTGCTCGGGGTGAAGGCGATCTCCGTCCGGAGGACGTAGGAGGCTCGATCGCCGGCGCGGCTACCATCGCCGGATGCGCGAGCGCTGGCTCTCTCGATCGATGCTTCCCAGGCTGCCCGGCCTGCTCGTCGGCCTGGTCGCGTTCGGGCTCGGGATCGCCCTGATGGTCCAGGCGAACCTCGGGCTGGGGCCATGGGAGGCATTCCACCAGGGGATCGGCCGGTTGACCGGACAGCAGATCGGCACGATCAGCATCGTGCTCGGCCTGCCGATCCTCGCCCTGTGGTGGCCATTGGGCGAGCGGCCCGGGATCGGGACCCTGCTCAACGTTGTCCTGATCGGCAGCGCGACCAACATTGGGGTCGCCGTCCTTCCGCTGGCCGTGGGGGTCCCGGAGCAGGTCCTGATGATGCTCGCCGGGGTCGTGACGATCGGAATCGGGTCCGGCCTGTATCTCGGCGCGGATCTCGGCCCAGGCCCGCGCGACGGCCTGATGACCGGGCTCCATCACCGTTTCGGCTGGTCGATCCGCGGCTCGCGAACGCTGGTCGAGCTGAGCGTCCTGGTTGCCGGCTACGTGCTGGGCGGCACGATCGGGATCGGAACAATCGTGTTTGCCCTCGGGATCGGACCGCTCGTCCAGGTCTTCCTCGGGATCTTCGATCGCGACGGCCGGGTTGCGCGGCGACGGGCCGTGACCCTCGAGGCGGAGATCACCGGGGCCGAATAGGCCACAGGCCACAACTCCCCGCCACTCGATCTCCTAGGGCGAGCCGAGGCGCGCGGCCGCGGCGGCCACGCTGGCTGCGATGGCCGGGTCATCCGACACGACCTGGAGGAGGTAGCGACCTCCGCCGTACCAATGCGGCGTGGACACGTAGTCGATCGTCTCGGTGCAGTTGACTCCGGAGATCTCCGATCCGTCACTGCTGATCCGCGCCTCGTACGCCTGGCGCGCTTCCGGCGTCGCGAAGACGAGCACCGCGACCGGTGGCTTCTCGCCCGGATGGAACGTCGCACCGGGCGCCTCCTCGTAGAGGGCCCATGTGCGGACGGGTAGTCCGGGTATGCACGAGTCGTCGCCGCCGGTGGACGTCGTCTGGACGGTCGCGACCACGGGAATGCCGGACGCCGTCAGCGCGGCCTGGACGTCGGTGATCGAATCCGCGCTCGCTGAAGGTGCGGGCGGCGCCGCGCATGCGGCCAGCAGCGCGCAGAGCAGGCCAGCGACCAACGTCTTCACGTTCCGCAGACGCCGCGCAGACGGGCCTGGTTCCCGGCTGACCCTGCCGGACGTCGCTAGCCCGTCGCAGTCGGACGCGATCGTCGCCGACGAGCCTCGGCGACCGCCGAGAGGACCAGGACCAGCCCGGCACCGACGACGAACCCGAGCGGCACGGGGATTGCGCGACGCGCCGCAAGGTCCGGCTCGATCAGGCCCACGGAAATCGACACCGGCAGGCTCGGGTCGGCGACCGGTCCAGCCGTGCACGCAAGGGTCGGGGCGTGGGGCAGGCCCGTCCATGGGTCGAACGACCCGCGGGCAATGATGGCGTTGTTGATCCTGGTGAGACAAACGGCGCGTTCCGCGGTGCAGCGGCCTGGCGAACGGGCTTCCGAGCGCTCGGGGGTCTCCGATTTGTGCCGAGCTGAGCGTGGCTCGGGATGAACATCGCACCGTCGAACCACCAGCAGGTTCCAGAAGTTGCGCTTTGTCTCGCTGGGGGAAACAAACGGCTCGCTCCACGCAACGTGGGCCAGCGAGCTAGCCCAGCGGGATCACCACGAGGGCGTCGATCGCGACGGCCAGCATCAGCAGGCTCAGGTACGTGATCGAGTACTTGTAGAGCCGGATCGCCTGGGCCGTCGAGCGCTCGGGCGACGTGCCCTGGCGCCACAACATGTACGCCTGGCGCAGGAAGATCGCCCCGAGGACGATCGCGGCCACGAGGTAGATCGCGCCCATGTGCGCGACCGCCCAAAGGATCAGCGAGATCGCGACGAGCAGGATCGTGTAGAGCCCGATCTGGCGGGTCGTCTCGGGGATGCCCCGTACGACCGGCAGCATCGGCACGCCGGCGGCGGCGTAGTCCTTGCGGATCCGCAGCGAGAGCGCCCAGAAATGGGGCGGGGTCCAGTAGAAGACGAGGAAGAACAGCAGGATCGCCGGGAGCTGCACCGAACCGGTCACCGCGGCCCAGCCGATCACCGGCGGGAGCGCCCCGGCCGCCCCGCCGATCACGATGTTCTGGGGCGTCGTCCGCTTGAGGATCATCGTGTAGACGACCACGTAGAACGCGATCGCCAGGAGCGTCAGAAACGCGGCCAGGAGATTGACGAACCAGGCCATGACCGCGAACGAGATGATCCCGAGGAGGATCCCGAAGACCACGGCCCGCTCGGGCTCGACCTCGTGGGCCGGCAGCGGGCGCCGGCGGGTGCGGGTCATCAGCAGGTCGATGTCCCGGTCGATGTAGCAGTTGATCGAGTTCGCCGAGCCCGCGGCGAGGGTCCCGCCGATCATCGTCCACAGGACGAGCCAGGCCCAGTTGCCGAGCTGGATCCCGGGCACCTGGCGGCTCGCGAGGACCATCGCGGGGACGGTCGTCACCAGCAGCAGCTCGATGATTCGCGGCTTGGTCAGGGCAATGTACGCCCGGATCGACGCCCGGCGCGTGGAGCCGGCGGAGCCCACGGCCGGCGAGGCCACCGCAAACGCGATCGTGGAGCCGGCCGGGCGGAGCTCGTCGGAACCCGAGCCTGAGCCTGAGCCGGCACCCTGGCCGGGCAACGCGTTCGACGCGATCGGCGACGTTCGCGCGGTGTAGTAGGCCACGACCGTCAGGCCCACGAGCGCCGACCAGATCGAGGCGCCCAGGGCCACGTGGAGCGTCTGTGTCCAGCCCGAGAGCTGGGTGAGGACCTGGAGGCCGCCGATCACCACCTCGACAGGCAGCAGGATCGCGGCGAGCAGGGCCAGGCGGACCGTCGCCGGATGTCCCCGCTGCGTCCGCCAGGCGATCACGCCGATCCCGACCACGATCACCCCGACGATGAAGGCCACGTAGCGGTGGAGGACCTGGGCCGAATCGACCGCGGTGATCGTGGGGAAGAGCGTCCCGCCCATCAGCGGCCAGTCCGGGAAGACGAGCGCCGCGTTGGGCGTTGCGGTCACGTGCGACCCGAACAGCAGCAGGGCGTAGCTGGTCGCGGCTCCGAAGGCCGCCAGGAGGGTGAACCGCTGGCTCGCTCCGCGGCCGCCGACGTGGGCGGGGTAGAAGCTCCGGGCCAGGATGAACACGAGCAGGCCCAGGAGGGCCATCGCGCTCGCCAGGTGGGCGGTGACCGACTCGCCGCTGTTGCCCAGTCGGACGGTCTCCTCGCCGAGCCATGCCTGGAAGCCGACGAGGATGACCGCCACGATCCCCAGCCAGAAGAGCGAGCGCCGGTCGCGGTGGTCGCGCCAGGCGAGGACCGGCAGGCCAAGGATCAGCACGCCGAGGATCGCCGCGACGTCGCGGTGGAGCCACTCGAGCCAGGCCTTCAGGTCGCCGAAGGCCGGGATCACCTGGCCTTTGCACAGCGGCCAGTCGGGGCAGCCGAGACCGGAATCGGTCGCGCGGACGATCACCCCGATCGTGACGAGGAGCAGGGTCGTCGCGACCGTCACCGCGGCAAGCTTTTGGAACCGGGTCACCAGGCCTCCGCCAACATGGTCGCTCGGGGCTCCGCAGCGGCGTCGACCAGGAGACGTACCCGCCGCCGGGCAGCGCCCATTCTAGCGGCGCCGTGCCCGAATGGGCGTCGACGGGTACGATCGCCCGGATGCGTCGCCTCCTCCTGTTGCTGGCCGCTCTGCTCGTCGCGGCCTGCGGAGGCTCGGGCGGGTCGGCCGCTCCATCGAGCCTCGTCGTCGGCGGTTCCGGGGGCCCGTCGGTCCTCCCTGCGATCTTCTCGTCCGAGACCGTGGTCGGCCCCGATCGCGTCCTGATCGGCCTCCTCGACGCCACGGGGACGACGCCGATCGGCACCCCCGACTACAAGGTGAGCGTCGGCTTCATCGACCTCGACAAGGACAAGAGCACGTTCGTCATCGGCCCTGCACCGGCGAGCTTCGTCTGGGCGATCCCCGACCAGCGCGCCGTCTGGTACTACGACGCGACGTTCAACGCCGCGGGCAACTGGTCGGCGGTCGTGACCGTGACGCCACCGGGCAAGTCCGCCGAGTCATCCGAGCTCGACCTGCCGGTCAAGGCCTCCGGTTCGGCGATCAGGGTCGGAGCGATGGCCCCCTCGACGCCCACCCCGACGAGCGCGAGTGCCGGCGGCGTCCTCGCCAGCATCACGACCGATCCCAGCCCCGACCCGCGCTTCTACCAGATCTCCGAGGACCAGGCCCTGGCCCAGCACAAGCCGTTCGTGCTCGTCTTCGCGACCCCGGCGTTCTGCACGAGCCGGGTCTGCGGGCCGACGCTCGACGTCGTCAAGGCCGTCGCCAAGACCGAGCCGGCCATGACGTTCATCCAGGTCGAGCCGTACCTGATGCACTACGCCAATGGCAGCCTCCAGCCGATCCTCGACGCGAACAACAACCTCCAGGCCAACCCGGCGACCAGCACATGGGGGATCCAGACCGAGCCGTGGGTCTACGTCGTGGACGGCAACGGCATCGTGACGGCGTCCTACGAGGCGGTGGTCGTGCCCGCCGAGCTGACCGCCGCGATCGACAAGGTCAAGGGCGGGAGCTAGCCGGCGAGCCGGCCCGGCGCGTCAGCCTGCGGCCGGCTCCGGCCAGCAGAACTCGGCCTCGACCATCGGCGAGCCCGGACCCGCGGCATCGGCCGCGAACGGCGTCCGGAACGTGAACGCCGCCGGCGTGGGCCCGTCACGGCGGAGCCGCTCGAGTCGCTCGATCGCCTCGTCGACCGTCGGGATGTGCCCGGGCTCGACCCACCACAGGACCATGTGCGCCGTCGCCAGGCGCTCGAACCACTCGCGACGCTGCCTGAGCACCTCGACGTGGGCGGAGGTGTAGACGAACGCCCGGAGCGCTTCGAGTGACTCCCAGACGGCCAGGTTGACGAGCATCAGGTCGTCGTCGAACGGCCGCAGACCGGTCGCATCGCCCTCGTCGGTCATCAGTCGCCAGACGAAACCGGGGCTGTGGTCGGCCAGCCGGTTGATCGGCTCGAGCTGGGCCACGAACCCGGCGACCTGGGGCGAGTCGAGCGGGCCGAGCAGCCGGCCGACGTTGAGCGACGCGAGCTGCATCAGGCGGCCGTCCCGGTGCTGCCCGGTGCGTGGAGGGGCGTCCCGTCGGCGCACCGTGGGCAGGTCGCCGGTCCGGCTTCGTAGGTCGGCAGGTCCAGGATCCACAGGGCGGCGAGCGGGTAGACCCGGCCCGTGCGCGGCGACGTGAGGCTGCTCATCCCGCCTGAGCGGTCGACGAGGACGTGGCAGCCGACGATCTCGCCGCCGAGCGCCTCGACTGCCGGGATCATCGCCAGCAGCGAGCCGCCGGTCGTGAGGATGTCGTCGACGAGGACGACCCGCTCGCCGGTCGCGATCGTGAAGCCGCGCCGGAACACCCGCTCCGTCGGACCGTCGGCCGATTTGACCTCCTCGGCGAAGATCGCCCGCAGCCCGAGCTGGCGGCCCGTCTCGAACGCGAGGATCACGCCACCCGTCGTCGGTCCGGCGACGAGGTCGGCGGTCGGCTCGCCGCTGCCGGAGCGATGCTCCGCCGCCCAGAAGCCGCACAGCTCGCTTGTCGCAGCCGTGTCCTGGAGGACCTGGAACTTCTCGAGGTACTGCTCGGCATGGCGGCCACTCTTGAGCAGGAAGTGCCCGTCACGCAGGGCACCGGAGCTCCGGAAGAGCGCTTCCGTGCGGGCGGCTACCGCGGCCCGGGCGGCAATGCCGACGGCGTTGCGAACAGTGGTCATGGCCTGATTCTAGGCGGTCAGGGCCGGTACTCGACGCCCTTCGACGACGGAGCGGCGAGCGGCGACGATCGCCTGGGCAGCGCCGTCCCGACGAGCGGCAGGTACGAATCCAGGCCGAGCCGCCGGCATTCGTCGGTGAGCTGGTCGACAAGGCGGACGGGCAGGGTCGGGTCGGCGAAGAGGACCGTGCCCACCTGGACCGCGATCGCGCCGACGGCGAAGTAGTCGAGGACATCGGCGAGCTCGGCGATCCCGCCGATCGCGATGATCGGGATGTCGACGACCTGGGCGACCTCGTAGACGATTCGCAGCGCGACGGGCTTGATCGCAGGTCCCGACAGCCCGCCGTAGACGTTGCCCAGCAGCGGCCGGCGGCGACCGGGGCCGACGGCGATCCCCGACAGCGTGTTGATCGCGGTGATCGCGTCCGCTCCGGCCGCCTCGATCGCCCGGGCGATCGGCCGGACGTCGGCCACGTTCGGGCTCAGCTTGACGAGGAGGGGCAGCTCGGTGACCGCCCGCACGGCCGCCGTCACGGCCCCGGCCGCCTCGGCATCGATCGCGAACTGGAGGCCGCCCTTGCCGACATTGGGACAGCTGATGTTCAGCTCGATCCCGGCGACGCCCGGCACGCCGTCAAGCCGGCTGGCCACCTCGACGTAGGCCTCGATCGACTCACCGGCGACGTTGACGATGACCGGCGTCTTCCACGTCGTCCACGTCTCGGCGTACTTCTCGATGACCGCGTCGACGCCCGGGTTCTGCAGCCCGATCGAGTTGAGCATCCCGCCCGGCGTCTCGGTCACGCGCGGCGTCG
>JANWLH010000157.1 GCA_025450915.1 Candidatus Limnocylindrales bacterium | reverse complement strand
CGGCGGTCCAGGCGCTGAAGGCTCAGCCGAGCTGAAGCTCGACGCCCGCCCCGAGGCGGCGGGTCACCTCCGCGAGGAGGTCGGCGTCGTAGGCCACGCCGCTGCGCAGCTCCATCGGCAGCTCGCCCCCGCGCGAGACGGGCACGTGGAGGACCACCCGGGTCGCGCCGGGCCGGGCGCGGATCAGGCCACGAAGCTCCTCCATCGTCCGTTCGGCGCTCGCGCCACCCGAGAAGCGCACGTGCAGGACCCGGCCAGTGCTCGCCTCGGTCGGCACGGTCGGAGCGGCCGCCGCGGCCTGCGCCCGGTCGCGCGCCTCATCGGGCAGGGCGGGCTCGTCGATCTCCGGGCCGATCGAGCGGAGATCCTGGGGCTCGAGGTCACCCGGGTACGGCTCACCGGGATCGATCGACGGCAGCGCGGCGACGATCCGCTCCCCTGCCGCTGATGGCTCGGCAACGTTCGCCGAGCTGCCGCCACGGAGCGGGCTGACCGCGACACCCGGCGGAATGGCGGCCGGGTGGCCCGGGCCGACGGCGACTGGCTGTCCGGCCACCGGCGTCGGCGATGCCGGCCGCCCACCCGGGTCTCGCTGCCAGCCGCCGGACTGACCCCGGCTCCCATTCGTGCCGCGATTGCGGCCGCGGTCCACGGCAGCGACTTCGGAGGCGAACGCCGTCGGTCCACGGGTCACGGCGTCGTCCCAGTCCATGACGAGGTCGGCGAGCAGCGAAACCTCCTCGCCCTTGTGGTCAACCCGCCCGGAGACGAGCAGGATCCGGCCCTCGAGCCACGTGGGCCGGGTGGTCTCGTAGAGGCGCGGGAAGACGACGACCTCGACCGAGCCCTGGAGGTCCTCGATCGTCGCGATCGCCATCGTTGCCTTGGCCTTGGTGATGACGGTTCGCACGCCGGTGACGATCCCGCACACGACCACCCGCTGCTGGTCCAGGGATTCGTCGCGCAGGTCGCCGGAATAGGCGCTGACGAACGGGCCGACTGCTTCGGCGATCTCCTTGAGCGGATGGTCGGAGAGGTACAGCCCGAGCAGCTCCTTCTCCCAGCGCAGGCGCTCGCGGGTCGGAGCCTCAGTCACCCGCGGCAACGGCGCATCGAGGAGGGTCGCGTCACCGGCCGCCAGGTCGAAGAGCGAGACCTGGCCGCTGATCCGGTCGCGCTGGGTGGCGCTGGCGGCATTCACCGCATCGTCCAGCCCGGCAAGGATCTGGGCCGGGTGGCCGAACGCGGCGAGGCCTCCGACCCGGGCGAGCGACTCGAGGACCCGCTTGTTCGCGAGGCGCAGGTCGATCCGCTCGCAGAAGTCGATCAGCGAGCGGAACTCGCCGTCGGCTCGGGCAGCGATGATCGATTCGATCGCGCCCTGGCCGACGTTGCGCACGGCGATCAGCCCGAAGCGGATCGCGTCACCCTCGACGGAGAACTCGACGCTCGAGGTGCGGATGTCGGGTGGCAGGACCTCGATGCCCATCCGCCGGCACTCGGCGATCGCGGCGGCGATCTTCTCGGCGCTGTCCCGTGAGGCGGTCAGCACGCTGGTCATGTACTCAACCGTGTAGTTGGCCTTGAGATACGCAGTCTGGTAGGCGACGAGCCCGTAGCAGGTCGCGTGGGCCTTGTTGAAGCCGTAGCGCTCGAACGGCTGGAACGCGGTGAAGACGGCATCGATCGTCGCCGCGGGCACGCCGCGCTCGGCCGCCTGGCTGACGAACTGGTCCTTCATCGAGCGCAGGACGCTCGACTTCTTCTTGCGGATCGCGTAGCCCAGGGTGTCGGCCTCGGGGCCGGTGAAGCCGCCCAGGGCGATGGCCGAGGCCATGATGTCTTCCTGGTAGACGAAGATCCCGTACGTCTTCTTCAGGTACGGCTCGAGCAGCGGGTGGAGGTAGGTCACCGGCTCCTGGCCGTGCTTGCGCCGGATATAGGCCGGGATGTTGTCCATCGGTCCCGGGCGGTACAGGGCGACCATCGCGGCGAGGTCGTAGACCGAGGTCGGCCGGAGCTCGCGGACGTAGCGGCGCATCCCCGCCGACTCCAGCTGGAAGATGCCGGTCGTCTCGCCCGAGGCCAGGAGCTCGAACGTCGTCGCGTCGTCGAGCGGGATGTGGTCGAGGTCGATCGCCACGCCCCGGTTGGCCTGGATCAGCTCGACCGCCTGGCGCAGGATCGTCAGGTTGGACAGGCCCAGGAAGTCAAACTTGAGGAGGCCCAGCGCCTCGACGGCGTGCATCTCGAACTGGGTCATCAGGCCGTCCGAGTTGGTGGCCTTCTGGAGCGGCATCAGCTCGGTCAGCGGCTCGCGGCTGATCACGACACCCGCCGCGTGTGTCGAGGCGTTCCGGGCGACCCCCTCGAGGTGCTCGGCGAGGTCGAGGAGCCGGCCCACCCCGGGCTCGGTCGCCATCTCGCGCAGCGCCGGCGTCGACTGGAGCGCCTCGTCGAGGCGGATGCCCAGCTGGTTGGGGATTGCCTTGGCGATCCGGTCGACCTCGCCGTAGCTCATCCCCAGCACCCGTCCGACATCGCGGACCGCCGCTCGGGCAAGCATCGTCCCGAACGTGATGATCTGGGCGACGTGGTCCTGGCCGTACTTGCGACCCACGTAGGCGATCACTTCCTCGCGCCGGCCGTCCTCGAAGTCGACGTCGATATCGGGCATCGTCACCCGGTCGGGATTGAGGAAGCGCTCGAAGGGCAGCTCGTAGAGGATCGGGTCGACCGGGGTGATCCCGAGGGTGTACGTCACGATCGAGCCCGGGGCACTCCCCCGGCAGGTCGTCTGGATCCCCTGCTCCCGGGCGAACCGGACGAAGTCGGCAACGATGAGGAAATAGCCGGCGTAGCCCATCGAGGTGATCACGCCGAGCTCGTAGTCCAGGCGGACCTGGAGCGCCGGCGTCACGCCTCCGTAGCGTCGCTCGAGACCGGCCTCGCACTCCCGGCGGAGCCAGCTCTCGACGGTCTCGCCGTCGGGCACCGGGAAGTGCGGGATGCGGGTCTGGCCGAGGGGCAGCTCGATGCCGCCGGCCATCTCGGCGATCCGTTTCGTGTTGAGAATCGCCTCGCGCTGGTCGGGGAACAGCGCCGCCATCTGCGCCGCCGACTTGAGCCAGAAGTCGTTCGTCTCGAACTTCATCCGACCGGGCGTATCGAGGTTGTTGCCGGTCCCGACGCAGAGCAGCACGTCATGGGCTTCGGACTGCTCCTGGCGGACGTAGTGGAGGTCGTTCGTGACGACGAGCGGCAGGCCGGCCTCCGGCGCGAGGCGGAGGAGCTGCTCGTTCAGCCGGCGCTGCTCGGCGAGGCCGTGGTCCTGGAGCTCGAGGTAGAAGCGGTCCTTGCCGAAGATGTCGCCGTATTCCCCGGCGAGGTTCCGAGCCAGCTCCCAGTCGTCGGTCTCGAGGGCTCGCGGGATCTCGCCGCCGAGGCACGCCGACAGGCCGATCAGGCCCTCGCTGTGCCGGGCAAGGTGCTCGCGATCGATCCGCGGCTTGTAGTAGTAGCCGTCGATGTGGGCATCGGTGATCAGCCGGCACAGGTTGCGATAGCCGACCAGGTTCTCGGCCAGCAGGATGAGGTGGAACGGCTGGGCATCGGCCTTGCCTTCCTTGTCGGCCATCGACCTTCGGGCGACATACGTCTCGACGCCGATGATCGGCCGGATTCCCTTGGCGGTTGCCGCCTGGTAGAAGGCCACCGCGCCGTAGAGCGCTCCATGGTCGGTGAGCGCAAGCGAGTCGAAGCCGTGTTGGACCGCCCCGTCGACGAGCTCGTTGATCCGGCCGAGTCCGTCGAGGAGGCTGAACTCGCTATGGGTGTGGAGGTGCGTGAAGTCGTTCGGGGCGAGGAGTTTGGGCACGTGGGACCTTGGACTGCGACGGCGCGGTAGAGCGGAAGCGTAGCCCAAACGGGAGGGCGCGAGGCTCGGTGCTCACGCGCGGTTTCGGCGCAGAGGGTCACGGCCGGCTCACCGAGATGGACCACGATGCGGATTCAGAACTGCCGTCCGGAAGCCCGAGCGCCCACGCCCAGGTCAGTTGACCGTTCACGTTGCTCGTGGGCGCGCCGCGGTAGCTGATCGGGATCGTCAAGCCCGGTATCAGGCCGGAACAGTCCCCGAGCACCGAGTCATGGCAACGGTCCTGGCCGAGATGCCCGCCACCGGCGGCGAAGTCGCATAGTGATCCGCTCAGGACGCCGTCTGTCTGCGTCCACGACGACTCCGAGTGATCTTGCATTTTGCCCACCGTGGCGTCGTAGACCGATTGGGCCTCGTAGCTCCACGTCCCGTTGATGGTGCCGTTGGCACCCACGCTGAGCCTGATCGGGCCGCTCATAGACGTGTGCGTGGATGCATTCAGGTCAGGCGTTGCCGGGCTGTCAAGGGCTGCGCTGAACGTGCCCTGGTAGGCCCCGGCTGGCAGGGTCACGCCGCAGGCGCCCGACCCACTCGGCACGGCCGACGGCGAGGGGGTGGGTGGGGCCTTGTCGTGGTAGACGATACGCCGGCACGTCCAGCTGGAGCCGTGGGGGACGGCCGCGGAGGCGCTCTGCCGCGGGCTGCTGGCCCTCGGCTCGAACGACCTGCCGGCCGCCGGCCTTCGATTCGTAGCCGCCAGGGAGGGATTCGAGGCACTGGGCGCGCCCTGGGAGTTCGGACAGACGTTGTTCGCCGAAGGTCGGCTCTTGCGCCGGCTGGGCCGCCGTCGCGAGGCCGCCGACTGCCTCGAGCGGGCCATCGGAGTCTTCACTGGACTGGGCGCCGAGCCGGCTACCCGGCGGGCCGCCGACGAGCTCCATGGCGCACGACCAAGGCCTCGCCACGACGACAGCCTGACCATGGCCGAGACACGTGTCGCGGCCCTCGTTGCGGCAGGGCGAACCAACCGCGAGGTTGCAGCGGGCCTGTTCACGACGGTGGGGACGGTCGAGGCCCACCTCACCCGGATCTACGCCAAGCTTCGCATCCGTTCACGCACCGATCTGGCGCGCCTGCTCAGCAAGGGCTCGGTCGAGGTCCCGCCCGCCGTCCCGGACGTGGGCATGGACTAGCGTCGCCCATCGGGCAGAAAGCGCCTCGCGTCAGAGCCTGTCTCAACGACGATCGACTCGACGATGCGTTCACAGGTCACGGCGGCACGCGAAACGGCCTCGCGAACGAGGCCCGCGTCCTGGGCCCGGAACAGGTGGAAGACGACCTCGTCGAGTGGGATAAGCAGCCCGCGCACGTATTCGATCCTGCGACCGTCGCGTCGCATCGCCTCGGCCGCCGCCTGTGCGCGATCACCGTCCGCGGCGACGTCAATGGCCTGGATCCCGGGCGCATAGCACTCGACCATGAAGGTGCGGAGCCGCGGGTTCCCGTCATCCGTCTCCATGCCCCGACCGTACGGGCGTCGAGAGGCTTCGGGCATCCGAGGATACCCGACAGTTCCGGCCCGCGACTGGGGCATCCAGCCGTCAGCACTTCGTGCGCGAACTCCGACCCGCTGACCAGTGGAGGTGCGTGAAATCGTTCGGGGCGAGGGTCGTCACGGGAGGGCCAATGGTAGCCCGTAGGGACGAGACCGGGCGGGCACCCAAGGGTTCGATCCGGTCGGCGGCGACGCTACGCGAGTCGCTCCCGGCGACATCCCGGCGGGATCGGAACCTCGCCACGAGCAGGATGGTGTTCCCGCTACCGCGCGGCCCGCAGCATGGAAGCGATGGGCGGGCACGCTCCAGCCTGGGCCTGGCCGGTGACTTCGAATCCGTACCGCTCATAGAACGGGATGCTCCGGGGATTTGGCGTATCGAGGTACACCGGCAGATGATCCTCGTCGACGATCGTGAGGCAATGCTCCATCAATTCGCCGCCGAGGCCCCTGCCCTGCACGGCCCCGTCGACGCCGAACAATGCCAGGTACCAATGCGCGAATCTCGGGTGTGCGTCATCCATCTGGCTGAGCACGGAAAAGGTGTCCTCGTGCTTTGCGGGCGCGACGGTCTCCGTGAGCACGGCGACGATGGCATCGCCGTCCACGTCCACACGCGGAGGCAGCCAGATCGCGACGGCCGAGAATTCGGCGAGCTGCCAGACCGACTCGTGAGTGAACGCCTTGCCCCCGAACGCCGCCAGGAATTCGGGGAAGTGCGCCAGGTACTGGCGCGCTTCCGGATACAGCCACCGCTCGACTGGGTCAGCGGCGAACGCGAGGACGAGGACGTCGAGGGCCCTCTGCTGCTCGTCCTCGCGCACTGGCGAGAATGGAGTTGAGCTCAAGTCGCCTTCCCTGCGGTCAGTCCCGCTCGAACTCCACCTACTGACAGGTGGAACTGTGTGAGATCCTTCGGAGCGACGGTCATCACGGGGGCCCATGGTACCGGCGCAGGTGGCAGGGAGGCGCCAGCGTCGCTGGGCCCACCCGACGACCAGACTCGGTCACCCAGGCCGCCAAGGAGGTTCCGTGCGGTCCATCGAACTGGGACTCGTGCTCCCGATGGAGGAAGCATGGACGGACGGCTCGACCCCGCGCTGGGTCGAGATCCGCGAGCTGGCCCTGCGGGCTGAGGCATTGGGCTTCGACACGGTCTGGATCCCGGACGAGCTGCTGTGGCGCCCGGCCGACGGATCGGTCCACGGCTGGTGGGAAAGCATCGCGATGGCCGGGGCCGTGGCCGCCTCGACCTCGCGAGTGAACGTCGGCACCTGGATCCTGTCCGCCCTGCATCGCAATCCCGCGATCACCGCCAAGGCTGTCGAGACATTGGACGAGATCTGCGGCGGGCGGTTCGTCCTCGGGCTCGGCTCCGGCCACGCTGGCAAGCAGGCGCACGCCTTCGGGCTG
>JANWLH010000156.1 GCA_025450915.1 Candidatus Limnocylindrales bacterium | reverse complement strand
TCGAGCTGATCCCGATCGACGTGGGGGCGATCCTCGAGGAGCTCGTCGTCGAGCTCAAGCCGCTCCTCCGCCAGCATCGCATCGAGCATCGCGTCGAGGTCCGCCGGCAGGCGCTGGCCGATCCGCCGAGGCTTCGCCAGATCATCGAGCACCTCATCGAGAACGCCGTGAAGTACGCGCCGCCGGACACGACGATCACGATCGAGGTCACCCTCGTCGAGGGTGTCGTCCGGTTGAGCGTCAGCGACGAGGGCCCCGGGATCCCCGTCGAGTGGCGCGAACGGATCTTCGAGCCCTATGCGCGGCGCGACACCCACACGGCGCGGGGCTCGGGAATCGGCCTGTATGCCGCCCGCCGGCTGGCCGAGGCGATGGGCGCCCGGCTATGGTGTGAGCCTGCCCCGGGCAGTGGCGCTCGCTTCGTCCTCGCCCTGCCCGCCGCCGTCGCCGTCTGAAGGAAGCCGCCATGCCCAATGTCCGTCCCCTCCGGATCCTCGTCGTGGACGACGACCCCGCGATGGTTGGGGCGATCACCGCCCTCGTCGGCCAGGACGGCCACCAGGTGATCACGGCTTACGACGGCCTGACCGCGGTCCGCCGGTTCCGCGACGAGTCGCCCGACCTCGTGCTGCTCGACCTGGCGATGCCCGGCCCCGACGGGTTCAGCGTCGCCGGCCAGATCCGGGCCTCGGGCAACGTCCCGATCCTGATCCTGTCCGGGGAGAGCGGCGAAGGCGCGAAGGTCAAGGCCCTCGAGATCGGCGCGGACGACTACCTGACCAAGCCGTTCGGACGGCAGGAGCTGCTCGCCCGGATCGCCGCGGTGATGCGCCGGGTCGATGCGGCCGGTGGCCCGGCAGGCGGCGGAAGCACCCTCCAGGCCGGTGCCCTGACGATCGAGCCCGGCCGCCACGAGGCCCACGTCGGCGACATTCTCCTGCCGCTGACGGCGACGGAGTATCGACTGCTCGAGGCCCTCGTCCGGGCCGGTGGCGATGTCGTCCCGCACGCAAGGCTCGTCCGGGCCGGCTGGCCGTCCGAGCCGAACCCGGACCTGCTCTGGCTCAAGCCGCATCTCGCCCGGCTGCGGGCCAAGGTCGCGGCGGCCGGCGGGCCGGCTGTGGTGGCTGTGCGCTCGGTCGGCTACCGGGTCGAGGCCGGCTGAGGACGGGCGGGCATGAGCCGGGGGTTCCGGGTCCTGGGCACGATCCTGGTTGCCGGGATCCTCGTCGTCGGGTGTAGCTCGTCCGACACGGCGACGCCCGGACGGAGCTCCAGCCCCTCGGTCGAGCCGGATACCACGTTCCCGCTCGGCGTCGTCCCGCCGGACTCGATGAGCCTGGCCGTGAACAACACTTCGACCCTGACCGTCAGCCTGGTCGTGAACGGCACGCTCATCGCCAGCCTCGAGCCTGGTACTTGCCTCGGCTGCACCGACGATTCGACGGTGCCGGCCAGCCTCCTGCCGCCCCTGCCCTGGGAGGCGGAGGTTCAGTCACCGACAGGCAGGGTCCTGGTCTCGCTGACGATTCACGAGGGTGACGTCGACTACGAGAGCAGCAGCGACACAGGCGACGCGAGCCGGGTGGATCTCTCGTGCGGTCAGATCGACATCTGGTCCGGATCGCCGATGCTCGACGGCCCCGCCTCGGGAATCGGCACGCCGGGCGATTGCCGCCCCTGACCCGACAACGCGCCCAGCTCGGTGCCTGGCGTCCCGGATAGCAACCCCGTGATTAGCAGGCGCGCTTGAGCGCCGAGCTTCGGCGTGAGGCAGCCGGCCGAGAGCAATCGGTCGTGGATTCGTGCGTGGGATCTCACCGCGCGAGCGCGAACCAGGCGCGATCACCCCCGAGCGGGCACGGTTACGCGCCCGCTAGCAATGGGATCTCTATGCCGAACGTCAGGCCGCCACGAGCGGGCCGCCCGCGGAGCCCGAGGGTGGCTCAGACAGGACCCGAGTGGTTCGCCGGAGAGCCTAGCCGGCGGTGTGGCCCACGAAGGCGAGGCCGTGGGCATCGTGGGCCAGGCCCACGCACTCGACCCGGCAGCCGCGCGCATCGCGTCCGGCGCTGCCTGGAAAGTGACGCCAGGATTCCTCGAACGCATCGACCTTGAGGCGGCAGCCGCAGGTCGCGCAGGTGATGGGACCAGTGGATGGGTCGGCCCGGCGGATTGGCCAGGCGGACCGGTTGGCCGGCTGGATCATCGGGCACCTCCGCTCAGGATGGGATCGGTCGCGACAGTCCGCGACACTGACACCAGCGTAGGCCGGTCGGCCGAAACGGGCCAGATCGGGGCGGATGCGACTCGGTTGCGGTTTGGGCTCAGTGGGTCTCGGTCAGGCCGAGCCGGATCGCCACGGCAGCCGCCTCGACACGGCCCGAGACGCCCAGCTTGGCGAGGATGTTGCCGACGTGGACGCCGACCGTCTTCTGGCTGATGAACAGCCGTTCGCCGATCTCCCGGTTCGTCCGTCCCTGGGCCAGCTGGACGAGGACCTCGCGCTCCCGGCGGCTGAGCCCGAACGTGTCGCCCGGCGGCGGTGCTGCCGGCCCGACGAACGCCGACGCCAGGCCCGGACGATCATCGCCGGCCGCCGTTCCGGCGCCCGAACCCCAGTCCATCCCGGCCTCGAACGCCTGATCCGCGCCCGGCCGCGCGCCGACCGGGATCAGGACCGCCTCGGCCGTCCGGGAGCGCGCCCCGACCTCGATCGCGACGGCCCCCTCGGCCGCCTCGGGCAGCGAGATCAGCGCTCGACGGGCGAGCTCGTCGAGCTCCCGCAGGAGCGGCCCGGCGCCCAGCTCGCGGGCAAGCCGGACGGCCTCGAGGAGCGGCGCCCGGGCCGCCGTCCGGCCGGCACGCCCGTCACCGGCGGCAAGGGCGGCTTCGGCCTGGCGCCAGCGGGCGCGGGCCACCTGGTAGGGTCGCTCGAGCGCCTCCCACGTCCGGGCGAGCGCCTCCCACGCGGCAGGCTCGTCGCGACCGTCGATCCGCGCCCGGTAGGCCCGGGCGACCGCGAGGTGTGCGTCGGCCTCGCGGCGCGAGCCGATCGACGGGTCGACGCCGGCGTCCTCGACGACCATCTCGGCCTCGGCCAGGACCTCACCGCTGCGGGTCCGGGCAGCGGCGATCGTCGACAGGTCGCGGCCGGCCCGAGCGGCGGCCACGGACGTCGCGTCGACCTCGAGGACCACCGCGGCCATCCGCGCCACGAGGACCCAGTCCTCCGTCTCGCGCACCCGGCTCCAGCCCAGACCAACGGCCCGCCGGGCATCCTCGAGGTCGCCCCGCCACAGGGCGAACGACGAGGCGGCCTGGTAGGTCGGTACCGATTCCTGGGCATCGGGGACCGTTTCGAGCTCGAGCAGGAGCCGGCCGAGCACCCGCCCGGCGGCTTCGCCCGCGTGCATCTCGATCTCGACCGTCGCCAGGTTCGAGAGCGCGTTGACGAGGTTGATCCCTACCGGGCTCCACTCGAGGGCCGTCTCGACCAGCGCCCGCGACTCGGCCCAGTCGCCGAGCAGGAACAGCGAATCGGCTCCGTTGCCGCGCAGGAAGTTGCCGAAGACGGCCTCCTGGCCGGCCCGATGGGCGGCCTCGATACCCGCCCGGGCGACCTCGACCGCCTCGCGCTTCCGTCCGAGGAGGTCGAGGGCCGTGGTCAGGTTGGCCGTCGCCCGGAAGACCTCGTCGAACTTGCCGAGCTCGGTGGCGATCGTCCGCGCGGCCAGGAGGAGCGCGACGCCGCCCTCGGGATCCTCGCCCCATACCCGGCTGATGCCGAGGGTGCACATCGCGTGGCCTTCCTCGCCACGGGCGTCGGGACCGACCGTCCGGGCGACCTCGATCGCCTCCTCGGCAAGAAGCTCGGCTTCGGAAAACGTTCCTTCGAGCATCCGCACCTGGGCGAGCGCGGCGAGCACGAGGGCGCGCTCGCGGGACGGCTCTTTCGGGACGAGCTCGACGGCCCGGGTCAAGGCGAAGATCGCGCCGTCCTGGTCGCCGGCGCTCCGCCGGTAGCGGCCGAGCCGCTCGTACAGCAGGCCCATCCGCAGCCGGTCGGTGCGCTCGTCCAGCCGGGCGATCGCCGACTCGGCATAGGCGGCGGCATGCGCCGCCCGGTTGTCGGCGAAGGCCGCCTCGGCCGCCCGCCGGAGCAGGTTGACCGGCGATGCCGGGTCGGTGCTGCCGCCCGGCGGCTCCGTCCGGTCGTCGATCTCGAGGGCCAGCTCGAGGTGGGCAAGGGCATCGGCCAGCGAATCGACGCGCTCAGCCTGGGTAGCCGCCTCGATCGCCGCGGCCCGGGCCGGTCCGAGCTGGTGGGCCGCCAGCCAGTGGCGGGCCCGCGATCCGGGCCGTTCGGCGAGGCCTTCGGCAAGTGCAGCGTGGTGCCGGCGGCGCTGGCCCGGCAGCAGGTCCGCTTCGATCGCCCGGGCGATCAGTGGGTGGCGAATCCCCACGATGGCATCCGCGGGCAGGGTTGCGACGGCCGCATCGTCGACCGCCGCATCGCCATCGGGTCCTTCGAGCTGGGCGAAGCCGTGCTCCAGCGCATCGGTCAGCCCGTGGCCGAGGTCCGCCTCGAGGACCCCGCCGCTGCGCCGGGGCCACGAGCTCGAGCGCGGCGCGGGCCGGTCGGCCTCGCGTTCGAAGGCGAGCGACGCCGTCGAGAGCTGCTCGAGGGTCAGCGGCTCGCCGGCCGGGGCGAGCAGGCGCAGGACACGCCGGCACTCCGTCGAGCGGCTCGCGAGGCGGGCGATCACGAGCTCGTCGAGCGATCGGGTCAGCGACGCACCGGCCAGCTCCCGGCGCGCCGCGACGAGCTCCTCGGCGATCAGGGCGTTGCCCCGCGAGCGCTCCGAGACGAGGAGAAGGACCGAGGCGGATGGCCGCTCGCCCTCGATCCCCTCGATCAGCCGGGCGAGCTCGTCCCGCCGGAGCGGCTCGAGGAGGAGGCGCTCCGGTGGCCGGGCCGCATCGGCCATCGCGGCCAGCGTGTCGTGGAGGGGATGGCGGCGGGTCAGCTCATCGGGCTGGTAGGTGACCATGACGCACAACCGCCCCGGGCGCGAGACGCGGGCGAGGAAGGCGGCCAGGGCGCGCGTGCCCGCGTCGGCGTCGTGCAGGTCCTCGAGGATCAGCAGCACGGGCCGGCGTTCGCCGAGGCGGGTCAGCAGGCCCAGGATCGCCTCGAGCATGCGCGTCTGGCGGCGCTCAGGATCGATCGACGTGGTTCCGCTGGGCAGGAGCCCGAGGGCGGCCAGCCGCGGCTGGGCCTCGGGGACCAGGCGCAGGATCTCCTGGGCGCCGGTTTCGAGCAGGCCCGGCAGATCACCGTCCGGAACCCGATCGAGGAGGCGGGTCAGGGCCACCCCGACCGGTGCGTAAGGATCGCCGGAGCGACCGGGCCGGGCCCGGCAGCGGATCACCTCGAACGGCTCGGCCAGGCCGGCCAGTCGCTGGCGGGTCTCGTTCAGCAGCCGCGACACGCCGACTCCGCCGGCGCCGGCGATCAACAGGGTTGTCGAGCGTCCATCCGCCGTGGCTTCGAGGCCGGCCGCGATCCGGGCGAGTTCGCGCTCCCGCCCCACGAAGCGCGCGCTCGTGAACGTCGCCGCCATGCGCGAATTCTAGGGGCGCCACACGTCTGCGGAACGGCCATCCCGAATGTGATCCAGTTCGCGATCCCGGGCGTATGGGCGGTCAAATGGGGCGATCCGATCGAGTCGCCCGCCGCGCCGCCGTTGGCGGCGGTGCTGAGAGAGTGGAGGTACCGGAAACAATGATCAGGGCATACGCCGCGCTCGTAGGGATCGTGCTCGTGGCTGTCGGCCTGCTCGGGTTCATCAGCAACCCGATCGTCGGCGACGGCAACGCCCTCTTCCTGACGGGCACGATGCACAACATCGTCCACCTGGTCACGGGCGCGCTGGCCCTCGGGATCGCCTTCGTCCTGCCCGCGGACCGGCAGGTCAACGGCGTCTTCGGCCTGGGCATCCTGTACGCGCTGGTCTTCGTCGCGCTGATCGTCAGCCCCAACCTGTTCGGGATCCTGAGCTACAACGTGAATGCCGCCGACCAGCTGCTGCACATCGGCCTGGCCATCGTCAGCGTCGGGATCGCCTGGATGGCCCGCAGCGGCAACTACTCGACAGCGGCCACTGCCTGATCGCCCACGTCGCCAAGCTCCCCGGACCCCCGGTTCCCTCCCCGGGGGTCCGTTCCTGTCCGGCCAGACCGGATTCGTGGTGCGGCCAGGCACCGCAGGCCGGGTCGGTCCGGACGGGTTCGGGGCGGTCCGGTGGAGTGGCTGGTCAGGCTGGCAAGGGCCGCCTAGCCCGAAGTGGTGATGGCGACGGGGACCGTCTCCGGCGACGATCCGGGCATGGAGGTCATCCGCCCGAACGCTCGTTACCGCCCGTCAGAACGAGCGCTCGCGGTGGCCCGGCTCATCGGCGCTCTCTACCTCGTCACCGGGGTCTGCCTCGCCTGGCTCACCCTGGCCACGCCGTTCGTGGCGGTCTTCGCCGCCCGGGGGCGGGCATTCTCCGACGAGACGGCCTTCAACACCCTCGGCTGGCTCGTGGCCATTGCCCTGCCGGCTACCTGCCTCCTGGTGGGGGCCCATCGCCTCATCGGCTTCATCGAGCTCCCGAGGCCGTTCGCCGCCCAGCGCGACCCGCTGGCCGGATTGGGCTCGAGCCTGGGCAGCGCGTATGTCGCGATCCGCGGGCTCGTCCTGCCGGGTGGCCGGCAGGTCGCGAGCGTCCTCGTGGGACCGCCCGGGATCGTCGTCCTCGGGCAGCTGCCGCGGTCGAGCCAGGCTCGGCCGATGGGCAACCACTGGGAGGCCCGGGTCAGCGACGGCGAATGGGTACCGATCGAGAATCCGCTCGAGCGAACCGCCCGCGACGCCGAGGCCGTCCGGCGCTGGTTGCTCGCGGAGGACAACGACTTCGCGGTCAAGGTCTACGCCGCGGTGCTCGCCGCCGACCAGTCGGTCCCTCGGACCGCCGCGACGGCGGTCGTCGATCGCAGCCAGATCCCCAGCTTCCTCGCGACGCTGCCGCCCCATCGCACGTTCACCGCCGATCGCCGCAGGCAGGTCCTCGACCGGATCCGGCGGGGCGTCGACGCAAACGCCGAACGGGAGAGCTGGTAGGGGAGCCAGGATTCGAACCTGGAACCAGCGGGATATAAGCCCGCCGCTCTAACCGTTGAGCTACTCCCCCGCAGGCATCCTAGCACCGGCCGGGTCGTGCTCCGGCGGGCTGCCTAGCGGGGAATCTCGACGATCACGTTCGTTGACTTCACCACGCACACGACCTCCTGGCCGATCGTGATCTCGAGCTCGTCGACGGCCTCGGCAGTCATCAGGCTGACCAGCCGATGCGGGCCGGCGAGGACCTCCACGACGGCGGCGACCCCGTCACGCTCGACGCGGGTGACGATCCCCACGAACCGGTTGCGGGCAGACTGGGCGACGATCGGCCGGTCGGCCGTATCGCGACGGCGTTCGGCGAGCAGCCGGCTCACCTCGAGGATCGGCACGATCCGCTGACCGCCCGACGTCCGGATCATCCGAAGCTTGTGGCTCGACTCCCAGCGCCGGAGGGTGTCGATGCCGACGCCGAGAAGCTCCGCGGCCTGGCCGATCCGGAGCGCGCGCTCACGACCCAGCGTCAGGTCGACATCCGGGTCGAGATCCGGTTCGGGCGCCGTGGCGCGGGTCCTGCGAGCCATCCCGCGCATTGCGCCACGTTGGCTGGCGGTTGTCCAGTCCGAAGCGGTCCGACGACGCTACTTGCGGTCGCCGCCGAAGATCCGGCCGAGGCCGCGGAGGCTGAACGGGCGACCCTGAAGGCCGCCGTGGCCGTCGCCGTTGTCCGACGAGCCGGGCGTCGCCGGTGCGGCCGCGATCCCGACCGGCGTCTGGGCCGCGGCGCGACCCTGGCGCGTCTTGCGGGTCCTCGCTGCCGGCAGAGGTGGTGGCGACCAGGTCGCGCCAGCCAGCTCGCTGGCCAGGGCGTGATCAATCTCGGTGCGATCGGCTTCGAGGGGCAGCTCGTCCGGGTCGAACGGGCGCACGATCTCCTGGACGGGACGCGGCGGGCGCGAGTAGGCCGGTCCGCCGTACAGGCGGGGCAAGGCCATGTGCTGTTGCTCGTCGGACACCAGGGACCTCTGCGATGGACGCCGGCGTGGCGATCCGCACCGGATCATTGACCACGGCAGGGTAGCGCGGAAGAGTACGAAAGGACTACCGCCATCATGCACGACACCGCCCCAGCTGGTGCGTCTGCGCACCATTACGTGGTTTCCAGGGCGGTGCTCAGGTCAGGAACGGACGGAGGATCTGGCCCTCCACCACGAGGATCAGGTAGGCAATCGGCACGGCTACGAAGAGGCCCAGCGCCGCGCTCCAGGCGCTCCGCCGGCGAACCGTCCCCGATCCGCTCGGCTGGGGCACGACAAGCCAGGTGATCAGGCTGCCCGCGAGGAGGACGATGACGACGAACAGCGTGACCGCCAGCGTCCGCAGATCGCCGCCGGGCAACGCCGCGCCGCGGCTCAAGGCAACGTCGTAGACCAGGTAGACGACGCCGAGGACCGTGGCCACGATCAGCGAGCTCAGGACGGCCCGCAGGATCGGCCGGGGCGGATTGCGGAACTGCCGCCAGCGGATCTCGACCTCCGACCGGCGCCGGACCGGCGGGGTCACTGGCCGTCGAGGATCGTCAGGGTCCGCCGCGGGGGCATCGACTCGGGCGTGTGGGCCGCCAGCTCGGCCACCAGGCGCAGGACCCGCTCCAGCTCCTCATCCGTGTTGAACCAGCCGATCGAGAACCGGACGGCATCGAGGGGCTCGACCGTCCGGGCGATCACGAATGCCCGTGCCCCGAGCTCGTCGAGGATCGCCTGGGCGGACCAGCCGGCGATCCGGAACGTGACCAGGCCGGCCATCGCCGCCAGCGGGGTGACGAGGGTCACGCCACCGATCGTGGCGAGGCGCTCGGCCGTTCGCCGGGCGAGGGCCGGACCTCGTTCGAGCGCCCAGCCCAGGCCGACGTACATCGACAGCCAGCCACAGCTCCGGGCGAGGCCGACGACGAGGCCGTGGTTGATGCCGCTCGTTCCTTCGAATCGGCGCGCGTTCGGCCACGGCCGGGCGAGGCCGGCCAGGTCCTGCTCCTCGAACGACCAGAACGAGGCGTAGGTCATCCGGAGGCGTTCGAGGACCGCCGGCGCGACGTACAGGCCACCGGTTCCCTCCGGACCGAGCAGCCATTTCTGCCCGGCAATCCCGTACAGGTCGACGCCGAGGCCCGGGACGTCCACCGGCAGGGCACCGACCGCCTGTGCCCCGTCGACCGCAATCAGCGCGCCGCGGACATGGGCGATCGCGGCGATCTCGGCAATCGGCAGGAGTGCCCCGGTCGCGTGCGAGACGTGGCTGAGGCTCACGAGCCGGGTCCGCGGCGTGATCGCCTCGTCGAACGCGGCCAGGACCTGGGCGCGGTCGCCGCCGGCGCCGATGTCGACCATCTCGAGCTCGACCTCGCGCCGATCACGAACCGCGTAGAGCGCGCTCAGCCCGCCGGGATGCTCGAAACCCCGGGCCGTCACGGCCCGGTCGCCGGGCTGCCAGTCGATCCCCCACGTGGCCACGTTCATCGCCTCGGTCACCGCGTGGGTCAGGGCGAGGTCGCGGGTGTCGGCGCCGATGATCGCGGCGATCGAGGCGCGCGCCTCTTCCATCCGCTGGAGCACGTCGTAGTACGTGTCCGGTGAGGCTCGCCCGGTGCGCAGCTCCCAGTCGGCGACCTCGGCCATCGCCGCCGCGGTCTCGGCCGGCAGCGGGCCACAGGTCCCGGCGTTGAGGTAGACCCCGGCGGAGAGCGCCGGCAGGGCAAGGCGCAGCGCGGCGATCTTCTCGTCTTCGGCGGTCAGGGTGCTCACGGCGGTCCCTATGATATGGGCGCATGGCTGGCTACCCGCGGACCGAGATCGTCGCCACCGCCGACTGGCTGGCCGATCAGATCGGCCAGCCGGACCTGCGCGTCATCGACGTCCGCTGGCGCCCGGACGGCTCCGGGCGGACCGTCTACAGTGCCGGCCATATCCCCGGAGCGACGTACCTGGACTGGCTGGTCGAGCTCGTCGATCGCGACGACGAGACCGGCGTCCTGCGCCTCGCAGAGGCCGATCGGGTGGGGGCGGCGCTCGGCCGGGCCGGTGTTCGGGCGGACTCGACAGTTGTCCTCTACGACGACGTGGCCGCGCTCTATGCCGCCCGGACCTGGTGGAGCCTGCGGGCCTGCGGCCTCGAGACGGTGCGCATCCTCGACGGCGGCTGGACCGCCTGGACGCGCGCCGGCGGCGAGGTCTCCAACGCCACCTTGCCGCCACCGGTGTCACGCTTCAGCCCGACCCTCCAGCCGCGCTTGCGGGTCACGACGAACGATGTCCGCTCATTGCTCGGCTCGCCGGGCCTCCTGCTGATCGATGCCCGGGCGACCGCCGAATACCACGGCTTCGAGGGCAATACCCGCCGCCTCGGCCACATCCCAGGCGCCACGAACGTGCCCGTCGCCGGTCTGACCGAACCGGGCAGCGGGCTGTTCCTGGCCCCGGACGCGCTCCGCGACGCGCTCCTCAAGGGGAACGTCACCCGGGGCCGGCGGATCATCTGTTACGACGGCTCGGGCGTGGCGGCGGCCAAGCTCGCCTTCCTGCTGACGCTGGCCGGCTACGACGACGTCGCCGTCTACGACGGCGGCTGGGCGGAGTGGGGCGACCGCCTCGACCTGCCCGTCGACCGCTAGCCCTTCAGGCCCTCCCAGGGGTCGACGACCCGGAACGGTGCCAGGACCTGGGCCCGGGCCTGGTTGAAGGCCAGCAGGGACACCGTCTGGCGCGCCTCGCCGTTCGTGTCCGACCAGTAGGTGGCATCGGTCACCGGCACGAAGCGGGCATCGAGCTCGCCCAGCGCGTCGGCCAGGTTGCGCTCCGGCAGCAGGTGGATCCGGCCGCTGATCCGGAACGGCGGGATCGAGATGAGGGCCTGCTCGGGCACCTTGATCGTGCGCAGCTCGGGCGACGGATCGATGTGCTGGTCGGAGACCGCGAACAGGACGGTGGCCAGGTTGACCTGGGCGAACTCGGTCCTCGTTGCCGGCTCGCGCGAGCCGTACTCGTCGACGCTCGCGTCGGTCAGGACAAGGAAGTGGTGCTCCGGATCGCTCAGGACATCGGTTACCCGCTTGAAGCGGGTCTGGATCGAGCCCCGGATGATGAACGAGTCGGTGTACAGGGTCAGCTCGAGCGGCTGGCCGGCCAGCGTATTGAACACGGGGTCAGGATAGTCCTGGGCGCACGGCCCGACTACCTCCCAAAACCCGTCGTCTCAGCCCCGCCCCGCCTCGACCGCCGCCTTCTGGTGGCCGGCGGTGACGAGCTGCTCTGAGCCGTGCTGGAGGCCGCTCCAGACTGCCTCGACCGAGGCGGTGGTATCGATCTCGGCAGCGTCCTTGTCGAGACGCAGACGGGCGATCCGCGGGAAGCGCAGCGAGAAGCCCGAGCTATGGCGGTTCGAGCGCACGATCACGTCGAACGCGACCTCCACGACGACGGTGGGCTCGACCGTCCGGTAGCGCCCGAAGCGGGCCAGCGTGTGGGCCTCGAACCAGGCGGTCATCTCGGCAATCTCGGCGTCGGTCAGGCCGGTGTACGCCTTGCCGATCGTGACCAGCTTGCCCGAGGCGTCGTCGCGCACCGCGAACGTGTAGTCGGAGAGAACCCCGTGGCGCTTGCCGTGGCCGAGCTCGACGCCGACGACCACGCAATCGAGTGTCGCGAGGGCCTTCTTCATCTTGAGCCAGCCGAGGCCCCGGCGGCCCGGCGAGTAGGGGCTGGCGGGATCCTTGACCATCAGGCCCTCGTTGCGCCGGAGGCGGGCCTGGTCGAAGGCCGCCTCGAGCTCGTCGGCCGAGTCCACCGAGACGAGGTGTGACAGGGCGAACGAGCCGCCCGAATCGGCCAGCGGCAGCTCCAGCCCCTCGAGCCGCCGGCGTCGCTCGGAGAGTGGCCGGTCGAGGAGCGCCTCGGCAAGCGGCTCGACGCCGTTGACGGCGGGGTCGGCCAGGGCGAGCAGGTCGAAGGCCACGTAGACCACCGGGACCTCGGCCCGGATCGCCGCCGACGGTGCCTTCCGCCCGAGCCGCTTCTGGAGGGCCACGAACGGCATCACGGTCCCGTCGCGGTAGGCCAGGATCTCGCCATCGAGGATCCCGGTCCAGGCCAGGTCGCGGGCACCGGCGATGACCTCGGGGAATTGACCGGTGATGTCGTGGAGGTCGCGACTGTACAGGCGGACGTCACGCCCGGCGCGGTGGAGCTGGGCCCGGATCCCGTCGTACTTGTCCTCGACCCAGGCCGTCGGACCGAGCCGGCCGATGATCTCGGCGGCGTCCTCGGCCGGCGACGCGAGCATGAACTTGAGCGGGTGGAAGAGGGCGATCTCGGCACTCGAGAGACGGTCCTCGCGGGCCAGGACGGCGGTCCGCCCGAGATCGCCGGTGAGCATCCCGGCGCGCTTCACGGCGCCGATCGGCCGCTCGAACGCCTCGGCCAGAGCCGCCTCGAGGAGTCCCTCTCCGAGGCCGATCCGCAGCTCGCCGGTCAGGATCTTGACGACGTAGCAGGCGGTCGGCGGATCGCACCGCCGGAGCAGCTCGGAGAATCGCTCAGCCTTGGCCTGCGAGCCCGACGCCGTCTCGATCTCGGCATACGCATCGGCGACGTCAGCCAGCGTCGGCGGGTCGACGACCGGATCGGGCAGCTCGGGCAGCGACCCGGCGCGCCGGGCCTCGGCGGCCTGCTCGAGGACATCGGCGACGGCCAGGCCAAGGTCGGACGTCCGGTCGTAGGCATCGCCGAGCGCGTCGGGGGGCAGGTCGGCGATGACCGCAACGGCCCCGGAGATCGCCGCCCAGCCCAGGCCGGTCGTCCGCCCATCGACCTCGGCGAAGGGCCGTCCGGCGAAGAAGACGGCCGCCACGGGCAGCTGCTGCGCGTCGAGCGTCCGGAGATAGTCGGCGAGGAGGTGGGTCTTCACGGAGGTTCGCGTCGTGGCCGAAACCCGCTCGGCGACCTCGCTCCAGCGGCGCATGGCGGGGATGGTATACCGTCCGGGTCGATGCTCCACCGCAGCTGGTTCCCGGACCGTTTGGTGGGCGACCGCGTCATCCTGAAGCGGCACGTCTCGGGCAACCTTGCCGCGTTCATGCGCTGGTACGCCGATCCTGAGGTCTCCCGCCTCACGCGCTACCAGGACGGGCCGATGGCCCGGCCGGAGATCGAGCGCTTCTTCCAGGCCCGGGTCCTGGGCTCGGATTCGCTGGCGATGGCGATCCACGAGCGGGCCAGCGACCGGCTCCTCGGAACGTGCGCGTTCAGCCAGCTCGACGGCGAGAACGGCTCGGCGCTCTTCCACATCACGATCGGCGAGAAGGACGCCTGGGGCCGGGGCTTCGGCACCGAGGCGACTCGGCTGATGCTCGAGCATGCGTTCGAGCGCCTCCGCCTCCATCGAATCGGCCTGAGCGTCTTCGCCTTCAACGAGCGGGCGATCCGCTCGTACCGGCGGGCCGGCTTCGTCGTCGAAGGCCGCGCCCGCGAGGCCATCCGGCGCGACGGACGCTGGTGGGACGAGGTCGAGATGAGCATCCTCGACAGCGACTGGCGGGCGCTGCTGGCCGCGGTGCCGGTCGGCCTGGGGGCTGTTTCGGCGGTCGGGGCCGGTGGTGACGGTTCGGGCGAGGCACCACTCACCGATCCGGCGACCGGCCGCCCGGTCGATGCCCCGACGATCCAGCGGATCGGCTGAGCGCCTGATCGTGGCGAGCGTCGGGGCTGCAGCGGATGCGGCGCGCGCCGCGTTCCGGGCCGAGATGGACGCCAAGGGCCACGCCGTCGAGAACGCCCGCACCGCGGCCGCGGGGCTCGATGCTGCATTTGCCTCGGGTGCCCTGGTGCGAACCCCAACGCTCGACCAGATGCTCGGCGACCTGGCGGTCGCCCTCGAGCAGGACGACGGCCAGAAGCTTGGCGGCAAGAGCGCCGAGGCGGCCAGGTTCATCCTCCGGGCCATCTCGCGCGAGCTGGACAACGCCTGACGGTTCGCTCCGGGCATCGGGGGCTCCGGCGGAGGCAGCTGCCGGCCCCTTTGGCCGCACGTTCCTCGTGCGGGCCCCGGCGCGCACGGCAGGTTGGGACGAATGTCGCCACCAGACGCGGTGCGCTAAGGAATTGGACAAGTCGTGCTCGTGGAGCTCGCGCGGCTCTGTTCCCACGCACGAATCGACGGCCCGATCACTCGCCAGGCGCGTTATCCCCGCATGACCGCGCGTTAACGCATCTGCCGGCGACATTCGTCCGAAGTCGAAGCTTCGGCCCGGTTCCGCGGCCAGGGAACCTACTCGAGGCGCACCGAATCCGGCCGGGTGAGGCGTTCGAGGGGCGGCAGCATCAGGGCGACCACCGCCAGGGCAGCGAGCAGGATGACGGCCAGCCCCAGCACCAGTGAGGCGTCGGGCAGGGGCACGTCCGGCGCATCCGCAAGGCGCAGGATCAGCTGGGTGATCGCGATCCCGAGCGCTGCGCTGAAGGCCGCGACGACGAACAGCGGAGCACCGGCCTGGAGCAGCACGAGTGCCCGAAGTCGAGAGGCAGTCATCCCGGCGCTCCGCAGCACGGCCCCGGCGAACAAGGCACCGGTCCGGATCGGCGATACTTGGCACCCCCCCAGACGCTCAGCGGAGAACAGCCCCAATGACCGACTTCAAGCTCGGAATCCTGCCCTGGAGCCAGGCCGTCAGCTGGCCCGAGATGCTCGCGGTCGCCCAGCGCATCGACGACCTGGGGTATGACAGCCTGTGGGCCTGGGATCACCTCTACGCGATCTTCGGCGACCCCTACCAGCCGATCTTCGAGGGCTGGTCGACGCTCGCGGCGTGGGCGATCGCGACGAAGCGGACCAAGCTCGGCCTGCTTGTCGGCGCGAACACGTTCCGCAACCCGGGCATCGTGGCCAAGAACGCGGCCACGCTCGATCACATCAGCAACGGCCGGGCGATCCTGGGCATCGGCGGCGCCTGGATGGAGCCTGAACACACGGCCCATGGCATCGACTTCGGCACGGGCTTCGGCCAGCGCCTCGACTGGCTCGACGAGGCGGTTGCCGCGATCCGGCCGCTGCTCGACGGCAAGACCGTCAGCTCGGCGCCCGGCGGCCATTACTCGTTCGATGACCTGCGCCATCACCCGGTCCCCCTCCAGGACCACCTGCCGATCATGATCGGCGGCAGCGGTGAGAAGAAGACGCTGCGCACGATCGCCAAATACGCGGACCAGTGGAACGCGATGGGCACGCCCGAGTTCATCGCCCACAAGGTCGAAGTCCTCAAGGGCCATTGCGACGCGGTCGGCCGGGACATCGCGGAGATCGAGTTCACTCTCGGCGTCAAGCTCACGATCCGCGACAGCCAGGCCGATGCCGAGCGGGTGATGCACGCCGCACTCGAGCACAACCGGACGCCCTGGGCGGACGTCGAGGATGACGACACGTTCTGGTGCGGATCGCCGGCACAGATTGCCGACAAGCTCCGGCCGTACATCGGCCTCGGCTTCCATACGATCCTATCCGAGCAGCCCGCGCCGTACGACATCGAGACGATCGAGCGCTTCATCGGCGAGGTCAAGCCGCTCCTGGCCTAGGCTGCCCGAGTACCCGGGAGTTGACGATGCCCGAGATTGCCCAAGAGATCTCGCTTGGGGTCGTGCCCTGGAGCCAGGCCGCGACCTGGCCCGAGATGCTCGCCGTCGCCGAGCTCGTCGATGGCCTCGGCTACGAGCATCTCTGGACCTGGGACCATCTCCTCGCGATCTACGGCGATCCCGACCAGCCGATCTTCGAGGGCTGGTCGACAGTCGCGGCCTGGGCGATGGTCACCCAGCGTGTCCGGATCGGCCTGCTCGTCGACGCGAACACGACCCGCAACCCCGGAATCGTCGCCAAGAGCGCGGTGACGCTCGACCACATCAGCGCCGGGCGGGCGATCCTCGGGCTCGGGGCCGGCTGGCACGGGCTCGAGCACCGCGCGTTTGGAATCGACTTCGGAGCGTCCGTCGGCCAGCGCCTCGATTGGATGGACGAGGCAGCGGCCGCGATCCGGCCGCTGCTCGACGGCGAGACCGTCAGCTCGGCGCCCGGCGGTCACTACGCATTCGACGCCCTGCGCCACGCGCCGGGACCGCTCCAGGGCCACCTGCCGATCATGATCGGCGGGGGCGGCGAGAAGAAGACCCTCCGGACCGTCGCCCGCTACGCCGACATGTGGAACGTCAGCGGGACGCCGGCCCAGCTCGCCCACAAGGCCGATGTCCTGGGCGAGCACTGCCTGGCCGTCGGCCGCGACATCGCCGGCATCGAGTTCAGCATCTCGGTGACCCTGGCGATCCGCGACACCGCGGCCGAGGCCGAGTCGGTCATGCGCACGGCGATCGCCCACAACCGGACGCCGTGGTCGAGAGTCGCCGACGATGCGGCGTTCATGTCGGGCTCGCCGGCCGAGATCGCCGACCGCCTGCGGCCGTACGTCGAGCTGGGCTTCCGGACGATCCTGGCCGAGCAGCCCGCGCCGTTCGACGTCGAGACGCTCGAGCGCTTCATCGGCGAGGTCAAGCCGCTCCTGGCGTAGCGGATTGGGCCGCTCCTGTGAGGGGTGGTGCCGCGCGGGCCCGCCGACGCGAAACTTCGTACGGATGTCGCTGTCAGATGCACTACGGCGATCCAAGGTCGCGTCATGGGCTGAATCGACGGGCGATCACCGCGATCTACGCTCGGAATCGGCCTGGGCGGCCGCCCAGGCCGTTCAAGTCAGCCCAATCCTGGACGTAGCGCGTCCCACCGCGACATTCGTCCCAACCTGGGGCCACGGGCCGGAATCTGGGGCCGCACGCCGCCGCTCCTGGCGTAGCGCCTCACTCCACGGGGGTCATGCCTGTCAGGCTCGTGTTCCGGCGGACCGTCAGCCAGCGCCGGCAGCCCGCGGCATGGAACCAGCGCTCGCTCGTCGCGCCGTTGACGTTGTCGTGCATCCAGGCGTAGTCGACGTCGCGCTCGAGCGGGTCGGTGATCCGGTCGGGCACCGACGGGCGCTCGCCGCCGAACGTGAACTCCTCGATCGGTCGGAGGCCGCAGTTCGGGCAATCGAGCTCGGGCATCAGCGCGTTCCCGTCGAGCCCTGGTCGGCCATCGGCAGCTCGCGGGCGAACCGGTCGAGGCGGAACGGCTCGAGCATGGCCGGGGTTCGGCCGGTGGCGATAAGCTCGGCCATCTGCTCGCCACCGGCGGGGATGGCCTTGAAGCCCCACGTTCCCCAGCCGGTCGTGACGAGGAAGCCGGGCACGCCCGTCTCGCCCATGATCGGCGAGAAGTCGGTCGAGATATCGCAGATCCCCGTCCACTGGCGGAGGATCCGCAGGTCGCGCAGGAACGGCAGGAGGTGGGTCACCTTGGCCGAGCAGCTCTGCAGGAAGTTGTACGACGATCCCAGCGAGTACGAGGGCTGGGGATCGAACTCGGCGCCCATCAGCATCTGGCCGCGGGCCGTCTGCGAGACGTAGCAGAAGAGCTCGGTGTCGCTGATGATCGGCCCGAAGCCCAGGGCGTAGGCATTGGTCACGAATGCCTGGAGGGGATGGGTCCGGATCGGCAGGCGGACATCGGCCATCGCCGCCACGGTCGAGACATTGCCGCCGACCGCGCTCAGGACGAGACCCGCGCTGATCGGCCCGTTCGGCGTCTCGACGCCGACGACCCGCTCGCCGTCGCGGAGGAGCCCGGTCACGGGCGTGTGCTGGAGGACGTCGACGCCCTTCCGCATCGCCCCCTGCGCGTAGGCCCAGACCACCCGGTCGTGGCGGGCCGTTGCCGCTCCGACGTGATACGAAGCGCCGAGGACCGGGTAGCGGCCGCCGCCCGAGAGGTCCAGCTGCGGGCAGATGCTCCGCGCCTCCTCGGGCGTGACCATCACCGTTTCGGCGCCGCAGGCCTGGTTGAGCAGGCAGCGCGCCCGCTCGGCGCGCATCGCCGACTCGGTGTGGGCCAGCCACAGCAGGCCCTTCGTGCTGTGCATGATCCAGCAGCCGGTCTCGTCCTCGAGCGTCCCGTACAGCTCGAGGCTGTGCTGGTAGAAGCGGATCGACTCGGGGATCCCGTAGTTCGCCCGGATGATCGTCGTGTTCCGGCCCGAGTTGCCCGAGCCGATGTAATTCGCCTCGAGGACCGCCACGTTCGTGATCCCGTGGCGGGTCGCGAGGTAGTACGCCGTCGCCAGCCCGTGGCCGCCGCCGCCGATGATCACGACGTCATAGGCCGGCTTCGGCTTGTGCCACTCCAGGGCCAGGATCGTCTCGACGAACTCGTTCATCGCAGCCGCTCGGTGAGCTCGTGGGCGTACGGCGCCGCACACAGCAGGAGGGCTCGCCCGGATTCGAGCCAGAGCTTGGCCGGGACGCCGGCGACGAGACCCTGGGCGAGCGCCGGCCGCTCAACCGGCAGGGCCCAGTCGATGTGCGCCACGACCCGGGCCGCCAGCTCCTCGAGCGTGAGCCAGCAGCCGACGAAGCCCGTCTCGCGGGCAATGATCGCCTGCGCAAAACCCTCGTTGAGCTCGCGACCCGGCTTCGGGAACATGATGAACACCTCGTCCGGGGCGAAGCGCAGGACGACGGCCCCCTCGGCGACGACCATGCCGTCGATTGCTGCCGCGTCGGCCGCGGCCCGTACGCCCGGGATCGTCTCAAGCGCGAGCACGAAGGCCCTCCGGGTCGTAGAACGGCGGCCGGGTGACCGTCGCCCGGCGGCCGTCGATCTCGACGGCCTCGGGGAACGGCGTGCGCTTGAGCCAGCCGAGCATCACCGCCCGGCCGAGCAGTGGTGAATCGAAGCTCGAGGTGACGTGGCCGACGATCTCGCCGTCCGACCAGATCGGGCTGCCCTCGGTCGGCACCGGGCTCGTCATCGTCAGTCCGATGAGCCGTCGCGAATCGGGCAGAAGGGCCGTCCGGGCGAGGGCGCTCCGGCCGAGGAACTCGGGCTTGTCCATCCGCACCGCCCAGTCCATCCCCAATCGATGCGGCGTCGAATCGAGCTCGGTGTCCATGCCCACGATCACGTGGCCCTTCTCGAGGCGCAGCCCGAAGAGGTTGCGCAGGCCGTGCGGGCGGATCCCGAGGTCGCGGCCGAGGTCGAGCAACGTCCGCCACAGCTCGACCGAGCGATCGACCGGATGGTGGAGCTCGAATGACGCCTCGCCCGTGAAGCTCAGGCGCATGACGTGACATGGCACTCCGGCGACCTCGGCATGGGCGTGCGCGAGGTACCGGGGTGGATCCGCCAAGCCGGCTCTGCCCAGGAGCTGCCCGGCGAGCGGCCCGGTCACGTTGATCGCAGCGAGCGACATCGTCCGGTCCATGACCTGGACCTTGAGCCCCCAGGTCTCGATCCAGTCGCGCAGCCACATCTCGGCATTGGCGGCCCCGCCGGAGGTGAAGGTCAGCACGAACCGCGTCTCGGTCTCGCGGCAGATCATCCCGTCGTCGATCACGTGGCCGCGCTCGTTGAGGAGCAGGGCATAGCGGGACCGCCCGGGCCCCAGATTGCCGACCCGGTTCGGATAGATCCGCTCGAGCAGCTCGACGACGTCGGGTCCGGAGACGATCAGCTTGCCCAGCGTGCTCACGTCCCCGAGCGAGACGCCTTCGCGGACCGCCCAGTACTCGGCGACATGGTCGCCGTACGTCCACGGCCGCCACCAGCCACCGAACCGGTCGAGCCGCCCGCCGAGGGCCAGGTGCTCGTCATGCAGCGGGGTCCGCTTGAAGACGTCGAGGTGGACGTCGGCGGCCGCTTCGGCAAGGGTGACCTGGCGCGACGCCGGCCGCGCGGTGAACGGCTCGGGAACCGTCCCCGACTTGCTTGCGACCCATGCCCGGACGTGGGGCAGGCAGACGCTCCCCTGGCAGGTCCCGGTCCCTGCGAGGCTGGCCCGCTTGACGAGCTCGAGCTCCTGGAAGCCGCGCTGCCAGACGCCCTCGAGATCGTCGACCCCAATGCCTGCGCACGGGCAGACGATCCCGGCCGTCGGGGCTGGCGGCAGCGGGAACGACTCCGCGGCCGGTCCGATCACGGCAACGGGCTCGCCCGTCGACATCCGGGCCAGTAAGTCACGCGGGGCCCGTCCGAGCCCCAGGATCAGCGTCTCACAGGGCGTCCTGACCTCGGCGGCCGCCAGGCCTTCACCGGTCGCCGTGACGACGGCCGACACCCGCTCGGTGCCCTCGATCCGGACGAGCCGGCCGGCGACGACGGTGCACGGCACGTCGCGCGGCGGCTCACCGACGGCCACCGCGACGCCGAGATCGATCCCCGCGGCGTGGAGAAGCTCGGCAGCCCGTCCGGTCAGCAACCCGCGCAACCCGTTCCCCGGGCAGACGGGATGCAGCTCGGCTGCGCCCGTCGCCACGATCACCTCGCGCGCATGCACGTGGGTCATCCCCGTCGAGCTCCGGACGATCACGGTCGGGCCGCCGTAGATCGCGACGACCTCGGCGTCCTCGCGGGCATCGAGCAGGAGGACCGTCCGGCCGCGCAAGCGGGCGTTGGCCGCGGCCGCCGTGCCGCTCTCGCCCGCTCCGATCACGACCAGGTCCACGCTGACCCGCCGGACCGGGATCCGCCGGGCGACTGGTGGCCGGGTGACATCCGGCTGGGCCACCGGATGAAGTGGCGGCCCGCCACGGGCCGGGTGGCGCTCGACGGCCAGGCCCGGCCGGCAATCTGCCTGGCAGGTGCGGATCCAGGCAATCCCGTCGACCTCGGCGACGCAATTCCCGCAATCGCCGGCGAGGCACAGCGTGCCGCCGCGCCCCGGATGCGCGCCGGCGCGGATGAGCGCCATCGCCACCGAGTCGCCCGCCTGGTACGGGACGGGTGCGCCATCGACGACGATTCGGCCGGGTCCGGCAAGGGCGGGCGCGGGATGGCGGTCAGCGCGTTGCATTGTGCGGTTCAGAATAGGAGCGCAGGACAGCCTCGATGGCCCGAACGCTGGAGTGGAGGACCCGGACCGGGGTGGACACCGATCACGGTCGAGCAGCCACGGTCGAGTTCGACCATGTCAGCAAGGTCTACGGGCCGGTCTCGGCGAGGGCCCGCCGGGCAGGCAGCCCGCCCGCGCCGGGAGCGGTCAACGACCTGTCCCTGGCGATTCCTGCCGGGGCGATCTGCGTCCTGGTCGGCCCATCCGGCTGCGGCAAGACGACGTCGCTCAAGATGGTCAACCGGCTGATCGAGCCGACCTCCGGCCGGATCCTCCTGGGCGGCATCGACGCCGCCACCCGCGAGCTGACGGACCTGCGCCGGGGGATCGGCTACGTGATCCAGCAGACCGGGCTCTTCCCGCACCAGACGATCGTCGAGAACGTGGGCACCGTGCCCCGCCTCCTCGGCTGGCCGGCGGCGCGGATCAAGGAACGCTCGGAGGAGCTCCTCGGCCTCGTCGGGCTCGACCCGGCGAAGTACGCCGGACGGTTTCCCAGCCAGCTGTCAGGCGGCGAGCGCCAGCGCGTCGGGGTTGCCCGGGCCCTCGCGGCCGATCCACCGATCATGCTCATGGACGAGCCCTTCGGCGCGGTCGACCCGATCGTCCGGGAACGGCTCCAGGACGAGTTCCTCCGGCTCCAGGAAGACATCGCCAAGACGATCCTCTTCGTCACCCATGACATCGACGAGGCGATCAAGATGGGCGACCTCGTCGCCGTCTTCCAGCAGGGCGGTCGGGTCGCCCAGTTCGGGACCCCGACGGAGCTGCTGGCCAGCCCGGCGTCCGATTTCGTCGCCCGATTCGTGGGTGCCGACCGCGGCCTCAAACGGCTGTCGCTCAGCCGGGTCCGCGACATCTCCCTCCAGCCGGCGGTCATCGGCCGGCTCGGGGAGCCTGCTGGAGAGGCGCGCCGGCGAGCGCTGGCCGACCCGCTCCCCTACCTCCTGCTGGTCGATGGCCTGGAGCGCCCGGTCGGCTGGCTGCGCGACATCGAGATCGACGGCGACGGCGTCCTGACCGAGGCGATGGCGATCCCGATGTCGCCGCTGCTGTCGCCCGAGACGACCTTGAAGGACGCCCTCTCGATGATGCTCGACGCCGACGTCCACACGGGGATCGTCGTCGACCGCACCGGCCGGGTCAGCGGCCTCGTCACGACCGAGTCGATCGGCGGCTTCCTGCGCGAGACGGCGGTCGGCGCGACACCGGCGCCGGAACAGGACGCACCGTGATCGACTGGGGCTGGGTCGGCGACCACCTGGGCGCCATCCTCGGCCGGACGGTCCAGCACCTCGAGCTCGCCGCGATCGCCGTCGCCGTGGGCTTCGCGATCTCGTTCGGGCTGGGCCTGCTGGCGATCTCGTATCGGCGGACGTACCCGCTGTTCAGCGGGATCGCCGGGATCCTGTACACCATCCCCAGCCTGGCCGTCTTTGCGGCCCTCGTCTCGGTCACCGGCCTGTCGATCTACACGGCCGAGATCCCGCTGATCGCGTACACGCTGGTGATCCTCGTTCGGAGCATCGTGGCCGGCTTCGATTCGGTGCCGCGCGACGTGCTCGAGGCCGCCGACGGGATGGGCTACAACCGGCGTGAGCGGTTCCGCCGGATCGTCCTGCCGCTGTCGGTGCCGCTGATGGTCGCCGGGCTGCGCCTGGCGAGCGTGTCGTCGATCGGGCTGGTCACGATCTCGGCGACCCTCGGTGCCTCGTTCGGCGGGCTCGGCTTCTTCATCTTCGAGGGCTACCACCGCGAGTTCCCGACCGAGATCCTGGTCGGCGCCGTGCCCTCGATCGTGCTGGCGATCGTCGTCGACATCGCCTTCGTCCGCGTCCAGCGCCGGCTCACGCCATGGGCCCAGGAACAGGAGGTTCGGCGGGACACCTGGGAGGGACTGCCGAGCGGACCGAGCGTGGGATTCTGATGATCGACTGGCTGCTCGACCCGGTGCACTGGTCGGGGTCCGACGGCATTCCGATCCGGCTGTTCGAACAGGTTGCGATCTCGGGCGCTTCGCTCCTGATCGCGGCGCTCGTCGCGCTCCCGGTTGGCTTGTGGATCGGCCATACCGGCCGGGCAGCGAACCTGGCGATCAACATCGCCAACATCGGCCGGGCGATCCCCTCGCTGGCCGCGATCGGGATCATCGCCCCGATCACCCAGGCGTTCGATCCCGAGCTGGGCTTCAAGGTCTACCCGACCCTCTTCGCGATGGTCATCCTGGCCATCCCGCCGATCCTGGTGAACGCCTACGCCGGGGTCTCGGGCGTCGATCGCGAGCTCGTCGAGGCGGCCCGCGGGATGGGCTTCCGGGAGCGCCAGATCCTCGCCCGGATCGAGGCCCCAATCGCGCTGCCCGTGATTGCCGGCGGCCTCCGTTCGGCGACGGTCCAGGTGATCGCCACGGCGACCCTCGGCGCACTCTTCGGCTTCGGCGGCCTGGGCCGCTACCTGGTCGACGGGGTCGCCCAGAACGACGACGGCCAGATCTTCGGCGGCGTGTTCCTCGTGGCGGCCCTCGCGCTCCTCGCGGAAGGCGGCTTCGCCCTGCTCCAGCGAGTACTCACATCGCCCGGCCTCCGGCTGGCCCAATCATCCGCCGAGACCCCCTCCGCGTAACCGGCTGCAGGGGTCGTTACATGACGGTTCCTGCCGACTTCGCTGGTATAGTCGGCCGGCCAAGTCGCCACCCCCAGAGTGGCGCGAACACGGAGGAGGCATACCCACATGCGGCTGAACCGCGCGCTGGCCCTCGGGGCGACGCTGCTGGTGCTGATGAGCGCCTGCACGTCGGGAGGGGGCAGCAGCAAGCCCACGATCAAGATTGGCTCCGATGGATTCTATGAATCCAACCTGATGGCCGAGATCTACGCACAGGATCTGGAGGCCAACGGCTACACCGTCGACCGCACCGGGATGGCGATCGGCGCCCGGAAGGTCTCGGCAGCGGCCCTCGAGAACGGCCAGATCGATCTCAAGCCCGAATACATCGGCAGCGGCCTGGCGTACTACGAGCCCGGCAAGCAGACCGGCGACCCGAAGGCCAACCAGACCGAGCTCCAGAACGTCCTGAACGGCAAGGGTGGCGGGATTACCGTCCTTGACTACTCGCCGGCCGCCGACCAGAACGCGTTCGTGGTCCGGGCCGACACGGCCAGCCAGTTCCACCTGACCAAGATGAGCGACCTCAGCGCGGTCCAGAGCCAGCTGAAGTTCGGCGTTGCCACCGACTGCCCGACGAACCCGGTCTGTGGAGCTGCCCTGAAGTCGGCCTACGGGCTCGACCTCTCGAAGGCGACCCTTCTCTCGGCGTGCGACACGCCGATGGCCCAGGCACTGCTCGGCAAGACGATCGACGTCGGCGAGCTGTGCTCAACCCAGCCCGACATCGCCGTCAACGGCTGGGTCGTCCTCCAGGACGACAAGCAGACGCAGCCGGCCGACAACATCGCCCCGCTCGTCCGCAACGACTACCTGGCCAAGGTCGACAAGACCTCGTTCGAGGCGCTCCTCAACGCCGTCTCGGCGAAGATGGACACCGCCACGCTGACCGACCTCGGCAAGCAGGTCTCCGTCGACAAGAAGGACATTGCGGCCGTCGCCAAATCCTGGCTTCAGGCCAATGGCTTCGTGAAGTAACGTCCCGATCCACGCACGGAACGCGAGCCCCCGGCAGCACGTCGGGGGCTCGTCGATTCCCGTCCTTCTTGGCTCCCGTGCGCGGGCCGGGGCATGCTGGGCCGCCGGGCCGCCGGGCGCGCTGGGCCGTCGGGCGCGCTGGGCCGCCGGGCCGGGGGCGTGTCGCGTGTCGCGTGTCGCGTGTCGCGTGTGGCGTTGTCGCGCCGGCCGGCTTCTCGGTCAGGGCGTGTATCCCGTGCAACAAACCGCGGGAATCGAGCCCTCGGCGACGGAGCGGTTCGGTCACCCGCCCCGAATTCGTGCCGAGCCATGCTCAGCTCGGGATGGATCCGGCGCCACGGAGCGTCGCCCGACACCCACGTCCCTCTGGAAACGGCGGTTTGTTGTTCTGGGTACACCTTTCGCCACCGGCGATCGGCCGAGGGCCGGGCAAGGCCCGATCGGCCGAGGCCCGGCCAAGCCCCGAGACCCCGGCCAAGCCCCGAGACCCCGGCCAAGCCCGGAGACCCCGGCCGAGTTGCTACGGGGCCGCGGGCGTCTCCGGATCCGGGGCGCCGCTGACCACGTCCTCGACCTCGTGGACGCTGCTTGTCCAGCCCAGGCGCAGGAACGCCCCCGCGCCCGTGACCGAGGTCAGCACCAGAACCGTGGCATGGGCAAGCAGGGCAAGCGCGAACGCCTGCTCGCTCGAGCGGCCGAGCGCCTCGGCGATCTTGACCGCGGCCAGCTCGTAGGTGCCCAGGTAGCCCGGCCCGGACGGGATTGCCGTGGCCAGGGCGACACCCGCCGCCAGCAGCGAGGCCTCGCCGATCAGCAGATGGAGCCCGATCGCCTGGCCGATGGCCGCGAACGCGACGACCGTCGAACCCCATGCGGCGACGCTCAGGACGAGCGCCTCGCCCAGCGTTCGCGGCCGGCCGGCGACCGCCAGGCCGTCGCGCAGCTTGCGGGCTGCCCCGGCGGCGCTCGGCCAGCGCTCGAGGAGGGCGGCCGTCCGGGCGGCGCCCGGCAGGCGATGGGCCGCGATGCCGATCGCCAGGGCCACGACGAGCAGGCCGGTCACCGCGAGGGCCACGAGGATCGCGCTGGCCACGACCCCGCGGACGTTGAGCACGAGGATCGCCAGGGCGGCGATCGCCACGAGGACGACGATGTCGACGACCCGCTCGACCACGACGGTGCCCAGCGTCGAGGCCCGGCTGATTCGCTCGCGGTCGCCGAGATAGTGGCTCCGGACGAGCTCGCCGAGCCGGGCGGGCAGGACGTTATTGGCCAGGTAGCCAACGAGCAGGTAGCCCAGGATCGGCAGGAAGCGGACCCGCTGGATCGGCAGGATCAGGCGCTGCCAGCGCACCGCCCGGAACAGGATGTCGGCCGACAGGAAGACGAGGCCGAGCGCAAGCCAAGCCGGGCTGGCCGTCTGGATGATCGCCCAGGCAGCGCCGAGGTCGACTTCGCCCAGGACGAACCAGATCGAGAGGATCGAGATCACGAGCCCGATTCCGACCCGCAGGAACGCCCCCGTACGACCGCGCACGGATCAGCCCGCGGTCGGGCGGCGGGCCGTGAGCTGCGCTGAACGGCGGATCCGGGTCGCGTGGAGCATGTACCGGACGACGACCCCGAGGGTCGACAGCCCGTAGACGACACTGCGCTTGAAGCCGACCGAGCTAGCCTCCTCGAAGTAGCGCGTCGGGACGGCGACCTCGCCGATCTTGAACCGCCGGGCGGCCACGACCTGGGCGATCAGCTCCTGGTCGAAGACGAAGTCGTCGCTGTTCAGCTCGTACGGGATTGCCTCGAGGAGCGCCCGGCTGTAGGCCCGCAGGCCCGTGTGGTACTCGCTCAGGTGGAGTCCGAAGACGAGGTTCTCGACGCCGGTCAGGAAGCGATTGCTGATGTACTTCCAGCGGGGCATCCCGCCGGCCAGCGGGTCGCCGAGGAACCGGCTGCCGAGCATCAGGTCCTTGTCGCCGGCGACGATCGGCGCGATCAGGTCGGGGATCCGGGTCGCGTCGTATTGGTAGTCGGGGTGGAGCATCACGACGACGTCAGCACCTTCCTCGAGCGCCGTGGTGTAGCAGGTCTTCTGGTTGCCGCCGTAGCCCCGGTTCTGGCGATGGACGACGACCTGCAGGCCCAGGTTCCGGGCGACGTCGACGGTCTGGTCCTTCGACACGTCATCGACGAGGATGATGTGGTCGACGACATCGAACGGGATGTCGGCATACGTCCGCTCGAGGGTCTGCGCCGCGTTGTAGGCGGGCATGACCACGATCACCCGGGGACGTCCCTTGGGAGATCCCTGATCCCCTGGATCGGACGCTGGTGATGTTTGGTTCACGGGGCGGTAGCCTACTGCATCTGTGGCGCCCGACCTAGCAGTCG
>JANWLH010000155.1 GCA_025450915.1 Candidatus Limnocylindrales bacterium | reverse complement strand
CTCGCCCTGGTCAGCGTCGTCTGGGTGCTGATCGGCTTCAGCCTGGCGTTCGGGCCCGACGCCGGAGGCTTCGGGCTGATCGGGAACCTCGACTACGTGGGGTTCATGAACGTCGGCCTCGCGCCGAACGCGATCTACGCGCCGACGATCCCGTTCCTGCTCTTTGCTGCCTTCCAGCTGATGTTCGCCGCGATCACGCCCGCGCTGATCAGCGGCGCCTTCGCCGAACGCAAGCGGTTCGGTGCCTTCGTGCTGTTCACGATCCTCTGGTCGATCCTGATCTACTCGCCGATCGCCCACTGGGTCTGGTCGGCCAACGGCTGGCTCTTCAAGGCGGGGGCTCTCGACTTTGCGGGCGGCACGGTCGTCCACATCAGCTCGGGCGTCTCGGCCCTGGTCGTCGCGATCCTGATCGGCCGGCGGGTCTTCAACGGCGAGAACGTCGAACCCCATGACGTGCCGATGACGGTGCTCGGGGCGGGCCTGCTGTGGTTCGGCTGGTTCGGCTTCAACGCCGGCTCGGCGCTCTCGGCGGGTGGGCTCGCTGCCAGCGCCTTCGTCGTCACCAACACGGCCGCGGCGGCCGCCACGATCACCTGGGTCGGGGCCAGCTATCTCCACAAGCGCAAGGTCAGCGTCGTCGGCGCCGCCTGCGGCGCGGTGGCCGGGCTCGTCGCGATCACCCCGGCATCGGGCTTCGTCACGCCCGGGGGCGCCCTGGTCATCGGCCTGGCCGTCGGCGGCCTGTGCTACAGCGCGACCCTGCTCCGGGCACGGATCAACGTCGATGACGCGCTCGATGTCTTCGCCGTCCATGGGATCGGCGGGATGTTCGGCGCGGTCGCGACCGGGATCTTCGCGACCTCGGCCGTCCAGTCGAGCTTCAGCGGGTTGATCGACGGCAACGCCCGCCAGGTCCTCGTCCAGCTCCTGGCGGTCGGCGCGACGCTGGCCTACGCCGTGGTCGGGACGCTGGTGATCGTCAAGGTCGTCGACGCGATCCTGGGCATCCGGGTGCCCTCGACCCAGGAGCAGGCCGGCCTCGACCTCGCCGTCCACGGCGAGGCCGCGTATCAGTCCTGAGGACCGCCCCCGAGCTCGCCCGACTCGATCCGCAGGCCGTAGCCCCGGCCGCGCACGTTGCGCAGGCCGGGGTGGCCGGCGGCGATGAGCTTCTGGTTCAGATGGTTGAGGTGCGTCCGGAGGGTCTCGGGATCGACATCGCGGTGATCGGGCCAGCCGGCGCGGAGCAGCTTCCAGTGGTCGACGATCCCGCCCCGCCAGGCGGCCACGACCGCCAGCAGCTCGAACTCGGTGGGGGTGAGGGCGACCGGCCGGCCGGCGACCCGGGCCTCGTGCCGGCCCCCGTCGACCTCGAGGCCGTCGAGGTTGCCGCCTGCCGTCGTCGTTGCCGGGGGCCGCTTGCGCAGCGCCGCGTGGATCCGGGCAACCAGCTCGAGATGGCGGATCGGCAGGGGCACGACATCCGCGGCGCCGGCGTCGAGCGCTGCCACCACCTGGTCCTCGTCGCGCATGTCAGTGACGAGCAGGATCGGGGCATCGCTGCGGGCGTGGAGCCGGGCGATGAGGGTGATCAGGTCCGGGTCCCGGGGCGGCAGGCTGATGACGACGTAATCGGGCGTCTCCTCGACGAGGCGGGCCACGGCCGTCTCCACCCGGTAGGCCGTGACGATCTCGTGGCCGGCCCCGCCCAGGGCGCTGGCGATCGCTCCGACGTCGGCCGGATCGGTAGCGGCCACGAGAGCCCGCAGGCGGACAGGCGGCAGCCGCGCACTGTCGGGCATGTCGGCGACGGTACCTGCTTTCGAATCGATCTCTGTGGCCCTCACGGTCGTGCTTTGGTCGCCGGTTGGTGACGGGACGGTGACCGGCCCATCTCGCAACCATCTCGCGACCAGCCCGTCGTCGAAGGGGACCGTCGCCGCTACCGAAGCCGGGCTCTCCGAACTCTACGGTCGTCTTCCAGCCGTCGCCAGCTCCAAGGACCGCCTGTCATGGACGACCCAGGCCGGATCGAACAGTACCGGGACGAGATCATTCCCGAGACGCCGCTCTACGACGCGCACTTCGAGCACGACGCGTGCGGCGTGGGTTTCGTGGCGGAGAGCCGGAACGGCCCGAGCGAGCGAGTCCTGGCGCTGGCCCTCGAGGCCCTTGGGGCAATGGCCCATCGCGGCGCCACGGCCGCCGACGCCCGCACGAGCGATGGCTCCGGGCTGGCGATGCCCCTCTCCGCCGGCCTCCTCGACCGGATCGCGGCCAGGATTGCGGGTCGCGAGGCCTTCGAAGGGCGACTCGCCGTGGGCACCTGCTTCCTGCCGACGATGGCCGCGGCCCGCGGCGCGGCCATGGCCCTGGTCGAGAGCGCCCTGCGGGCCGAGCGGCTGACCGTCCTCGGCTGGCGCACGGTCCCGACTGATCGGGGCGTCCTCGGCGACCAGGCCGCCGCGTCGCTGCCGGTGATCAGCCAGGTGATCGCCGCCCGCCCCGTCCGGATGGCGCCCGCGGAGCTCGAACGGCGCCTCTTCTTCGCCCGCCGCTCGATCGAGCGGACCGCCGCCGTTCGACCTGGACTCGACACGGTCCACCTGCCATCCCTCTCGAGCCGCTCAATCGTCTACAAGGGCCTCGTTCGGGGCTCGGATCTCGGCCGGTTCTACCCGGACCTGGTCGCCGCCGGCGTCGCCGTCGACCAGGCGACGTTTCATCAGCGCTTCTCAACGAACACGCGGCCCAGCTGGCGGCTGGCCCAGCCATTCCGCTATCTCGCCCACAACGGCGAGATCAACACGGTTCGTGGCAATCGCCAGGCGATGGCCGGCCGGTCGGCACACCTGGGTGGCGGGACGCTCGGACGGCGACTGGCTCGCGAAGCCGCCGCCGGACGGCCGATCCTCGATCCGGACGGCTCCGACTCCGCGTCCCTCGACGAGGCGCTCGAGCTCCTCCTGGTCGCCGGCTGGCCACTCGCCGCGGCCTTGATCGCGCTCGTCCCGGAGGCTGCGGCATTGCGCGACACGCCGGTCGACGGCCTCGAGGGCTGGCAGCGGACGATGGCCGCCCGGCTCGAGCCGTGGGACGGGCCCGCGGCGCTCGTGTTCAGCGACGGCCGCCAGGTTGGTGCCCTCCTCGATCGCAACGGGCTCCGGCCCGCGGCCTGGGAGCTTCGCCGGGACGGGCTCGTCGTCCTCGCCTCCGAGGCCGGGCTCCTGCCTGCGGCCCCTGGAGAGGTCGTCCGCCGCGGCCGGCTCGGGCCGGGGGAGATCCTCATCGTCGATCCGCGATCGGGGCAGGTGCTCGAGGATGCCGGCGCCAAGGCCGGGGCGCTCGCGGCCTGGCCGGCCGGTCTGGGTGGAGCGCGACTCGAGCCGGCGCACGGACAGGAACGATCGGCGGGGCCAGCCGTCGGACACTCCGCCACGGGGGTCGTCGACCCTGATCTCGCCCGGCGCCGACGGCTTGCGCTGGGCCTCGACGCGGAGCAGATCCGGCTCGTTGTCGCGACGATGGCGACGAGCGGTCGTGAGCCGATCTGGAGCATGGGTGACGACACGCCGCCGGCCGTCCTCGGCCGCCGCCCACGGAGCATCGCGGGCTATCTCCGGCAGGCCTTTGCCCAGGTGACGAACCCGCCGATCGACCCCGAGCGGGAGCGCCTCGTGATGTCGCTGGCGATCTCGCTCGGTCCACGACCCACGCTCCTCGACGCACCGGGCCCGGCGGCCGGCGCAGCGGATCGGCCGGCCGTGGTGCTCGATCCGCCGGTGATCGGGTCCAGCGTCCTGGAGACCCTTGCCCAGCGAATGGATGGCGCCTGGCGGATCGCCAACCTCGACGCGACCTGGCGTCCGAGGTCGGGCGAGGCGGGCCTGCGCCGGGCGATCGACCGGCTCGTCGCAACCGGGTTGCGGGCGGCCCGGCGCGGCGCCGACCTCCTCGTCGTCAGTGACGCCGCGGTCGGTCCGACCCGGGTCGCGATCCCCAGCCTGCTGGCGATCGGCGCCCTGAACGCCGCCCTGACCGCGACCGGCCGGCGCGACCGGACCGACCTCCTCGCCGACGCCGGTGATGCCTTCGATATCCACGCGGTCGCGATGCTGATCGCCGCCGGTGCGTCCGCGGTCCATCCGCGGGAGGCGCTGGGGGTGGCTCGCGAGCAGGCCGGCAGCCGCGGCCACGAGACGCTCGAGCCGGAGGCGGCCGAGGCGCACCTGGTCGGAGCGCTCGACAGCGGCCTGCGCAAGGTCCTGGCCCGGATGGGCATCAGCACGCTGGCGGCGTATCGCGGCGGCCACCTCTTCGAGGTCATGGGCCTCTCCGCCGACGTCGTGCAGCGCTGCTTTCCCGCGGCCCCGGCGTTGATCGGCTCAGCCGGCTTCGAGCAGCTCGCCGGCCAGCTGCTCGTCCGTCACGCGGCGGCTTACGGGCCCGAGCGCGCGCCGGCATTCTCCGACCCCGGCCTGGTCCGCTTCCGCACCGAAGGCGAGCTGCACACGTTCGCGCCGGCCACCGTCCGGGCGATCCAGGCACTCGCTGCCGGAGGGGCAGTGGGACCGGGCGAGACGCCCGCGACGCGCCTGCCCGCCTATCGGAGCGTGCTCGATCGATCGGAGCCGGCCCATGTCCGGGACCTCCTGGCGATCCGGCCGGCGGACGTCCCGGTCGACCTCGCGTCGGTCGAGCCGGCCGCCGCGATCACCGCCCGGTTCGTGTCCTCGGCGATGAGCCTCGGCGCGCTGTCGCCCGAGGCCCACCGGACGATCGCGATCGGCATGCGCCGCCTGGGGGCGGCCTCGAACACCGGCGAGGGCGGCGAGGACGAGGCGTGGTATGAGCCCGACGAGAACGGCGAGCTGGCCGAGTCGGCCATCAAGCAGGTCGCCTCGGCGCGCTTCGGTGTCACTGCCCGCTACCTCGCCCGGGCCGAGCAGCTCGAGATCAAGATCGCCCAGGGCTCGAAGCCCGGCGAGGGCGGCCAGCTGCCGGCGGCCAAGGCGACCGCGTTCATCGCGGCCCTGCGGCGCGGACGGCCGGGGGCCACGATGATCAGCCCGCCGCCACACCACGACATCTATTCGATCGAGGATCTCGCCCAGCTGATCGCCGACCTCCGGGCGATCAACCCCCGCGCCCGGATCGGCGTCAAGCTCGTGGCCGGGAGCGGCGTCGGGACGATCGCCGCCGGGGTCGCCAAGGCCCACGCCGACTACATCCTGATCGCAGGTCACGCTGGGGGCACCGGCGCCAGCCCGCTCTCATCGATCAAGTCGGTGGGCCTGCCGTGGGAGCTCGGGCTGGCCGAGACCCACCAGGTCCTCGTCCGCCAGCGGCTCCGCGACCGGCTCGTCCTGCGCACCGATGGCGGCCTCCAGACCGGCCGAGACGTGCTCGTGGCCGCACTGCTGGGGGCCGAGGAGTATGGATTCGGGACCTCGGCGCTCGTCGCGATCGGCTGCGACATGGCCCGCCAGTGCCATCTCGACACCTGCCCGACGGGGATCGCCACGCAGCGCGAGGACCTGCGGGCCAAGTTCACGGGCAGTCCCGGGCAGGTCGTCGCCTTCTTCACGGCGATTGCCGAGGACGTGCGTGCCGAGCTCGCGGCGGCCGGCTTCACGAGCCTGGACGCGGCGATCGGCCGGGTCGACCGGCTGGCCCTCGTGCCGGGTGCTCCGCTGGGCCTCGAGCAGCTGGTCGGCGGGCCGGCCTGGAGCGTGCCCGCCGAGCGCCGGGAATCCGGCGCGCGCCGGCGGCCGATCCCCCGGGCGGTCGCTCCGGCATCGGCCCTGGAAGCCGCCCTGATCGCCCGGCTCGACGAGCCGCGGGTCAGCCGGATCGTCGATCTCATCGCCACGGTGACGACGGCAGAGCGGGCCCTCGGTGCGGCCGTCAGCGGGGTCATGGAACGGGCGCGCGACGCAGGAGAGCGCCATCCGGCGGCGATCCACCTGCGCCTTGCCGGCGCGGCCGGCCAGAGCCTCGGCGCGTTCCTGGCCCGGGGCGTGCGTGTCGAGCTGACGGGTGTCGCCAACGATTACGTCGGCAAGGGCCTCTCGGGCGGGACCCTGATCGTCCGTCCCGCCGACGACGAGGCCGCGATCGCCGGCAACGCGATCGCGGGCAATACGTGCCTGTATGGCGCGACGGCCGGGCGCCTGCACCTGGTCGGGCGGGCCGGGATGCGCTTCGGCGTGCGCAACTCGGGCGCCGCGGCGGTGATCGAGGGGATGGGTGCCCACGGTGCCGAGTACATGACCGGCGGCACCATCGTCGTCCTCGGTCCGACTGGCCGGAACGCCGGCGCGGGGATGACCGGTGGCCGGCTCTGGCTGTACGACGAGGACGGCCTGGCACGAACCCGGATCAACCGGGGCAGCGTGGCCGCCCGCAGTGCGATCGAGCTTCGGGCGACGGGTCCCGAGGGCGCCGCGGCGCTCGTCGAGCTGCGCGAGCTCGTTGCCGACCATGCCGAGGCCGGCAGCGCGGTCGCGGAGGGGCTCCTGCTCGACTGGGGCCGCGCCCTGGGCTCGTTCCTGCTCATCGAGCCCGCTGACCTCGTCGCCGCGTCAGTCGCGCGGCCGGCCGCGGATTCGCCGGCGACCGACTACCCGGCGACGGCCCCGGCGGGATCGGCGACGGTCGTCGGCAGGGCATCGAGGAGTGGCTCGGTCCACGACCAGGCCGCCCCATGGAACTTGCCGACCGCCCCGTGACGGGCCGCCTCGACCCGCAGCGGCAGGCCGAAGATCTCGATGAACCCGACGGCGCTGGCATGGTCGAAGGCGTCGTCTGCGTCGTAGGTGGCCAGGCTGCGGTCGTACAGCGAGAGCGGTGACCGCCGGCCGACAAGGACCGCGTTGCCGTGGTCGAGCCGGATCCGGGCATCGCCGCTGACGACCCGCTGGGACGAGGCGACGTAGCCGCGCAGGTCGCGGTGGAGGGCGCTGAACCAGAGGCCGTCATAGGTCAGCCTGGCCAGCTCGTCGGCGACGAGCCGGTTGAAGCGCAGGGTGTCCTTCGAGAGGGCCAGGCCCTCGACCGCCCGATGGGCGGCGTGCAGGACGGTGGCTGCGGGCGCCTCGTAGATCTCGCGGCTCTTGATCCCCACGAGGCGATCCTCGACATGATCGATCCGGCCGACCCCGTGAGCCCCGGCAAGCTGGTGGACGCGCTCGACGAGCCCGAGGGCCGGCAGGCGCTCTCCGTCGAGGGAGACGGGGACGCCGCCCTCGAAGCCGATCGCGATCTCGACCGGCTCGGGTGCCGCGCCCGGCGCCACGGTCCACTCGTAGACATCGGCCGGCGGCGCAACCCACGGATCCTCGAGGACGCCCGTCTCGATCGACCGTCCCCACAGATTGGCATCGATCGAATACGGCGAGGCCTTGGTGATCGGGATCTCGATCCCGCGCTCGTTCGCGTAGTCGATCTCCTGCTCCCGTGACAGGCCCATCCCGACGCGCATGGGGGCCACGACCTCGAGGCTCGGGTTGAGGGCGTGTACTGCGACATCGAAGCGGACCTGGTCGTTGCCCTTGCCCGTGCAGCCATGGGCAACAGCGTCGGCACCCTCGCGGGCGGCGACCTCGCACAGGAGCTGGGCGATCAGGGGCCGGGCCAGCGCCGTGGCCAGGGGATAGGCACCCTGGTACAGGGCGTTCGCCTGGAGGTGCGGCCAGACGAAGTCGGTGAGGAAGCGCTCGCGAGCGTCGACGACATAGGCGCGCGATGCGCCCGCGCTCATCGCCCGGGCCTCGACGCCCGTCCGGAGCGAGCCGCCGCCGACATCGACGGTCAGGGTCACGACCTCCGCCCCGAACTGCTCGCGCAGCCAGGCAACGGCGACCGAGGTGTCGAGGCCGCCCGAATAGGCGAGCACGACCTTCTTCATCGGGGAACCTCCGGGGCGGACTGCGCCTGGATGGCCTGGAAGCGCTCCAGCCAACCCTCGAGGCGGGATTCATCGGCGAACAGGACGAGGAGGGTATTGTCGCCCGCCAGCGTGCCCTCCTGCTCGGTCAGGGTCGACTCGTCGATCGCCTGGGCGATCGTGCCGGCGGTTCCCGGAGTCCCGGTGAGCAGGAGGATCAGGCCGCTCCGGCCGACCCTGACCGGGATGTCGGCAAGAATCCGGCGCAGGCGGTCGTCGGTCGCCTGGCGGGTGGCCGGCCGCGGCCCGAGGTCATCGGTCGAGATGTACACGTGCCGGTCGCCGCGGGACACCTTGACCAGGCCCAGCTCGGCGATGTCCCGGCTGATCGTCGCCTGGGTCACCGTATGGCCGCGGTCGAGCAGGAACGAGACCAGCTCGGCCTGGCTGCCGACCGGCCGGCTCGCGACGATCTCGCGGATCGCCTTGCGGCGGTCGGCGGCGCCGGCCTCGAGGGTGAGCTTGCGTCCGTTCATCATGCCGCTCCTGCCGTGGCCGATCGGATCGCCGTCAGCCGGGTTCCGAACGTGGGGTCATCGAGCGCCCGGGCCAGCGCATTGCGGGCGGAGCCATCGGCGATGATCGCTTCGGCGCCGTCCCAGCCCAGGGCCGCCTGGGCGGCGCGGACCTTGGGGATCATCCCGCCCGCGATCACGCCAGCCGCGATCAGCGCCTCGGCCTCGCCCGAGGTCAGCGAATCGAGCCGGTGGCCGTCGGCGTCGCGGATCCCGTCGACATCGGTGAGCATCACCAGCTGGCGGGCACCGAGCCCTGCGGCGATCCCGGCGGCGGCATCGTCGGCATTCACGTTGCACACGATCCCGGCCTCGTCGCGGGCGAGTGGCGCCACGACGGGCACCTGGCCGCCGACGAGGATCGCGTCGAGGAGGTCCCGGCGAAGCCCGACAACGTGCGCCACGAGGCCCATCGCCGGCACGCGCTCGGCAACCAGGAGGCCGCCATCGACACCCGACAGGCCGACCGCATCCACTCCGAGGTCGTGAAGGCCCGCGACGAGCTCGCTGTTGACGACACCCCGGAGCACCGCTGCGGCGACCTCGAGGGCTGCCGCATCGGTCACCCGCAGCCCGCCTTCGAAGCGGCTCGGGACGCCCAGCCGTTCGAGCCACTCGGTGATCCGCTTGCCGCCACCGTGGACGAGGACGACCGGGCGATGCCGGGCGACGGCGGCGATCTCCACGAAGACCTGCTGCTGGTCGGCGATCGTCGTGCCGCCGAGCTTGATGACGAGGATCTCGCTCATTGGACTTCGCTCATTTGATTTCGCTCACGTCGTGTACTCGGCGTTCTCGATCACGTACTCCTCGGTCAGGTCGCAGCCGAACGCCTCGCCCCGGCCGTCGCCGAGCCCGACATCCAGGCGGACGAGGATCTCCTCGGCGTCCATCGTCGCCCGGGCCGCGGCGCGGTCGAACGTGACCGGGCCGCCGGCCGCGCCGTCGAAGACGAGCTGTCCGGCGATCGCGATCCGCAACCGGGCCGGATCGATGGCGACGGGCTGGCCGGCACGCTCGCGGGCTTTAGCCGCCGGCAGGCCCGCTGCCTCGAGGACGGCCGCATCGGCGATCCGGCCGTTGCCCGCGGCTGCGGCGATCCGGCCCCAGTTCGGGTCGCGACCGTGGGCGGCCGCCTTGACGAGCGAGCTGCCGACGACCGAGCGGGCGATCGCCCGGGCATCGGCATCGTCGAGCGCCCCCGACACCTGGCAGGTCAGGAGCGTCGTCGCGCCCTCGCCGTCGGCCGCCTGCTGGCGGGCCAGGTCGCGGGCCACGGCCTCGATCGCCCGTCCCAGCTGCCGGGCAGCGTCGGACCCGGCACGAATCGCAACTGTGCCGCTGGCTCCCGAGGCCAGCACGAAGACCGTGTCGTTCGTGCTCGTGTCGCCGTCGACGGTCAGCTGGTTCCAGGTTCGAGCCGCGGCCGGACGGAGCAGTTCGTGGAGCAGCCCTGGCTCGATCTGGGCATCGGTCAGGATCACCGAGAGCATCGTGGCCATGCCCGGATGGATCATCCCGACACCCTTGGCACAGCCACTCACCGTCACTGGCCTGACGGTATGGCCGTCGGCCTCGGGCAGGGCGATGACCGTGCTGGCCACCTTCGTCCGGGAGTCGGTCGTCCGCAGGGCGACGGCAACACCCTCCCAGGCAGCATCGGTCTCGAGGATGGCCGCCGGGACGAGCGACCGCAGCCCGGCCGCGATCCTGTCGATCGGCAGGCGGGTCCCGATGATCCCGGTCGAGAGGTGGAGCGTGCGTTCAGCCGCCAGCCCGGCGGCCGCGGCGAGGAGCCGGCCGACCTCCTCCTGGTCGGCCAGGCCCGGTGCGCCGGTCGCGGCATTCGCGCAGCCCGAGGTGGCGATGATCGCCTCGGCCCAGCCATAGCCTCCTGTACCCTCCCCTGCCGATGCCCGCAGGTGGGCCCGGCTCAGCGCCACGGGCGCCGCCGCGAAGGGATGCTGGGTGAAGACCGCGGCCGCGGCGGCGGGTCCGTGCGTCGTCCGGATCACGCCGAGGTCGGGCCGTCCGCTGGCCTTGATGCCGGCAGCCATCGCGCCCGCGGCGAATCCGCCGGGCAGGACCGCCAGGCGATCGACACTGGGCAGGTCGGCGGCAATCGCGACGAGCGCATCACGCGCGCCCGACGGCCCCTCGCCCGAACGGCCGTCCACGGCGGTCATGGCACCAGCGGCAGCTGCTCGAGCCCGGCCGTCTCGGCCAACCCGTGGACGAGATTGAACGACTGGACCGCCTGCCCGGCGGCGCCCTTGACCAGGTTGTCGAGCACCGACAGGACGAGGATCCGGGCGGTCCGCGGGTCATACGAGACATGGATCCGGGCCTCGTTGCTGCCCGTGACGTGCTTCGTAGCCGGCGGCACCGCAACCACCGACACGAAGGGCTCCTCGGCGTAGGCGCTTGCGAACAGCGCATCGAGCTCGGCCTGGCTCGTCGGCCGGGTTGGCCTGACGTGGGCCGCCGCAAGGATTCCCCGGGTCATCGGGACCAGGTGGGGCAGGAAGTCGATGCCCTTCGCACCCGGGTTTGCCGCGCCGCCGGCGGCCAGGCCGACCTCCTGCTCGACCTCGGCGACGTGACGGTGGCCGCCGATCCCGTAGGCCCGGACGCTCTCGTTCACCTCGCCGAACATGTACTCGGGCTTGGTATCGCGGCCGGCACCGGAGACACCGCTCTTGGCGTCGACGACGACATCGCCGAGCAGGCCGGCCCGGGCGAGCGGGGCGAGGGCGAGGATCGAGGCCGTCGCGTAGCAGCCGGGTGAGCCGACGATCCGGACGTCCTTGCCCGCGAGCGCGAGCAGCTCGGCTCGGTGGAGCTCGGGCAGGCCATAGACGGCCCCCGCGAGGAGGTCCGGGCGGGCATGCTCGAAGCGGTACCAGCGTGGGTAGTCGGCCGGGTCCCTGAGCCGGAAGTCGGCGCCCAGGTCGATCACCGTTGCGCCGGCCTCGACGATCGCGGGCACGCGATCAACGGCGACGCCGTGGGGCAATGCCAGGAAGACGGCATCCGCCTCGGGGACGGCCTCGTCGAGGGTGAGCCGGGTGGCCGCGAGGTGGGGGTGGACGGCCTCGACGGGCTCGGCGCTGCGACCTCGCCCGGCGAGACCGACCAACTCCACTGCAGGATGCCGGGCCAGGATGCGAACCAGCTCGGCTCCGGCGTATCCAGTCGCGCCGACGACGACGACACGAATCCGCCCGTCGGACGCGCCCTGCCGGCGACCCGTCCCGATCGATGTCTCAGGAGTCCCGAGGCGAGCGCTCACGGGCGCTCGCAGCCACTCGCAGGAGGCCGCCTCGAAACCGGATCGAAACCGGGATGGATCGCCGTCATGACCGTATGACTATACAGGCTCCACGCATAGTCATGCAAGATGGTTGGGTGGGCCGGTTTGGGGCCGCCTGGGCCGCGTGCCGCCGGGCGTGGCGCCGGGCGTGGCGCCGGGCGTGGCGCCGTCCAACTGCGCTTGGTCTTCTCCACGCAACAAATCGCACGTTTCGACGCCCGAGACGGTCGCTGGTGGGTCGGTTGCCTGAGGAGTCGTCCCGGCCCACGCTCGGCTTCGGGAGAAGTTCCCAGGGGGAGGCGCCGACTGGGGTCCCTCGCAACGCGATTCGGGCGATTTCGGCCGGATTCCGTGAGGTTTGTTGCGCCAGGAAGACCAGCGGGCCGGCTGAGCCACGATCGCGGGCCCGGCCACCCGAATCAAAACTACTCCTAGCGAACAAGTAGGAGTTACAATCCGTGCTCGGGCCGCCCGACGCGGCCATTCAATCGTCAGGAGCGCGCTCGATGCCACAGTCCATCCCCACGGGTGCCGCCGCGGGGCTGCCGCCCGCCCGGATGATCGACCCTCGCGGCCACCGCTTCGGAGCCGGGTTGTCGGCCCTCCTGATCG
>JANWLH010000154.1 GCA_025450915.1 Candidatus Limnocylindrales bacterium | reverse complement strand
CCGAGCCACGTCTCGGCGAGGCCCCAGGTCGGCAGCCCGCTGGCGCCCCAGACGCCGCGCGGCGGAACCTGGACGAGCGGCACGAGATGGCCGACGGCGGCGGACAGCGACAGCGTGTCGCGGCCCGGCCAGCGCTCGGCGAGGTTCCGGCCAAGCTCGGCAGCAGTTCTCGGACGCTCCTCGACGAGGCCCCGTGCCAGCCGGGCGAGCTCACCGAGATCCACCCCGACAAGGTTTCGCCGGAACGGCGAGCTCCGGAAGCGCTGCGCGAGGAGCGGCCCGAAGATCGGCCGCAGGGCGAGGTAATCGCGGGCCGTGACCAGGTGGAGCGTGTAGCGCATCAGCGAGGCCCGGACCGCGGCCCGTTCGGTCATGAGCCCGGCCAGCTCGGCAGGCTGGAACCCGCTGATCCGGGTCCACAGCCCGACGTACGGCGCGAGTGGCGCCTGGGACTGCATCCCGACCAGGCCTTCGATCAGCGTCGCCGCGGGCATCTCGGTCCGCTCGAGGAGGTGCTGGCGCGCCAGCAATGCGCGATTGAGCGCCCGCGGTCCGAGGAGCGGCGGGGGCGCGGCCCGGGTCGTCACGGGCCTAGTCTGGGCCAGCGGCGGCCGGCTGGTCCGGGTCAGGCAGCCGGGGCGTCCGAGCGCTGGGCCTGCACCGGCGAACCATCGAGCAGGCCGATGACCTCGCCGCTGGGCACCGGTCGCGAGAAGAGGTAGCCCTGGGCCTGCTGGCAGCCGAGGGCCACGAGGCGCTCAAGCTGGTCGTGGGTCTCGACACCTTCGGCCGTGACGCCCAGGTCGAGCGCCGAGGCGAAGGCCAGGGTGGCGGTCACGATCGCGGTGTCCTCGCGTGATCGCCCCAGCCCGTCGATGAACGATCGATCGATCTTCAGGCCCTGGACCGTGAACCGCTTGAAGTACTCGAGCGCCGAGAAGCCCGTCCCGAAGTCGTCGATCGCGAGCTGGACGCCCAGGTCGCGCAGCTGCCGGAGCGATCCGTCGCTCGTGGCCGACTCGTGGAGGGTGAGCGACTCGGTGATCTCGAGGACGAGGGCCGACGGCTCGAGCTGGGTCGCCGCCAGGATCTCCTTCACCTGGGCCGCGAAGCCGGGCTCGACGGCCTGGCGCGGCGAGACGTTCACGCTGATCGTCAGGCCCTCGCGACCCGGTCCGCTCAGGCGCCACGCACGGAGCTGCCGGCACGCTTCGATCGTCACCAGCTTCCCGAGGGGCACGATCAACCCGGTCGCCTCGGCCAGCGGGATGAACTCGTCCGGGGCGATCAGGCCGCGGGCCGGGTGGCGCCAGCGGACGAGCGCCTCGAAGCCGACGATCTGGATCGACGGCAGGGCGACGATCGGCTGGTAGTGGACGTCGAACTCCTCGTTCTCGATCGCCGCCCGGAGCGCTGCCTCGAGCTCCAGCCGGCTCTGCGCCTGGAGGCGCATCGACGGGTCGAAGATGGCATGACGGGCCTTGCCGCCGGACTTCGCCGCGTACATCGCCGCGTCGGCATGGGCGAGCAGGTCGTCGGCGCCGATCTCGCCGGCGCCGGCGAGGGCGATCCCGATGCTCGCCCGGACGACGAGCTGGCGGCCCTCCAGCTCGATCGGCCGGCTCAGCTCGACCGCCAGCCGCTCGGCCAGGGCCTCCGCCTCGGCGACCCCGGTGACCCGTTCGACCAGGACCGTGAACTCGTCGCCGCCCTGGCGCGCCGCCACGTCCTCCGAGCGCAGCGTGGAGGTGAGCCGCCGGGCCACCTCGATGAGCAGCCGATCGCCGGCCCGATGCCCGAGCGAGTCGTTGATCACCTTGAAGTCGTCGAGGTCGAGGAAGAGCAGGGCCACACTCGAGCGGCGGCGGCGTGACCGCGACAGGGCCCGGTCGGCGTGCTCGCGGAAGAGGACCCGATTGGCGAGCCCGGTGAGGGGATCGTGGAGGGTGTCGTGGAGCAGCTGCGCCTCGAGCCGCTTCTGCTCGGTGGTGTCGACCAGGAGGCCCTGGGAGACCCGCACGCCATCGATCGAGTCCTCGCGCATCGTGTAGGCCTCGTCGTGGACCCACACGATCGTCTCGTCGGCGGCGATCATCCGGTAGTCGATGCGCAGCGGCCGCTCGGTCGTCCAGTGGTCGGTGTAGGCGGCCATCGCGAGGGTCCGGTCGGCGGGATGGATCAGGCTCGGCCAGAGCTCCGGATCCTCGATGAACGCCGACGGCGGGTAGCCCAGGATCGCCTCGATCTGGGGGCTCATGTACGCCAGCCGGCCGCCGTCGCTGACCGCATCGTCGGCAACGTCGATGTAGACGGCCGCCGGGACCCGCTCGACGAGCACCTGGTAGCGCGAATCGGCCTGCGCCCGGCGGAGGAGCGCGACTTCGAGATCGTGGTGGGCGGACCGCGAGCCGTCGAGGAGCCGGCCGCGTTCGTGGACGAGCACGGTCTGGCGGAAGCCGGCCAGGACGACCACGATCAGGGCGCCGACGTCGACGAGGCCGAACTCCGTGTGGAGCAGGTGCCGGCCGACGAGCAGGAGGGCGCTCACGAGGAGCGAGACCACGGGCAGCGTCCCGAGGACGATCGCCGCGACCTGGCGCAGTCGGGCGCTCTCGGCCTCCTCGATCCGCCAGTCGCTGCCACCCAGGCCGACGAGGATGATCCCGATCGAGAACCCGTAGTGCCCGAGGTCGCCGGGCGGCGGCTGGACGACCATCGCCTGGCGCAGCCAGTCGATCCAGGCCAGGCCGAGGATCGCGAATCCGGCGAGGAGCACGTACCCGCCGCCCCGCGGTGACGCCCGCAGGGTCAGGAGCGCCACGATCCCCGCGCCGGCCGTGGCCAGGTGGATGATCGGGTAGGTCACCGCGACCGCGGCACCGAGCATCCCGACACCGGCGACCTGGCCGCCGTAGACCGCCAGGATCAGGGCGGTGATGGCCAGGAAGATCGCGACGGCGTCGAGATAGACCGAGAGCTCCTCGGCCTGCGGCAGACGCCCACGAATCACCGCTACGAGCGCAATGGCGACGGGTACGACGAGGAGGAGATAGCCGAGGTCAGACGGGGCCGGGAAGGCATAGAAGCCGACCGCGATCTGGGCGTCCCACAGGAGCTGGCCGATCAGCCAGAAGCCCGTGCCGAGGGCGATCAGCGTGGCGACGATGCGGGTTGAGCCCACCGAGCGCCAGGCAACAACCGTCGGATAGGCAAACGCGAGCAGGCCCGCGGCGGTCCACTGGGCGTTCTCCCAGACCTGGACCCGGCCGTCGAAGTTGATCGCGGTCAGGACCATGAGGATCGCCACGACGGGCAGGCCGAGCCACAGGACGAGCCTCGGGGTCAGCACGATTCGCGGGCGAGCCGGTTCGGCGGGCAGGGTGGCAACCCCGCCCAGCCCGGCAGGTTCGAATCGATCGAGGCCAGTCACCAAGTGAGGCTACGAGGCGCGCGCACACGCCGATACCACCGGTTTGCACCATGACCGAGTAGCCCATCTGCCGGTCGATCGCGGCCGGTCATCGGCGCGGGATACTGGACGAATGGAGCCACCGCCGATGACGAGCCCGCCACCGGACGGGAGTCCGCCGCCCGATCGCCTGGTCCGGCTCGTCCGGCTCGCCTCCGCGATCCGGCTCGAGGACTGGATCCTGGCGGGCTGGATTGCCCTCGCGGCCCCGATCGCCGGGCGGATCGACGGATCGGCCGGGCCGTTCGATCCGGGCCGGCCGATCGATGGCGTGCTGTGCACCGTCGGCGTGCTCGGCGCCCTGATCTGCCTCGCCACCGGCAGGTCCGACGCGCCCCCGGGCACCGGTCGGGCCACGCTCGACTGGGCCGCGGTGGGGCCGCTGACCGGCGGGCTTCTCCTCGTCGCGTTCAGTGGCTCGGCTGGCCTGGGCCTGACCGATGCGGCCGGCTGGGCCGTCGTCCTCGCCGGCTTCGTGGTCGTCGTGGCGGTCCGGCTGCGCTGGCCGGCGCTGCCAACCTCGGTCCGCCGGATGCTCGTCACGCCGTTCCTGCTGGCGACGGGCGGAATCTTCTGGACGATCGTCGACCAGGTGGCCGGCGGCAGCTCGCTGCTCGGCCTGGCCACGATCGGCACCGGCGGCTCGATCACGCCGATTGGGACCATCGCCTTCGTCGCAGCCGCGCTTGCGGCCTTCTCGGCCGTCTACTACGCAATGCTGATCTACGCGCCGCGCCAGGTCGCCGAGCCCGAAGGTGGTCCGGTCACGTGGCTCGTCCGCTACGGGATCTTCCTGCTCAGCATCGTCGTCGGCGTGACCTGGCTGAGACCCTTCGGGGTCTGAGGCTCAGCTCGAGCGCTGGAACTGGCGGGCCTCGCCGTCGACCTTGATCGTCAGGGTGCTCCCGCTGATCCAAGCCTCATCGCGCCTCGTCGTGACGGCGTCAAGGGTCGTCACGGTACCGGGCGGGTCCAGATGCTCGACTGGATCGAGACGTCGGGCGTCGGCTGGCCGACGACGATCATGACCGTCGGCGACGCGGCCGCCGCGTACGCCGCGAAGCCGCCGATCGACGAGTCAGTCGCCGCGCACGTCCACGCGGCGCCGTCGGGCGACGACCAGATTCCCCCGAGGCAGCTGTCGGTGCCCGACGGACCGGTGCCCAGGAAGCCGCCGGGAACGGCCGCGACATTGAAGAGCTGGCCGTTGAGGAAGTCCGTGGCCGTCCCGCGCTGCCAGCTCCTGCCGGTCGTGGACGACCAGGCGAGGGCCGACCCGACGTCACCTTGCGTACCGACTGTGCCGACGGCGACGAGATGCCTGCCGTCGGTGGCGATGCCCGACATCGTGTCGCCAAAGGTCTGGTCGGTTCCGGCGGGAGCATGGAAGAGCGGCGAATCCGCGACCCGCGACCACGAACGGCCGTCGGCCGAGGTCCACACGACGGCATGCTCGGGGACCTGGCTCGTCGTCACCCGATCCGGCGCGCCACCGACGGCCACGAAGCCCGACCCCAGGCGGACCACCGCGTTCATCGCGGCGTGGGCCAACGACGTTGCGTCCGACCGGCGAGACCAGGTCAGCCCGTCTGGAGACGTCCACACGAGGGCACGAACGGCTGAGGCGGTGCCGCAGTTGAGCTGGCACAGGGTGTCCTCCTCGCCCACCGCCAGCCAGCCCGAGCCGGTCGAGGTCACGCCGTTCATCCGGATCGTCCGACCGGCAGCCGCCGCGAGGGCCGCTCCGCCCGAGGTACTGGTCCAGGTCAGGCCATCCTTCGAGGACCAGCTCGCCGCGTCGGAGCCCGTGCTGCCGACGGCGATATCACCCACGGCCACGACCCCGGCCGGGGTTGCGGCGAGGCCGTGGATCTCGGCGCCTGCGCCCAGGGGCAGCTGGAGGTTCCAGGCCACCCCGTCGGTCGAGTCGACAAAGACCGCTTCGCCGCTGGCGAGCTCGCCCGCCGCGACGAAGCGGGTGCCGGTCCAGACGATCTCCGTCAGCTGCGTTTCGTTCGAAGCGGCCTGATCGGGCACGGGCTCCCAATCGGGCGGCGCGCTGGATGGCGACGTCCCGGTCGGGCCGGGGCTCGTCGGGCCCTCCGACGTGGGCGGTGTCGAGGGCCCGTTCGAGACGCCCGGGCTCGGCGAGCCGGACGCCAGGGGGGCACTGGTGCTGCTCGCTCCGCAACCAGCCAGGAACACTGCCAGGCAGCAGGCGAGGACGAACCGGCTCCGTTCCATCGTGGGCTGGCTCAGGCCTCCGCCTGCCCCGTGGCCGGGCGGGGCCGCGGTGGTGGCGTGGCCCCACCCCACGGGTCGTAGTCTGGATCGAGCGGCTCCTGGGCCGGCCGCTTCTCCTCCGGCACGTGCTCGAGGTTGAGCCGGATCCGGGTCCAGGTGGTGAACCGCCCGCGCATCGCGTCGGTCAGGATGTCGGCCGGCTCGAGGAGCGGCCAGACATCGGGGTGCCGGGCCTTCCAGCGGTCGAGGCCGGCCTGCGCGTCGGTGAGCAGCGCGGCCCGGCCGATCTCGATCAACGGCTTCGAGCTCATCCGGCGCTTCGAGGGCTGGACCCGCGGCGGCTCGTCGATCGTCTTCGCGTAGTTCGG
>JANWLH010000153.1 GCA_025450915.1 Candidatus Limnocylindrales bacterium | reverse complement strand
GGCTACGACGCGTACTCGTACTGGTCGATCGACTTCGCGGACCTGTACGGCCGCGCGATGGGCAGCAACTTCGCCTTGGGCGCGTTCCGCTACGCGCCGCCGATCGCGTTCCTCTTCGGGGCGTTTGGGGCGTTGCCGTGGTGGCTTTTCCTGTGGCTCTGGGAAGCACTGATGCTGGCGCTCGTCGCGTGGCTGGGCGGGCGCTGGGCGCTGGCTCTCCTGGCGCTGCCGCCGGTGGCCCTCGAGCTGTACCACGGGAACGTTCATCTACTGATCGCGGCCGCGATCGTGCTGGGCCTGCGCTACCCGGCCGCATGGTCGTTCGTGCTGCTGACCAAGATCACGCCGGGCGTGGGCCTGCTCTGGTTCGCCGCGCGCCGCGAGTGGCGCTCGCTGGCCATCGCGCTGGGCGCGACGGTCGCGGTCAGCGCGGCCGCGTTCGTCGTCGCGCCGCACTACTGGAGGGAGTGGCTCGAGTCGATCTTGAGCAACCTCAACGAGCCGCAGTCCTACTCCCTCCCGCCGCCTGCGCCCATTCGCCTGCCGATCGCCGCGCTCATCGTCATCTGGGGTGCGCGCACCGACCGCCCGTGGACCGTCGCGGTCGCCGCAACCCTGGGCCTGCCGATCATCTGGCCGCACGGCCTGTGCGTGCTCGCGGCGGCCATCCCGTTCCTGCGCCGCGGCGACCGCGCCGCGCAGGCGCCCGACTGGCTCCGCGCCGTACAGCCGCGCAAGCTCGTCCTGTCAGTCGCGATCTTCGTGGGCGGTGCGCTGATCCTTGGACTCGCTTGCGCGGGCCCGATTAGCCAGCTGATGGAGTCGGCGTCATCGAACTTCTTCACGCCCTGACGCGCGCCGAACAGCGGCTCGGATATGAACCTGCAATCCCGCCAGCCGTGTGCCACCGCGGGACTCTCCGTACAATCGGCGGCCGCGTGAGCACCGACCGACTGAACCGGCTGCTGGCCGCCAACGCCGCCTTCGCACGACGCTTCGAGCGGGGCCACTTGACGGCGCCACCGCTCGAGCGGCTGGCCGTCCTGACGTGCATGGACGCGCGCATTGCCGTAGAGGAGCTGTTCGGCCTGAACGTGGGCGACGTGGCCGTCGTCCGCAACGCCGGCGCGGTGGCGAGCGATGACGCCCTCCGCTCGCTGCTGGTCACGCGCCACGTACTAGGCACGGACGAGATCGTCGTCATGGCCCACACCGGCTGCGGCCTGCGCGGCCTCGAGGACACGTCGCTGCGCGAGCGGCTCACCAGCGAGTTCGGTCAGCCCAGCGCGACAACCTTTGGGTCGTTCGACGACCTGGAGACGCACGTCCGCGAGCAGGTCGCGCGCATCCGCGCCCACCCGTGGCTGGGCGACGCGCCTGTCCACGGACTCGTCTACGAGGTGGAGACCGGCCGGGCGCGCCCAGTCGCGTAGCCCCCGTTTTCGCTAGCCGATCGCAATGCGCCCTACGGTCCGGTAGATTGGACCAGCACGGTCCGGGCCGCATAGTCCGGCCGACCGGGCCAGAGTTCCCGGCAAGGTAGGGAGGTCAAACCTGTGCTAAACATCATTGCCTGGATCGTCCTGGGCGCAATCGCCGGCTACATCGCCGGAATGCTTGTCAAGGGTGACGAGCGCTGGGGCATCATCGGACACATCGTGCTGGGTATCGTCGGCGCCTTCGTTGGCGGCTTCATCGCCCTGCAGCTGGGTCTCGAACCCGGTGCCGCGTTCGGCGGGGACAAGCTCAGCATCGTTTCCATCATTGTTGCCGTTATCGGCGCCGTCATCGTGGTGGCGGTCGTAAACATGCTGACCCGGCGCCGCGTCTGACGCTCAGGGGCTGACGAGCAACCCGCCGTAGGCCGGCCGAGGCGCAAGTGCGCGATAATCGGCCGACCGCGGCGGGGTAGCTCAGTGGTAGAGCAGGGGACTCATAAGCCCTTGGTCGGTGGTTCAAATCCGCCCCCCGCTACCAATCCATGCCGGCACACCGCGCGTACCACCTTCGTCATCTGGTCGTAGCGTCGTAACTCATGCCGGGTTGGCTGTGAGGGGCGCACAGGTGCTCCAGCCTATAATTCCCTACCCGGCGCCAGGTGCGCCCGGCCACTCGGAGGCCCGTCCCTTTTGAACAACCGGTTCCTGCGCAACGGCATCGTCACGCTGATCCTCGTGGTCGGCACTGCCGCGCTGCTTTACATGTTCATCTTCCCGACCGATGGCAATAAGCCAATTGCCTATAGCGGGCCGAACGGCTCCTTCCTGCAGCTCGTTGCCGACGGCCAGGTGTCCAAGGTCACCCAGCGCGGGCAGGTGCTCGAGATCGAGAAGACCACGATCGACCAGCACACCGGCAAGCCCGAGATCGTGACGAGCAATGTTCCCAGCGAGCTCGCGACCAATGTCCAGACCGACATCAACGCCGCCTGCTCGGCGTCGCCCAAGTGCGCCGCCGCACCACCCACGCTCACCGGCGCTCCGCCATCTGACAGTGCGTGGCTGTCAATCCTCATCAGTGCCTTCCTGCCGATCCTGTTGATCGGTGCCCTGCTCTTCTTCATGTTCCGCCAGGCGCAGGGCTCGAACAACCAGGCACTCAGCTTCGGCAAGAGCCGGGCGCGGATGTTCCTGGGCAACAAGACGGTGGTCACATTCCAGGATGTCGCCGGGGTCGATGAGGCCAAGACTGAGCTCCAGGAAGTGGTCGAGTTCCTCAAGTACCCCGAGAAGTTCAACTCCCTCGGGGCGCGAATCCCGCGCGGCGACCGGCTCGACGGCCCGCCCGGCACCGGCCAGACGCTGCACGCACGCGCCGAGGCCGGCGAGGCCGGCGTGCCCTTCTTCAGCATTTCCGGCTCGGAGTTCGTCGAGATGTTCGTGGGTGTCGGCGCCAGCCGCGTGCGCGACCTGTTCGACCAGGCCAAGCGCAACAGCCCGTGCATCGTGTTCGTGGACGAGATCGACGCGGTCGGGCGCCAGCGCGGCGCCGGCCTCGGCGGCTCGCACGACGAGCGCGAGCAGACCCTCAACCAGATCCTCGTCGAGATGGACGGCTTCGACACGAACACGAACGTGATCGTCGTCGCCGCCACCAACCGGCCCGACGTCCTCGACCCGGCCCTCCTGCGGCCCGGTCGGTTCGACCGCCAGGTCATCCTCGACCGCCCGGACATGAAGGGTCGCACCGCGATCCTCAAGGTCCACACCAAGGGCAAGCCGCTCGACAAGGGCCTCGACGTGGAGGGCATCGCCCGCCAGTCGCCGGGCTTCTCGGGCGCCGACCTCGCCAACCTCGTCAACGAGGCCGCGATCCTGTCGGCCCGGCGCAACAAGAAGGTCATCGGGATGTCCGAGTTCCAGGAGGCGCTCGAGCGGATCGTGGCCGGCCCGGAGCGGCGCAGCCGGGTGATCTCGGACGCCGAGAAGAAGATCATCGCCTACCACGAGGGCGGCCACGCCGTCGTGATGCGGATCCTCCCGAAGTGCGATCCGGTCCAGAAGGTCACGATCATCAGCCGGGGCATGGCCCTCGGTTACACGATGGGCGTGCCGATGGAGGACCGCTATCTCAAGTCCCGGACCGAGTTCGAGGACCAGATCGCCGGCCTGCTTGCGGGCAATGCCTCCGAGCGGATCGTCTTCGGCGATACGACGACGGGTGCCAGCAACGACATCGAGAAGGCCACCGATCTCGCCCGCCGGATGGTGACCGAGTACGGCATGAGCGAGAAGCTCGGACCGCTGTCCTTCGGGAAGCGCGACGAGATGATCTTCCTCGGCCGGGACATCGCGGAGCAGCGCAACTACTCCGACGAGGTCGCCAAGCAGATCGACGAGGAAGTCCGGGCGATCATCGACCGGGCCTACGAGCGAGCCCACGAGGTGCTCACCACGAACCGCGAGCGGCTCGACCGCCTGGCCGCCAAGCTCGTCGCCGAGGAGACTGTCGACTCGCCCGACTTCGAGGCGCTCTTTGCGGACCTCCCACCGAAGACCGACGTACGCACGCACGGCTCGATCGTCGCCCCGGGCGACAACGGGCCCGCCCTGGAGCCCGCCCCGAACCCGATCTGACGCTGGTGACCGCCACCCACCCGAACACGGGCGAGCCTGCACGGCCCGCCCGTTTCGATTCCCGCCGGTACACTCGGACAACCACCGTCGAACCGCCGTCGCGAGGCAGATGACCGCAATGACCGACGCCCTCGAACGCTACCTGGCGGACAACGCCGATCGGCGGATCGCCAGCTATCTCGAGTTCCTGCGGATCCCGAGCATCTCGGCCCAGCCCCAGTACGCCGCATCGGTCCGCGAGGCTGCCGAATGGCTCGCCGGGCAGCTCCGCTCGATCGGCGTCGAGCACGTCGAGGTTGCCGAGACCGGTGGCCACCCCGTCGTCTACGGCGACTGGCTGCACGCCCCGGACGCCCCGACCGCGGTCGTCTACGGGCACTACGACGTCCAGCCGGTCGACCCCATCGAGCTGTGGGAGACGGCGCCGTTCGAGCCGTTCGTGAGGGGCGACCGGATGATCGGCCGCGGCTCGGCGGACGACAAGGGCCAGATTCACATCCACCTGCGGGCGACCGAGGCGCTCCTGGCCACGACCGGCGCCCTGCCGATCAACCTGAAGTTCGTCTTCGAGGGCGAGGAGGAATCGAGCTCGGTCCACCTCGATGCGTGGCTCGAGGCCAACAAGGAGCGCCTGACGGCGGATCTCGCGGTGATCAGCGACACGGGCTTCTTCGAGGGCAACCGGCCGGCGGTCACGGTGGGCCTGCGGGGCATCTGCTACATCCAGGTCGACGTGACCGGGACGGCCGTCGACCTCCACTCGGGGCAGTTCGGCGGGGCCGTCCAGAACCCGGCCAATGCGCTGGCCCAGATCATCGCCGCGCTCAAGGGTCCCGACGGCCGGATCCGGGTCCCGGGCTTCTACGATGACGTCGCCGCTCTCACCGAGACCGACCGGGCCGCCTTTGCGGCGTTGCCCTTCGACGAGGAGGCCTACCGCACGGACCTCGGCCTGCCCGCCCTGGTCGGCGAGGCCGGCTACTCGACGCTCGAGCGCCGCGGTGGCCGGCCGACGCTCGACGTCAACGGGCTGTGGGGCGGCTTCGAGGGCGACGGGGCAAAGACGATCATCCCGGCCCATGCCCACGCCAAGATCAGCTGCCGGCTCGTCCCCGACCAGGATCCGGGCACGATCTACGAGCTCCTGCGGGCGTTCATCCTCGAGGTCGCGCCGCCCGGCTGCACCGTCAGCGTCCAGTTCCTGGGCGGCGGCCGGCCGAGCCTGACGCCGATCGACCACCCCGCGACCCGGGCCGCCGCCCGGGCGATCGAGGCCACGTTCGGGGTCGCGCCGGTCTACATCCGCGAGGGCGGCTCGATCCCGGTCTGCGCCAGCTTCGAGACGATCCTCGGCCTGCCGGTCGTCCTGCTCGGCTTCACCCCGCCTGACGACAACGCCCACGCCCCGAACGAGTCGATGTCACTGGCCAACCACGAGACGGCGATCCGGACCGTGGCGGCCTACTGGAGCGAGCTGGCCGCCCTGCCCCGCTGAACATCGCAAGAACTGTGCGGAACTGTGGGGTCCGGGCCGGTGATTTGGGAGGTTCCGGGTGCTAGGATGCGGGAACTGGCAGCACCGGGAGGATCCATTCGCGTGAGCACCGAAGCAGCCGAGCCCGCGATCGCCCAAAAAGGCGTGTGGCGGCTCGAGACCCCCAATGGCAGCATGGCGCCGCGTTCGGCGCTCGACGTCCTCGTCGACCTCAACGATCGCGTCACGAGCGGCAAGGTTGGCGAGTTCCAGCCGATCCCGCTCGGGTTCACCCCCCTCGACAAGACGATCGGCTCCGGCCTGCGGCCCGGTGAGCTCCTGCTGATCGGCGGCGCCCAGGGCACCGGCAAGACGACGATGGCCCTCCAGATGGCGCGCAACGTGGCGTCGGCCGGCCAGGCCAACGTCCTGTACATCTGCTTCGAGCACGAAGAGCAGTACCTGCTCAACCGGATGATCGCGATGGAGTCGGCCCTCGCCCACCTGCCCCACAAGACCGGGGCGATCAAGATCCAGGACGTCCGCAAGGAGATCCTCGGCTCCTGGCTCGCCGAGGGCCAGTCGGGCACCCAGCTCGCCAACAACCCCCGGCTGCGTCCGTCGCTCGACCGGATTGCCCGCTACGGCCAGAACCTCTTCCTGCTGCGCGGGTCGCAGACTGCCAGCACGATCGACAACATCCGCAACCTGGTCCGCCAGCATCGCGAGCTGTCCGGCGACCGGCGCCTGATGGTCATCGTCGACTACATGCAGAAGGTCCCGGTCATTCCCGAGCCGCCGACCGAGTCGGAGAAGGTGACCTACGTGGTCAACGGCCTCAAGGACATCTCCCTGTCCGAGGACGTGCCGATGATCGCCATCGTGGCCGCCGACAAGGAGGGCCTCAAGGCCGCGCGCCTGCGCAACCACCACCTGCGCGGATCGTCGGCGATCAACTACGAGGCCGACATCATCCTGATCCTCAACGAGAAGTACAACGTCGTGGCCAAGGTGAACATCGAGTTCAACCCGTACCAGGCGCAGCGTTTCCGTGACTGGGTCATCGTCTCGGTCGAGAAGAACCGCGGCGGCCAGGACAACGTCGACCTGGAGTTCGAGAAGCACTTCGAGTTCTCGTGCTTCGATCCGAGCGGCCGGACCGTCCAGGAAAAGCTGATCGAAGAACGGCTCTACAACGACTGACGTCGTGCACGGGGCCGGCTCCCACGAGGGTGGCGGGTTCCCGGCGATCGTCGAGATCGTCGTCGAGATCCCGCGGGGAAGCCGCAACAAGTACGAGTACGACGAGCGGACCGGGGTCTTCCGGCTCGATCGGGTCCTGTCGTCGGCCGTCTACTACAACTTCGACTACGGGTTCATCGAGCAGACCCGCGCGGGCGACGGCGACCACACCGACGCCCTCCTGCTGATCGATGAGCCGACCTTCACCGGCTGCCGGGTGTGGGGCCGGCCGATCGGCGGTCTCGAGATGCACGACGAGCGCGGGCCGGACTTCAAGGTGCTGTGCGTTGCGGTCGGCGATCCCCACCAGGCGCACGTCGAGCGGCTGGACCAGGTGCGGCCGCACCGGCTGATCGAGATCCGCCATTTCTTCGACACGTACAAGCTGCTCGAGGCCAAGGAGACCGAGGTCCTCGGCTGGCGCGACGTCGCCGAGGCCCGCGACATCCTCCTCGCCGATCGAGCCCGCTACGAGCTGGAGGTCGCGGCCCGGCCCGGCGCCGGGTGAGCGAGCGTCGCGGGCGCTTCCGGCCACCTCTCGACGAGCCCACCGGTCCGCGCCTGTTCATCGCCGTGCCGTTGCCCGAGGAGACCCGGCGCTCGATCGAGACCCTCGTTGGCGGCGTTCGCCTGGCACCCGAACCGGCGACGGGTGAACGCCGCGATCCCCACGATGTCCGCTGGGTCCGGATGGACGGCCTCCACGTGACCCTGCGCTTCCTCGGACCGACCGATCCCGCCCGGCTCGACGATGCCCGGGCCGCCGTCTCGGCTGCCGCGGCCGGGGTCCAGCCGTTCGAGGTCGGCCTCGCCGGAGCGGGCGCGTTCCCGAACCTCGCACGTCCCCGTGTCCTCTGGCTCGGGCTCGGCCGGGGCCTGGCCGAGCTCAACGCCCTGACCGCCCGTGTCGCGAGCGCCCTTGCGGAGCGCGGCTGGCCCCACGACGATCGCCCGGTCCGGCCGCACCTGACCCTCGCCCGGAGCGACGGGGTTGCCTCCGGAGCCCTCGTCGCAGGCCGGCTGATGGCCGCGGCGGCCGGGCTCGACCTCGGCTGGAGTGCGGATCGAATCGTCCTGTTCGAGAGCCAGACTGGCGGCGGCCCGGCTCGCTATCTGCCCCTCCTCGAGGTTCCCCTGGCGAATTGAATCTTGACCCGCGACGGCGCGGCCAAGTCGGCGTAGGATCTGCGAGTGCCCAGACTCGCCTGCCGCGCGTGCGGGCGGCAGATTTACGCAACGGCGCCGTTCGAGTCGCTCTTCGCCGAAGAGCGGCGCTGTCCTCGCTGCCAGGCGGCCCTGATCGTGGATCGTCGCGGCGGTGAGCGGCGGACGGTTGCCCGCCGGGTCAACTTCTCCGACGAGCCCGGACCACCGGCCGCGACCGGCGAGCGCCGTACCGGGACGCGCCGCCAGGGATCCCGGCGCCAGGCCGCAGCGCGAACATCGACGCCCGTCGGCAGCAGTGCCGGCTGGATCGACTAGACCCACCGGGCGTTTGCGCCTCGCGATCATCGGCCTGGGCCTGATCGGAGGCTCCATCGCCAGGGCGACCCGGAGCGGGCGCTGGCCGACATCGATCCACTCGATCAGTGCCTGGAGCCCAACCGGCGCCGGCCCTGCTGCAGCCCACGCCGAGGGGATGATCGATCGAGCGGCCGGCTCGCTTGCGGCCGCGATTGACGGCGCCGATCTCATCGTCCTCGCCGCCGACCCGCTGGCCTGCCTGGGATTGCTGGATGCCGTCGCGGGGCTGCCGGCCGGCGACGCCAGGCCCACGATCACCGACGTCGCCAGCACGAAGGCGGCGATCGTCGAGCGGGCGGACCTGCTCGAGCTGCACTTCGTCGGCGGCCACCCGATGGCCGGACTCGAGACGTCAGGCTATGCCCATTCGCACGCGGGCCTGTTCGAGGGTCGGCCGTGGCTCCTGTCGCCGGGTCACCTGGCCCGGCCGATCGACCTCGAGCGCAGCGAGCAGCTCGCGGCGGCCTGCGGCGCCGAGCCCCACTGGCTCGATGCGGCCGCCCATGATCGCGCGGTGGCCGCGATCAGCCATCTTCCCCTCGTGATCGCGGCGGCCCTCGTCCAGGCCGTGAGTGACGCCGACGACTGGCCGCTGGCGCGGACCCTCGCGGCCGGCGGCTGGGGCAGCGCCACGCGCCTGGCCCGGGGCGACGTGGCCATGGGCGCCGGGATCGCCGCGACCAATGCCCCGGAGCTGGCCCGCCGGATCCGGGCGCTGGCCGGCCAGCTCGAGGAGTGGCTGGCCGACCTCGAGTCGACGCCGGCCGATCCGGCGGCGACAGCTGACCGGCTGGCCATTCGCCTGCGGGCGGCCCGGGCGGGCCTCGAGGCGCTGGATTGACCGAGCAGGTCCTCGTCGTACCGCGCCCGGCGCTGGTCCCCGAACCCGGCTGGCGGGGCGTCCGCGACTGCGACCTCGACGAAGTGCTGGCAACGATCGGCGTCACCGGCCGCTACGAGTCACGGGCGGCGGTCGAGGACGACCCGGGTCTCAAGCAGCTGATCCCGTACCTGGTCGTCCGCGATGGAACCGCGTACTTCCTGATGCGCCGGACGCGTGGAGGAGCCGACGCGCGCCTCCACGACCTGTGGTCGATCGGCGTCGGCGGTCACCTGAACCCTGGCGATGACGGCGTCCTCGACGGGCTGCGCCGCGAGTGGCACGAGGAGGTCGAGGCGGCCTTCGACCCGCAGCCGCAGTTCGTCGGCCTGCTCAACGACGACAGCACACCGGTCGGTCGCGTGCACCTCGGGCTGGTCTTCGAGATCGACGCGGCCGGGCGCTCGGTGGCGGTTCGTGAGAAGGACAAGCTGACCGGAGGATTTGCCTCGACGGACGCCGTCCGGGCAGTTGCCGACCAGCTCGAAACGTGGAGCCGGCTCGTCTTCGACCGCCTCGACGACCCGGATCGGTGATCGGTGCGCCTATAATCGGGCGGCTGGGCCGCAGGCCTGCGTAATTGGGCGTGAATCCTGGGGAGGCAATGGCCGCAAAGATCCTCGTCATCGACGATGACCCGAATGTGCAGCGGCTGCTGACGTACACCCTCAAGCAGGAAGGCTACGAGGTCCTCGTGGCGTCCGACGGCGCCGAGGGATTCCGCCTGTGGGGCGCCGAGACGCCCGCCCTGATCCTGCTCGACATCATGCTTCCCAAGGTCGACGGGTACCAGGTCGCGATGAAGATCCGGGCCGAAGAGGGCACGGGCGCCCATGTCCCGATCATCATGCTGACCGCCGAGCGCGAGGTGGAGCAGAAGGTCAAGGGGCTGCGCGCCGGCGCCGACGACTACCTGATCAAGCCGTTCCACCCAGCCGAGCTGCTCGCCCGGATCAAGAGCCTCCTGGCCCGGTTCGCGCCGCGGGATCTGCTCGTCGGACGGCCGCCGATGGGCCACGTCCTCGCGTTCTACGGGGCGAAGGGCGGCGTGGGCACGACAACGATCGCGATCAACGCGGCGATCGCCCTGCACCGAGAGCTCGGCCGCAAGGTCGTCCTCGTCGACGCCAATCTCCAGTTCGGCGATCACCGCGTCTTCCTCGACCTCGGCCTCGACCGCAAGAGCATCATCGACATTGTCACCGCGCCGTCGATCGACCTCGACCTCGTCCGGCAGGTCCTCGTCCATCACGATTCCGGCATCGACCTGCTCCTCGCGCCGCCGTCGCCGGAGACGGCCGAGCTCGTGACCGAGGAGCACCTGCCCCAGATCCTCGAGAACCTTCGCTCGCTGTACGACTACGTGATCCTCGACATCGACAAGCGGCTCGACGAGATCAACCTCAAGATCCTCGACCAGGCCGACCAGTTCTTTGTCGTGATGACGGCCGACCTCTCGTGCCTGAAGAACGTCCGGCTGGTCCTCGAGACGATCGGCCACCTGGGTGTCGAGCCGGGCAAGGTCCACCTCGTCCTGAACCGCTCGAACGCGTTCACCGGGATCAGCCAGAAGAACGCCGAGAGCGCGCTGAAGCGGACGATCGAGTACCAGGTGATCAACGAGTACCGCGGCGCGATCAGTGCCCTCAACAGCGGTGCCCCGTTCATGTACACGAAGGCGGATTCGCCGCTCGGCCGGTCGCTCCTCGAGTTCGGCCGGACGATCGATAAGGCGTACTCCGGCGGAGCGCCCCAGCCGGCGGCCGCGACCCGCTGATCCGGGCAACCGGCCGGTGAGCGATGCCGGTCAGGCTTCGAGCATGGATCCTGCCCACGGCGACCGCCCGGACCCCGAGCGGATCCTCGACGGCCTGAACGCCGCCCAGCGCGAGGCGGCCAGGCTCACCAGCGGGCCCGTCGCCATCCTGGCCGGTGCCGGCACCGGCAAGACCCGGGTGATCAGCCGGCGGGCGGCCTATGCGATCGCGACCGGGGTCGTGCCGGCCGGCGAGATCCTGCTGGTGACGTTCACCGACAAGGCAGCGGCGGAGATGGTCCAGCGCCTGCGCGACCTGGGCCAGCCGGGTGTCTCGGCGCGCACGTTCCATGCCCATGCGCTCTCCCAGCTCCGCCACTTCTGGCCGGCCGCTCATGGCGGCGATGCTCCGCCCGAGATCCTCGAGTCGAAGTTCCCGATCCTCGGCCGGATCGCGCGGAGCCTGCCCGGCGGCTATCGGTTCACCGCGGTCAAGGACCTCGCCGGCGAGATCGAATGGGCCAAGAACCGGCGGCTCGGCGCTCCGGGCTACGGAGCGGCGGCCGTGGCGGCCCGCCGCGATCCGCCGATCCCCGTCGAGCTGATGGCCCGGGTCTACGCGGACTACGAGCGGGCCAAGGCACGGGCCGGGCGGATCGACTTCGAGGACATGCTCGGCGCAACGGTCGAACTCCTCGAGACCGATCCGGCGGCGGCCGCGATCGTCCGGTCCCGCAAGCGCTGGTTCAGCGTCGACGAATACCAGGACACGAATCCGCTCCAGGAGCGTCTCCTCGCCCTGTGGGCCGGGAACAGCCGCGACGTGTGCGTGGTGGGTGACGAGGACCAGACCATCTACAGCTTCACCGGCGCCTCGAGCGGATACCTGCGCGACTTCGCCCGCGGCCATCCGGGGACGACGATCGTCGAGCTCACCGAGAACTACCGCTCGAGCCCGGAAATCCTCGCCCTGGCCAACCGGCTGATCGCCTCGACCGGCAGGACGAAGGCGCTGACGGCGACGCGCCCGTCCGGGCCGCTGCCGACGCGCTCGGCGTTTGCCGATCAGGCGGCCGAGCTGGCCGGCCTGGTCACGGCGATCCGGGCCCGGATCCGCGAGGGCGTGGAGGCCGGCGAGATCGCGGTCCTCGTGCGCCTCAATGCCCAGCTCCCGCCGATCGAGGCGGCGCTCACGACCGCGGCGATTCCGTACGTGGTCCGGGGCGGCCGGTTCTACGAGCGCCCGGACGTCCGGGCGGCGATCCGGGCGATCCAGCGATCGGGGATCACGGCGACCGGCCGCGACCTTCCGGCCGCGATCCAGGCGACCTTTGCGAGCGCTTTCGGCTACGACCCCGACGCTCCCCGGCGCGGCTCCGAGGAGCGCGAGCGGGCCGCCGACCTGGCCGTCCTGCTCGCGATCGCCACCGACCTTGCCGCCCAGCCGGCCGGCCATTCCGCGCCGCCGGATGCGCCGAGCCTGCTCGCCGAGCTCAGCCGCCGGGACGCGGCGGAACGGGCGAATGTCGCGGGCGGCGTGACCCTCTCGACGATCCACCGCGCCAAGGGCCTCGAGTGGGATGCCGTCTTCTTGCCCGGCCTGGAGGAAGGGACGCTGCCGATCGCCCAGGCGGCTGGCGACCCGGCGGCGATCGACGAGGAGCGTCGCCTCCTCTACGTCGGGATCACCCGGGCCCGCCGCCACCTGGCGATCTCATGGGCGACCCGGCGGAGTGGTTCGAACGGTCGCGAGGGCAGCCGCCGGCCGTCGCGCTTCCTCACCGAGCTCGGCTTCGGCGCCGATCGGAGCCACCCGCCATCTCCGCGTTCGGCCACGCCGCGGGAGCGACCCGCCCCGGCACCGGGGTCCGAGACAGGCTTTGAGGCGCTCCGGACCTGGCGCGCCGAGCGAGCCAGGGCGGACGGGGTGCCGGCCTACGTCGTCGCCCACGACGCCACCCTGCTCGCCCTCGTCGAGGCACGGCCCCGGTCGATCGCGGATCTCGGCCGGGTCAAGGGGATGGGCCCCGCACGGGTCGAGCGCTACGGGGCGGAGATCCTGGCTGCGCT
>JANWLH010000152.1 GCA_025450915.1 Candidatus Limnocylindrales bacterium | reverse complement strand
TGCGCTCGGCGCGCGCTTCAGCCGGCGCGCAACGAGCGGTGGTCTGTGGCGGGCCGGTTCCGCCGGGCTGATCTTCGGAGCCCTGTGGTCGCCGGTCGCCATCGCTGTTGTCTTCGGCGCCGCTCTCGCCGATGCTGCGGCACGAGAAGTCCTTGCGGGATCGACCATTCCCCTGCTCGCGGTCGAGCTCGTCTACAGCATGGCCATCTTCTCGATCTACGGAGCGATCTTCCTCATTCCCCTGGGCTGGCTCTGGGTGGCAACGACACGAGCCATCTGCTGGATCGTCGCTCGCGCGGGCCGTCCGGTGCGCGGCAGGCCCGCGTCAACGGCCGGCGTGATCCTTGCGCTGCTCATGATCTCGGCGATCGGCGGAGCCGCCGAGGCGCTCGCCTACGCGCCATGGAAGACAAGCTGCGTCTCGCTGCCCGGCGGTGCCCCGATGGATGCGGCCTTCTCGCCGGCGGGCGACCTCCTCGTGGTGGGGCTGCGAGCCGATACGAGTGGCGTCGGCACGATCCTCCTCCTCGATTGGCCGTCGGGTCGGCCCGTTGCCCACTGGTCGGGAACGGCGGACGAGTCGGTCGCCATCGACCCGGATGGACGCGTCTACTGGTCAACGAGCAACTTCGACGGCCGGGGCACCGGGATCGTGAGTGCCGTTGCGGGTTCTGCGCCGACCCTTCAGACGGGCCCCGACATATCCGGGCTCGGCGACTTGACCTGGACGACTGGCGGACTGATCGGCGTCACGACCGACACGCGATCAATCGCCACGGTTTCTCTCGCGACTTCGCCATCGGCGCTTGCCGTCCAGCCGGGCTCCGGCGAGATCGAGGCCATGTGGGCGTCGTCGGACGGAAGCGTCGTCGCCACCGAGCAATGGACAGGCTCGACGGTCGAGGTCGCCGGCCCATCCGGCAGCGTGTCCGTGCCGGTCAAGGGCGGCGCGCAGTCACTCGCGGTCAGTGCCGACCGGAAGACGCTCGTCCTCGCCGCAGACAGCGGTGGCATCCGGCTCCTCGACATTCCGACGGGCGAGTCACGCCGGGTCCTCCCCGGCAACCAGGCGTTCATCGCGTTATCGGATCACGGCGACATCGCCTGGGCAAACGACGAGCCGTACGGGCCTGCCAAGCTGTGCACCTCGACCCTGGCCCGGCTTGGGAGCGGCTGAGATGGTCCACATCCATCTCGAGACGTTCATCGCCGCGCCGGTGGATCGCCGGTGGATCGCCGGTGAGACGGCCGTCGCGAATGCCTCGAGCTCCAGGTAGGTCCGGGCAGACCGTCGGTTCCGGCGGCGTCGCCCCAGGAGAACAACAGGCCGTCAACGAGCCGCCGCGACGGCTTCCTCGGCAGGCGTTTGCCCGATTTGTCCGCCAGCGGCGAACGATTCGCCCAAGCCCGAGCCGAATCGTCGGGTCGGGGCCCTCAATTCCCTCGTTCTGTTCGCTCCAGGCGACGTCCCGAGGCGCCCGCCGCGCTCCTCAGGGCGGGCCGCTCGAGCGGCCGAATGCCACGCCACGCTCGCGAAGGGAGACGAAGGCGTCGTGGCCGATCACGAGGTGGTCGAGGAGCTCGATGTCCAGCAGCCGGCCGGCAGCCAGTGCCTCGGCGGTGAGATGGAGGTCGTCAGGTGACGGCGTCGGGTCGCCGGACGGATGGTTGTGGACGAGGATGATCCCCGACGCATTGAGCCGGACCGCATCGCGGTACAGCTCGCCGACCCGGACCAGGCTCGAGCTGACGTTGCCCTGGTAGACGGTCGAGACGCGCAGGACCGCGTTCTTCGTGTTGAGCAGGACGACCCGCAGCTCTTCTCGTTCGAGGCGGCCCATCTGGAGGATCAGCCGCTCGGCCACGTCGCGCGGCGCACGGATCGTCCAGCGGCCGGTGGGCCAGTCGGCGAGGAGCCGCCGGCCGAGCTCGAACGCCGCGCTCAGCTGGGCGGCCCGGGCCGGACCGATCCCGGGGATCCCCGCGAGCTCGGTGTCCGACGCCCGAGCCAGCCCGGTGAGGCCGTCATGCCGAGCGAGCGCCTCCTCGGCCAGGTCGACGGCGTTCATGCCCCGGGCACCGGTTCCCCAGACCAGTGCGATCAGCTCGGCCGCGCTGAGGCCGCCGGGCCCGCGCAAGGCCAGGCGCTCGCGTGGCCGCTCGGCCTCGGGTACCTCGCGGAGCGCCCGGCCGGGCCGGTTCGCGGCAGCCGGATCGAAGACGAGCGGGGTGAACGGGTTCGTCATGCCGGGCCTCGGGTCGCGCGGCGGAGTTGGTGTTCCCGACTCCGAGCAACGAAGCCCGCCGATTCCTCCGCCATCCGGAGCCGGGAACACAGCGAACCCTACGAGGCGGCCCTCACCAGCCGATCAATACGAGATGCACGCGGGCTCGCCGCGGGAGCTCGCCCGCTTCCGGGCGCCGGTTGGGCGCGAGCTCGGTCCCGCCTGGGAAAGACTAGGACTCGGCGCGCTGGACCGTGGCTTCGTGGGCCCCCAGGCCGCGAGCGTCGCGACCGCTCCAGAGGACGTGCTTCGGATCGATCAGCACGAACGCGCCCCAGACCGCACCGACGAACGGGCCGACCAGCAGGCTAACTCCCAGGAATGCGGCGAACGCAGCCGCGACGGCCCAGCCGGCGAGCGCCCAGAGGATCGTTGAGGTGATGCGGAGCTTCATGCCCACACCTTCGTGCCCGGCCGGGCGACGAGCAACAGGACAGTCGTACCGAGACCGGGAGGACTCTCGACGACGGCGCTCCGACCTCAGGTGCCGAACGACAGCCCGACGAGGATCAGCGGGATCGCGTTGAACATCGCATGGAGTCCGAACGACGAGGCCAGCGAGCCCCGCCGGACGAAGATGATGCCCAGGGCCAGGGCCACCGGCAGCCGGGTCAGGAACGCGATCACCGCATCCGAGGGCGAGCCACTCAGCGTCAGCACGTGGGCCACCGAGAAGAGCAGGGCCCCGCGGATGATCCCGCCCCGGGCGCCCATCCCGCGGACCCAGGCGGTGGTGGCGAAGCCGCGGTAGAAGAGCTCTTCGCCGAGCGGCGCGATGATGACCCCCGAGACGAGATTCATGATCGCGTCCGTCGCATTCGTCGCCGCCGGCAGGGGTCCCGGCGGCGAGGTCCCCAGCAGGCCGATCAGCACGCTGCCCAGGACGACCGTGATGAACAGGATCGGGGCCGCCAGGAGCATGCCCTCGAGGAGCTGAAGGACGAGCAGCCGGATCGCGGGGCCGCCCGGGCCGCGGGTCGGCAGGCCCATCTCGCGCCAGGTCAGCGCGCCGGACCCGACCACCAGCCCGGCGACGAGCAGGATCGCGCTGCCATTGAGGATCAGCAGGCCGACGAGCGTCTCGACGACCGTCCCGGCGCGCACGCCGAGGGCCTGGAGCGGCAGGAACGCCAGGACCTCGAGGAAGAGGGTCAGCGCGACGTAGCAGCAGAACAGGAGGAGCGGCGAGGGCCCGCGATACGCCAGCGAACCGCCGGCCTGGCGCTCGATCGCCTGCGAGCCGGCGGCGGCGGCGAGCCCGATCGAAAGGAGGAGCGTCCCGGAGCCCAGCAGGATCGCTCCGGCAAGGTCCGACGGCTGGGCAAGCAGGACGACGAAGACCGTGGCCGCGCCGAGGAGGCTGGCCAGCCAGCCCACGAGGTAGAGACCCGGAGCGTGGCGCCCGTCGAGCGAGAACGTCCGGAGGCCGAGTCGCGCCGGAGCCGGTTCCGCCGCGGCTGCTCGAGATTCCGAGGATGGGGGCAGGCGTTCGCCCGGCCCGGTCAACGCTCCGGCAGCGGGTCGGATGAGCCTCGCGGCGCCCGCGGGCCGGCGGCGCTCGACGCCTTCCGGACGCGCGTCGTGTCGCTGGGCACGCTCGTCGTGATCACCGGAGGCTCGTTGGCCGAGGCGATCGCGGCGGCCGCAGCGGCTGCGGCGACCGGATACGGTGCCGGCGTCGCCCCGACGAAGGCTCCGACCGGCTCACGTCGCTCGAAGTCCTTGCCACACCAGGCGCACAGCGACCAGTCCAGGCCGACGAGCCGGTTGCAGTTCGGGCAGACGCGGTTGAGGCGGGTCCGGCAGGTCGGGCAGATCAGCCACTGGTCGGCGACCCGCCGGGCGCAGGTCGGGCAGTGCGGGACGGCGTCGACCTCGTTGAGCAATGCCTCTTCGGCCAGCGAGCGCTCGGTTGCCTCGGCAACCTTCTCATGGGGCCGGATCAGCTTGTAGATCAGCGCGGCGAACAGGAAGAGGACGGGCGTGAACAGGATGATCAGGCTCGCCGCGACATACGGCAGGATCGGATTGTCCGAGCGCGTCTGCATGTCGCGGAAGGCCCAGTAGGCCGTCGCGATCCAGATGACGACGATGTAGGCGGCGATGGCCCGCAGGCCGAACTGGATGACCGGCGCATCGAAGAAGCCGCCGAGGGCGCTTCCGATTGTGCCTAAGACCTGGTCCACTGGCTGGGCCCTGTGCCTCCTGAGCCTGGAGACGACCTGCGTCTGCCGGTTGGCAGTGTATCAGGGGTCTCGCGCAGCCTAGACGGCCGGTGGTGCCGCCGGGTGACGGTCCGTTCGAACCCCGACCAGACCGGCCACGACGAGGACCAGCGAGCCCACCAGCAGGAGGGTGACCCCGAGGCCGTCGCTGTAGGGCCGCGTCTGATAGGCCCAGTCCAGGCCGAACAGGGCCCCGCCGACCAGCAGCGGCGCGACGCCGGCCCGGATCCAGCTCGAGATCGGGTTCGGGACGCCATTGATCGCGAGGAGCCCGAGGGCGACCAGGACGAGGGGCAGGTAGCCCGTGTTGGCGAGGCCCCAGCGGTCGAAATAGGAGCTGCCCGCCGCTCCGATCACGCCGTCGCGCGACCACGGCATCAGGAAGCTGACCGCAGCAATCGCCGACCCGGCGATCGCCAGCCAGCCGGGCAGCTCGGCCGGGGCCTGCATCGAGACGCCCGTCCGAGCCTTTGGAGCCACGCCGGCCGCGATCGGGACGGGTGGGTTGAACCCGGGCGCGAAGGCCACCGGCGAGACGGCCCCCGTGGCGCTCGTGAGATACGCCGGCTGGGCGGCCCGATTCACGGCTGGTTCGAACGGCCGGCCGCCGCGCGACCGGGGTGACGGTGCCGTGAAGGTGGCCGACGGGGCAAGGTAGGCCCCGGGGATCGCCGGCGAGGGCACGTCGGCCGAGTCGTCGGCGTCGTAGTCATCAGCCCGGGCGCTGAGCCAGCCGCTGCGCGGCCGGGACTCGAGCTCGTGGAGGATCGAACCCGGCCGGGCGACTGGACGAAGGGCCCACGACGGTGGCTCCTGGGCGGGCTCCGGGGCCACCGCGGCGGGCATTGCCCGCACCTGGACGGGGGCAGCCGCGGCCTGGCGGACCTTGGGTTGGGCAGGGGCGGCCGGCTGAGCCGGTCGCACCGCGGCGGCTGCCTCGGGCGCCGGACGCGCTGCCGTTCGAGATCGGGGAGTGGTCGGCGCAGGCACGGCCGCCACGCCCTTCGCGGCTGCCGGGGGCCTGGGACCGCCGGTCACTGTCGCGACGAGCGTCCCGCAGGTCGGGCAGGACAGCCGCCCGCCGGAGACGAGGGCTCCGCATGACGGGCAGGCGATCGGCTTCCTGGGCAATGCTCGTACCTCTGGGGACCGACCGACGGCGTGGTCCGGCGGCTCGGGCGTTACAGGGTGGCACGCTCCGGGGCCGTTCGACCACTCCCCCGATGGTCCTCCCCCACGATCAGCGTCCAGGCCACTGCCCGCCACGTGGCGAGCGCCCCGGCGATCGCCAGGCCGGCCACCCAGCAGGCGACGAAGAGGAGCGTGGAGCCAGCCATGGCTGGCAGGGCGGCGGTCCCGGACCCGCCCAGGAGGGCGTCCCGGACGAAGCCCCACGACCAGGCGATCGCCTCGATCACGAGGCCCAGGACCAGCCCGGCAACGAGCACGGACACGAAGAGCAGGGGCAGGACGGCGACGATCCGCCGGACGAAGAGCGCCAGACCACCAGCCAGCGCCCGGCCGGCACCGTCGCCCCGGAGGACCGCCAGCCGGGTCGCGAGCCCACCCCATGTCTCCCCGAAGATCCAGGCGACGAGGATCGCGGCGACGATCTCCGGCGCCTGCGCGGCGACCCGGATGACGATCGGCGTGACCAGGTCGGTGGGCAGGGTTAGCTCGAGATACACGATCTGGCCGAGTCGCTGGATCCCGATCGCGAAGACGGCAGCAACCGGCACGAGGCTCACGAGCCGGATGACCACGACCCGGCGGAGAAGCTGGCGGGCGCTGCCCCGGCCAGCCGCGCCGGCCGAGATCAGGGCAATCTCGGCGATGGCGCCGACGAGGATCCCGGCCAGCAGCGCCGCGCCGAGCAGGCCGATCCCGAGGCCGATCCGCACGACCAAGCCGATCGTCGGCCCCGTCGGGGTGATCGAGGCGGGCCCGATGAACGTCGCCAGGCCAACGAGGCTCGGCGGGATGACCACTGGGGCGACGAAGAGAATGAGCCCGCCCCGGGCGAGGAAGCCGGCCAGGGCGACCGGCCAGAGGCCAGGACTGACCAGGGCGTCATGAGCGGCAGTGCGTGCCGATCGCCAGGCGATCACCCGACGCCTGCCACTGCGACGGCCCGGGATCCTAGGGGTTGGAGCTCGCCGACGGGACCAGCTGGCTCAGCTCACGGAGCGCTTCCTGGACCTTGGCGATCTCCGCTCCGTACGTTGCGAAGTCGCCGTTGCGCAGGGCGGTCTGGGCCAGCTCGAAGTGCTGGTTGGCGTAGGCCACGAGGGCCGCCACGTTGTCGGCCGGCGGGCTGGATCCCGCGCCCGGGCTGGGACTGGCGACCGGCCCGCTGCTCGGCGAGGGCGACGGTCCGCCGCTCGGTGGCGGCGAGCCGCTCGGACTCCCGGACAGGAGCTGGTTGAGCGCGCCCGCGAGGTTCGTGTCCCACACGACCTGGGTCGGGGTGGCCACGATGATCCGCTCGAACGCCGGGAAGGCACTGTTGGCCGATTGCAGGTAGACCGGCTGCAGGTAGATCAGCGAGTTCTGGACCGGGACGACGATCAGGTTGCCCTTGATCACGTGGCTGCCGGCCTGGTCCCACAGGGTGACCTGGGCGCTGATCGTCGGGTCGGCATCGATCTTCGCGGCGATCTGGTTCGGGCCGAGGACGGACGTGTCCTGGGGGAACTTGTAGACCCGGACCTGGCCGTAGTTGGCCTGGTCGTTGCGGGCGGCGATCCAGGCGATCATGTTCGGTCGGCTGGCCGGGACCATCGGCTGGAGGAGCAGGAACTCCGGGGCCGTCTCGTCGGGCAGGCGCATCTCGACGTAGTAGGCGACGTTGGGCAGGTTCTGGGAGCCGCCCGGGTTCGGGGGCACGGTCCACAGGTCTTCGTTGTTGTAGAACGCGGCCGGGTCCGTCACGTGGTAGCGGGCATACATCCGGGTGGCGGCGTCGAACAGGTCCTCGGGCACCCGCAGGTGGGCCTTGAGATCCGCCGGCATCGCGCTGATCGGGGTGAACATCTGGGGGAAGACCTTCTCGTAGGTCTCGATGATCGGGTCGGTCGGGTCGTTGACGTAGAAGGTCATCTGCCCTGTATAGGCATCGACGACCACCTTGACGCTGTTCCGGATGTAGTTGAAGTCGAGGCCCGACAGGCTCGAGCCCGACGCCAGCTGGCTGGTGTCGACCGGCTGCGCGTTCGGGAATCGATCGCTCGTCGTGTACGCGTCCTGGATGTAGTCCAGCCCGCCGGCGCTGTTGATCACGAGGTACGGATCGCTGTCGAAGGTCAGGAACGGAGCAATCTCGGAGATCCGGTCGGAGATCGTCCGATGGATCAGGAGCTGGCTCTGGTTGGTGATCTGGTCGCTGATCAGCAGGTTCAGGTCCTTGTACTCGAGCGCCCAGAGCAGGCGCGAGAAGACCGTGTCGAGCTTGATCCCGGTGGTCCCGGTCCAGCGGGTCGTGGCGTTCGAGGCGACCGTGCTCGTCGAATCCGAGCCGACCGGGTAGTCGAACTCGTCCTGGCGGGCGTCGACGACGATCCAGTCGCTCGGCCGCTCACCGAAGTAGATCCGGGACTGGGTGACCTGCGGCGCACCGTTGCTGGACACCGGCGGCAGGCCCTGGATGAAGAGGTCGGGCTGGCCCTCGGAGGTGGCCGCATTCACTGGGACCATCGCCACCCCGATGCCGTGGGTGAACGTGATCCGCTGGTTCACCCACGAGTTGGCGAGAGGATTCTTCTCGGGCGCCAGCTCACGCCCGGCCAGCATCACCTGGCGAGCGACGCCGTTGATCTGGTAGCGGTCGGTGTCGACGTTCGTGAAGTCGTAGTACTGGCGGACGGTCTGGAGCTGGTCGAGCGAGTCGCGCAGCGGCGCGGCGTCCCACAGCCGGGCGTTCTGGAACGTCCCTTGTTCATTGGTCACCGCCGCCTGGGTCAGCTGGTCCTGGCCCGAGTAGTCGCTCACCGTCCATGAATTGAGGCCGTACGAGATCCGGGTCATCGCGATGTTGTTCTGGATGTAGGTCGTCTCCTTGCCCAGCTGGTCCGGCTCGACCGACAGGCGCTGGATCACGGCCGGGTAGATCTGGCCGAGGACGACGGAGGCGCTGAGCCAGAAGATGATCACGGCGCCCAGCGGCCACAGGAGCCGGGTGAACGCGCCCGCGACGAGGAATGCCCCGGCGAGGCCGGCGACCACGGTCAGGACGTCATAGGCGAAGAACCGGGCGTTCTGGTCCGTGAAGCTGACGCCGGCAGCGACGCCGTTCGTGCTGTACACGAGCTCGAGCTTGTCGAGCTGGTAGCCGATCGCGATCGAGGCGAGGTAGAGCCCGGCGAGGACCGCCAGGTGGACGCGCATCTGGGTGGTGAAGGTGATCCCGCCGCGCAGGCCGCCGACCATGTAGCGCCCGGCGCTGACCGCCAGGGCCGCCAGCAGCAGGCCGTTGGCGCCCGACTGGAGCCAGCGGACGAAGGGCAGCTGGAAGAGGTAGAAGCTGATGTCCCGGCCGAAGATCGGGTCGTTGACGCCGTACGGGACCTGGTTGCGCCAGAGCAGGATCGTCTCCCAGTGGCTGGCCGCAGATCCGGCCACGCCCAGGGCGATCAGGATGACGAGGGCGATCAGGACCCAGCGGGCAATCGGCGCGAAGTCGGGCAGGTCCTCGGCGCTCAGGACGATGCCCTCGGACGGCCGCTGGCCCATCCGGTTGCCGCCCGGCCGGTTCGGTGGCCGGTTCTCCCACGGGCGGCCCGGACGACCGCCGCCGTTGACGTCCTCACCGGCAAGTCGCTCGAACCAGCCGGCGAACGGGCTCGGCCGATCGGGATCGGGCGGCGGCAGGAGGCGGCCGGCCAGCCAGATGTTGAACAGCAGGAAGACGAGGGCGAGGATCCCGCCTCCCGCGAAGAGGCCGACCTGGGTCGTGACCCGGGTCCAGAAGACGGATTCGAAGCCGACGCTCTTGAACCAGATCGCGTCGGTCAGGAAGCTGACCCCGACGCCCAGCAGGATGATGACGACGACGATCGCCAGGCCCACGAAGCCGAGCCCGAAGTTCCGAACCCGGCCACCCGAGCTCGATCCGTCGTTGGGCCCGCCGACGACGAGCCGCGGGCGGGGTGGCCGGCGACCTCCGCCGCGACCACCGACCGGCTCGAACGCGCGGCGGCGCTCGCCTGGATCGGCGTCGCGCTCATGCTCGTCGTGGCCGTGTTCGTCACGGCCCTGCTCGTCGTCCGGAGCGGGCTCGCGATCGTCCGGCTTCGTCTCGTCTGACTCGGGCTCGGCCCCGGCATCCTTCTCCGAGTCGGCGTCGGGAGCCTCGCCGTCCGAGGCGTCCTCGTCGGCCCTGGCCCCATCGTCAGCGGATGGCGCGCCACCGCCCGGAGCGGCTCCCTCGGGATTCGCGGCGGCCGCCTCGGCCTGACGGCGGCGGAGCTCATCAAGGAACTCGTCGAAGAGGTCGCGCACTGTCCGCGGAGTCTACTCCGAGCGCCCCCAACCGGCCGTGCTCGGCGCCTCAGGCCCGGCCGAGGCCCTCGATGCTTCGGACGAACGCGGACAGGACCGTTTCGGCCAGCTCGTTGGGACGCATCCCCAGGGCCCGTGCCGGCTCCCATTTGAAGCCCGCCCGGATGGCAATGGGTGCCTGCCAGGGCGTTCGGTCTTCGGCTGCCGGAGCCACCGGGGCGAGGCGCACGCAGAGCCGGCCGTCTTCCTCGAGGATCAGCCCCGACAGCGCCCCCGACAGCGCGGGCCCCAGCCGGACGACCGGCGGATCGGGTGGTGGACCGGCCCGCGGCGCCGCATCGCGAAAGGACAGGACGCCGTCGTCATCGGCAACCCACAGGAGCGCCAGCCACCAGCCGTCCTCGAGCGTCGTGGGCCGGCTCATCCCGGCCCGGGCCGCCCTGTCGTGGATTCGGATCGGCAGCTCTCGAAGGTACGACGGGCCCGGCGGAGGCAGTCGGTCGGGCACGCGTCGGCGGTCAGGCCGAGGGCGTACCGGCTGCCGGAGCGTCGGGGCCGGCGGCTCCGCTCGGCGGCGCGGCCGGGTCCCCTTCGGCGACCGCGACCGCCTCTTCGGCACCCGACGGCTCGGCATCGTGGGGCACGTTGATCCCATCGGCCTCGAGCTCGAGCCGGAGCATCTCGCGGCGGACGGCCAGCGACGGCGGCTCGACGGCGCTCGGCGACGCGCCCGACGTGTCGGGTGGCGAGTCGTCGTCGCCGGAGATCCAGGACAGAAGCCGGTTCCGGCGGGGCGGCGCCCCGGCCTTCCAGGCGAGCGCCGCGACGTCGATCGTCGTGACCCCGGGAACGTCCGCCTCGGTCGGCGCGTTGAGCTGGGCACCGCAGCTCGGGCACGTCTCCAGCTCGAGGCTCGCGAGCGGAGCCGAGCACCATGGGCAGCGTGGTCCGGCCATCGCGGTCGAGATGTCGGGCCAGGCGCCTGCGCCCGTCACGGGAGCCGCACCGGCGCTGGCCGCCGGCGCGGCCGCGGCCGACACCTGCTGGACGACCTCGGCGGGCTCGGCGACGGGCGCCGGCGTGGCTTCGGTCATGGCCGAACCTGGCGCCGGATCGGGCTGGGCCGGGACGGCCGGGCTTGCTGGGCGGCTTGTGCGCTTGACCATGGCCGAAACTCTACCGCGTCCCGCGCCCGGTCGAACCACCCGTTGGTACGTCTGGGGCGTCCAGCCGGGCTACGCCGGCGGTCGTCTGGCGCCTATTCCCACTCGATCGTCGCCGGTGGCTTCGAGCTGATGTCGTAGACGACCCGGTTCACGCCGGGCACCTCGTTGACGATCCTCGAGCTGATCTTGCCGAGGACGTCGTAGGGCAGCTTGGCCCAGTCCGCGGTCATCCCATCGTCGGAGGTGACCGCCCGGATCGCGACGACGTTGGCGTAGGTCCGCCCATCGCCCATCACCCCGACGCTGCGCACGGGGGTAAGGATCGCGAACGACTGCCAGACGCTCCGATAGAGGCCGGCGGCCTTGATCTCGTCGATCACGATCCAGTCCGCCTCGCGCAGGGTGTCGAGTCGCTCGGCGGTCACCTCGCCGATGATCCGGATCGCCAGGCCCGGCCCGGGGAATGGCTGGCGCTGGACCATCGCCTCGGGCAGGCCCATCTCGAGCCCGACGGCGCGGACCTCATCCTTGAACAGGTAGCGCAGCGGCTCGATCAGCTTGAAGCGCAGGTCGGCGGGCAATCCGCCGACGTTGTGGTGGGTCTTGATCTTCTGGGCGGCCTTGGTCTCCGACGTCGCGCTCTCGATCACGTCGGGATAGAGCGTGCCCTGGGTCAGGAAGTCGATCCGGCCGAGCTTGGTCGCCTCCTCTTCGAAGACCCGGATGAACTCGTCGCCGATGATCTTGCGCTTCTGCTCGGGATCCTCGACCCCGGTCAGGCGGTCGAGGAAGCGCTGGCGAGCGTCGACCATCACCAGGCGCATGCCGAGATTCGCCTCGAAGGTGGTCCGCAGGAGCTCCGATTCGCGCTTGCGCATCAGGCCGTGATCGACGTAGATGCAGGTGAGCCGGTCGCCGACGGCGCGATGGACGAGCGCAGCCGCGACCGCCGAGTCGACCCCGCCGCTGAGAGCGCAGATCACCAGCCCGTCGGAGTCCGTCGCCCGGGCGTGGCCGTCGACCCGGGCGCGGATCTCGGCGACCGTGGATTCGATGAAATTCGCCGGCGTCCAGCTCGTCCGGGCGCCGGCGATGCCGACCACGAAGTTGCGCAGGATGTCGCGACCCTTGGGCGTGTGGGCGACCTCGGGGTGGAACTGGATCGCGTAGAGGCCGCGGCTCGGGTCGGCGAACCCGGCCAGCGGCGACGAGTCGGTCTGGGCCGTCGACTGGAAGCCCTCCGGGAGCCGGGTGATCGAATCGCCGTGGCTCATCCAGACCGGCTGCTCCCGCTCGAGGCCGCGGAACAGGCCGTCCTCCTGGGTGATCGTCACGCTCGCCGGGCCGTACTCGCGCTTGCCGGCGGCGAGCACGTCGCCACCCAGCTCGCGGGCCATCAGCTGGGCGCCGTAGCAGATGCCGAGGACCGGGATCCGGCCGCTCCACACGCCGCTGTCGGGCATCGGGGCTCCGGGGTCGTAGACCGAGTTCGGGCCGCCCGACAGGATCACCGCCTTGGGCTTCCGGCGCTCGATCTCCGACCACGGCGTGTCGTGGGGTAGCAGCTCGGAGTAGACGTTCAGCTCGCGGATCCGCCGGGCGATCAGCTGGGCGAACTGGCTGCCGAAATCGAGGATGACGATCGTGTCCGGCCCGTCGACCTCACCGACCCCGGCCGGCAGGCCCGCGCCGGGGCGATCGTCGGGCGAGCGATCCGGTCCGGGCGCCTTGAGCGCGGTCTCGAGGTAGGCCTCGACCTCGGCGTCGTCCGGCGCGAGGACGCGGTGGCCGGCATTGGCCGCGTCGCCGTAGACAGTCTTGCCACGTTTGGGTTGATCCGGACGCGAGGGCCCGCCGTCGACCGCCTTCGCGTCGCTCAATCCCGCCCTCCGCTCGCCGTGCCGCCTGTCCCTGACAAGTCTAGCGGCGGATCAGGCTCGATTGCGCATGCCCTCGGCAACCGGCTCGAAATAGGCCCACAGGCGCTCGGCGACCATCGTCGGCGGGTTGAGGGCGTCGATGGCCGCGCGCATGTGGCGCAGCCAGGCATCGCGCGCGGCCGGCCCGATCGGGAACGGCGCGTGGCGCATCCGCAGCCGGGGGTGGCCGCGCTCCTCGTCGTAGGTCCGCGGCCCACCCCAGTACTGGGCGAGGAAGAGGGTCAGGTGATGCCGCGCCGCGGTCAGGTCCTCGGGCTCGGGGTAGATCGCGAGCAGCGCCGGATCAGCGGCGACCCCGTCGTAGAAGAGGTCGACGAGGGCGACGAAGAACGGCATGCCGCCGGCAGCTTCGTAGACCGTGACCGACTCCCGCACGGGATGGGCGCCCTCGTCGAGGACGTTCAGCCCGCGCCCGGGCTCGGCCGGGCTCTTGGCCCTCGTCGGTCCGTTCGAAGACCGATCGCTCAGCGGGACCGCTGCCAGGACTTGCCCTCGGTCTGGGTGGACGGGGCGTAGACCATCTCGACGGCCTGCATCTCGCGGATCGTCCGGGCGCCGAGGGCGGCCATCGACTGGCGCAGCGCGCCAATGAGGTTCTCCGAGCCGTCGGTCACGTTCGCCGGTCCAAAGAGGATGCGCTCGAGCGAGCCACGCGTCCCGACCTTGATCCGGGTTCCCCGGGGGAGGGTGGCCGACGGCGCGGCCATCCCCCAGTTCGTGCCTCGCCCCGGGGCCTCTTCGGCGCGGGCCAGCGGCGAGCCGATCATCAGCGCGTCGGCGCCGGCAGCGATCGCCTTGGCCAGCTCGCCGCCCCGGCGCATCCCGCCGTCGGCGATCACCGGGACGTAGCGACCGGATTCGAGGAAGTACGCGTCCCGGGCGGCGGCGACATCACTGACCGCCGTGACCTGGGGGATGCCGATGCCGAGCACCTCGCGGGTCGTGCAGGCGGCGCCCGGCCCGACCCCGACGAAGACCGCCGCGGCACCCTGCTCCATCAGGGCGAACGCCGCCTCGGCATTCGTCGTGTTGCCGACGGCGACGGGGATCGGCATGAACCTGGTGAAATCGGCCAGTGAGAGCGGCTCGTACTCCGACGCCAGGTGGCGGGCGCTGCTCACCTGGCTCTGGACGAGGAAAAGGTCGGCGCCATGCTCGGCACACAGGCCCCCGAACCGGCGGGCGGCCCCGGGCGTGGCGGCGACGGCGGCCTTCGATCCAGCGGCGTGCAGCTCGTCGATCCGGCGGGCGACGAGGTCGTCGCGGATCGGCGCGGCATACGCCTCGGCGAGCAGGCCGTGGACGTCGTCGTCGGGTGCAGCGGCGATCTTCGCGAGGACCGCGTCCGGATCGTCGTAGCGGGTCTGGACGCCCTCGAGGTTGAGGATTGCGAGGCCGCCGAGGCGGGCCAGCTCGCCCGCCAGGTGGACGTCGACGACAGCATCCATCGCCGAGGCGATGATCGGAATGGCGAGCTCAATCCCGCACAGGACCTGGTCGAGGGCGACGTCGTTCGGTTCGATCGTGCTCGTGCCGGGGGCCAGTGAGACATCCTCGAAGCCGTACGTCGGGCGAATCGTGTCGACCTTCGAACGGAAGATCCGGCGCTGGGCCGATTCACTGGAGGTGGCGATCGCCAGGGGGTCCGTGGGTGTGCGCAATCTCGCCTCCGACCAGTCCCGCGCCGCTCTCGACGCGCTGGAACGGGTCCCTGCCCAGTCTATCAGCCGGCAGGCCGCCGGCCGTCGAGCTCGAGGCGGAACCAGCTCGCCCGCGCGGGGTCCACGAGGTCCGTCGCGATCCGATCGATCGATTCGCGGTAGGCCGGCCAGACGGTCTCGACGCGGGCGGCCGCAGGTGACAGCCAACGAGCGCCGTCGTGCTCGTGCGAGAGGACCGGCTCGGCGCCCGACCCGACCCGCACGGCAAAGATGGCCGCGGTCAGGATGGCATCGACCGTCGGCTCGTGGAACTGGTTGACCTGGTCGAGCGAGAAGAACGCCTCGATCGTCTCCCGGTCGTAGCCGGTCTCTTCCTGGAGCTCGCGAAGTGCCCCCGCGGCGACCGTCTCGCCCGGTTCGAGCGAGCCCGAGACGCACTGCCAGAGCCCGGCCAGGATCCGGCCCGGGGCGCGGCGCATGAGCAGGATCTCGATTCCGGCGCCATCGCCCGCCATCGAGGCGGTCCGGAAGATCCAGACGTCGACCAGGTCAGGCCGGATCAGAGCCGTTCGAACCGATCGACGGGGAGGACGAAGACGGTCGCCCCGCCGACCTCGACCTCGAGCGCATAGGGCATGAAGAACTCGCCCGGCTCCATGATCGGCGGCATCGGGTTGACGATCTGGGTCCGGGCCGTGCACGTCCGCCGGGTGATGTCGAGGACCTCGTCGATCTGGGCCTCCTCGACGCCGACGAGGATCGTCGCGTTCGATTGCTTCAGGAAGCCACCCGACGAATGCAGCCTGGTCGCCCGGTATTCCTTCTCGAGGAGGGCATCGACGAGGGCGCCGGCATCTTCGTTATGGACAACCGCGACGATCAGCTTCATGGCCCGGAGGATACGAGGCGGATCGACGTCCGTCGAGAGCCGCCCGATCGCGGGCCGTACAATGGCCCGACCGACGCGCGGACCGACCGATGCGTCCGGCCTCTTCGGCACCAGGGAGACTCAAGCTCGATGGATCGCTCGACCGATACGCTCGCCACGAGTGCGGCTGCGCTCGCCCACGGCGGCGACCTCGACAAGACGCTCTCCGCCCTGCTCGGTGCTGCGGCGGCCGCTACCGGCGGACCGCTCGCGGTCGCCTTCCTCGAGGATCCGGACCGGCCCGGGCTCCAGCTGAGCGCGTCGATCGGCATGACCCCCGAGGGAGACCGGTCGTTCGAGGCGGCGGTGAACGTCGAGGGCCATCGGGTCCTCACGGCGGCCCGCGACCTCACCCCGTCCTTCGGCGCGATCGATCAGAGCGACAACGGGCCGGCCCTCGTGGACGCGATCATTCCGCTCGTCGTCCGCCACGACGGCGTCGACATGGGCGTCGGCGTCGTGGCGTTCGCCTGGCCGGCGCCGCACGAGATCAGCGAGCCGGATCGGACCGTCCTTCAGGCGATCGCCGACCTGGCCGCCGTGGCCGTCGATCGGGCCCGCCTCGGGTCCCTGGCCGCCGAGCGATCCGAGTGGTTCGAACGCCTGGCGCACACCGATCCGCTGACCGGGCTGGCCAATACCCGCACGCTCGGCCGGGTGCTCGAGCTCGAGCTTGCCCGGGCGGCCCGCCAGGGCGGCGAGGTCTCGGTCGCCTTGATCGACGTCGACGGCCTGACCGGCGTGAACGAAGCCTCGGGCCATGAGGCCGGTGACGACGTCCTGCGCGCCGTCGCGACGGTCCTGGCCGAGTCGGTCCGGCTCGTCGATACCGTCGCCCGCTACGGCGGTGACGAGTTCGTGCTGATCGCCCCCGGCGCCGCCGGGATGACCGTCGCCCAGCGGGTCCTCGACGGCGTGGCCGGTCTGGCCGAGCAGCACGGCCGGCCGATCAGCGTCTCGGTCGGCCTGGCGCGCTTCCCCTCGGATGGGGCGAGCTCCGACGAGCTGCTGGCCGCTGCGGCCGCGGCCCTGGTGACCGCTCGTGGCGAGGGTCCCGGCAAGCTCGCCGCGAGCCCGATCAATACCGGCTAGCCGCGAAGCCGGCTAGCCACCCTGGGCGGCGACCCCGCTGACGACCATCGGCAAGGTCGGTGTCGTGGCCCCGGGACCCGCCTCGCGGGTGAGGCCCACCGTCAGGCCGGCGGCAAGCGGGACCTGC
>JANWLH010000151.1 GCA_025450915.1 Candidatus Limnocylindrales bacterium | reverse complement strand
TCCGCGGGCATCATCGTCGAGCCGACAGAGGTCACCGGAGCGGCCGAGACGTTGGCGATCCCCCTCCGTGGCCCAGCCGAGGAGATCGCCGACGGACTCCGGGCGTTCCGCGCCGGAGGCTTCACGCAGGTCGAGATCCTGCTCTGGCCTCGGACGCTGGCCGCGCTCGAGGCGATGGCTCCGGTCCTCCAGCTGCTCGACAGCGACTGATTCTTCGGCGGTCCAGGCCAGTGACCTCGCGCTCGATTCCGTGTGCCGATGGTCGCTAGACTCGGCACCATGGACCTCCGCCGGGATGTAGAGCGGCGGATCGTGACGATCCTGTTCGCGGACCTCGTCGGCTTCACGTCGCTCTCGGAGCGGCTCGATCCCGAGGACGTCGTGACGATCCAGGATGCCTACTTCGGGGCCGTCCGGGACACGATCGGCCGCTACGGCGGGCAGCTCGAGAAGTTCATCGGGGACGCCGCGATGGCGGTCTTCGGCGTTCCCCGCGGTCGCGATGACGACGCCGAGCGGGCCGTCCGCGCCGGGCTCGCCCTCACCGCCGCCGTCGACCAGCTGGGCGCCCGCCTGAACCTCGAAGCGGGCAATCTCCGCGTGCGCGTCGGCGTCAACACGGGCGAGGTGGTCTACGCGCTCGACGGACCCGACGCCGGGCGGGTGACGGGCGATGCCGTCAACACCGCGGCGCGGCTCCAGGCAGCCGCCGAACCGGGCGGAATCCTCGTCGGCGAAGAGACGGCCCTGGCCGTCACGGAGGCGATCGAGCTCGGAGTCGCGCTCTCGCTCGTACTCAAGGGCAAGGCAGAGCCCGTCCGGGCCCGGCAGGTCAGCGGCGTCCGGCCGGTCCGCTCCCGCGAGCTGGCGATGGGTGCGTTGCACGCTCCGACGATCGGTCGCACGGCCGAGCTGGCGGCCCTTCGGGGGTGGCTCGTCGAGGCGCGTGGTCGGCACATGCCCCTCCGAGTCCTCGTCCTCGCCCCGCCCGGCGTTGGCAAGAGCCGGCTGGTCGATGCGCTGTCGGCCGAAGTCCGAGCCCAGGGCCCGGCGACGATCGTCTACAGGATCAGGCTGCGGCCCGAGCCGGGCGGCAGCCTCGACCCCATCGCGACACTCGTCGCCACCACGCTTCACGACGGCGGTTTCGACCTCAACGATCGCGAGCCGACGGCACTGCCACTGCAGGACAGGTTGGAGGCTGGCGGGCTGCCCGCCGCGCGCGCGGCCGCCGTCGCGGGCGACCTCCTGGACCTGGCCGGCCATCGATCGAGATCGGCTGCCGAGGCGGGCGTGCCGGCGGACCGCTCGGCGCTGTTCGCCGGATGGCTCGACGGCCTCGATGCCCTTGCCGCGGGCCGCACCCAGGTCTGGCTGGTCGAAGATCTCCATTGGGCCAGCCTCGACCTCGTCGCGCTCCTCGACGCCGTCGTGGAGCGAGCCGCCCCAGCAGGCCGATTGCTCCTCGCCACCGGCCGGCCGGCGTTCGTCGATGCCGCCCCGGATTGGGCCGTGGATGATCCAACCAGGGGCCGCTACCTTCTCGAGCTCTCGACCCTCCCGGCGAGCGATTCACTGGAGCTGATCCAGGAGCTCGTCGGCGACGCCCTGCCGGCCGAGCTCGCCGATCGGATCGTCGAGCGCTCCGACGGCAACTGCCTGTTCATCGAGGAGCTGCTCCGAACCTGGATCGGGACGGCGGCCCTGGTGCCGATCGAATCCGGCGAGGTCGGACGGGGCGAGAGCGGCAGCCCGGGCTGGCGGCTGACGATCCCTGCCGATGAGATCCAGCTGCCGGGCACGGTCCAGGCGATCTATGCCGCGCAGCTCGACGACCTGCCCGGGGCTGCCCGCCAGGGCGCCCGCCGCGGGTCAGTTGCCGGCCGACGCTTTCCCGCGGCGGCCCTCGCGGCGCTCGGCGTGGCCGCGCCGCTCGATGCCGTCGAGGAGCTGAAACGCCGGGCACTCATCGATGGACCGCACCGGGATGCCCAGCTCGGCGAGACGTTCGTCTACCGGCACGCCCTCCTCCGCGACGCCGCCTACGCGAGCCTCGCCCGCGCCGAGCGTGCCGACCTCCACGTACGCCTCGCGCGCTGGCTCGAGTCCACTGCCCGCGAGCCAGGTTCCCGGGTCCCGTCCGCGGCGATCGGCGACCACCTGGCCATGGCGCTCGCCAGCACCCCAGCGCTGGCGGCCGAGGTTGCCGACGGCCTCGGCCGGGAGGATTGTGCCGGCGAGGCCGCCGACTGGCTCGAGCGCGCGGGCCAGCAGGCCGCGGCTGACGGCGCGACTGACGCTGCGGCAGACCTCCTCCGGCGAGCTGTTGCGCTCACCCGCCCGCCTTCGCCCGGAGACGCGAGTCGCAGGCTGACGTTCCTCGGTCGGGCCCTCGCGCCCGCCGGCGGCGTCGCCGAGGCCGCCGAGGCATTCTCCCGCGCGATCGACGCCGCCCGTGCGGCGCGCGCCGCGGGCGACGCAGCGTGGCGAACCCACTTCGCCCGGGCCTCGGAGGCACGCGCGTCGCTCCTGTACGAGCAGCTCCGCTTCGTCGATGCCTGGCAGCAGGCCGACGCCGACCTGGCTGAGATCGGCGACGGGGACGATCTCGACGCCGCGCTCGTTCGCCTGGCCATGTCCCGCGGTCGGAGCGGCGAGACGAACGATCCCGGACCGTGGGTGGCCGACGCGCAGCGGGCGCTGGCTGCGGCGCGCGCGGCCGGCGACGACCAGGCGGCGTGGGAGGTGACCCGCGACCTCGCTCGGGCGCGCAGCGAGGCGGGCATCAGCACGCTCGCCGATTGGATCGAGCTCGGGGAGCTCGCCCGAACCCGGGGCGACGCCGGGCTGGAGGTGACGGCGCGGACGATGGAGGCGGCGTGGCTGATGGCAACGGCGCCCGCCGAGGTTCCCGCGGCCCTCAAGCCGGCCAGGGAGCTGGCCGTTGCGCGCGGCCTCATCGAACGCCTCGCCTGGGTCGAGCACGCCGAAGCCGAGGCTGCACTCGGAGCCGGGAACTGGACGCTGGCCATCTCGGCCGGCATGCGGGCCGTCGAGCTGGGCGAGCGGCACGGCTACGACCGGGTGACCGTCCGCTCGTGGGCGGCGCTCCTGCCGGCGGCCTCGCTCCGCGCGGAGGCCGCCATCCTCGAGCGGGCGGCGGCCTGGTTCGATGCCCGCGCCGGCGGGCTGCCCGACTCGCCCTACGGCCGGGTCCTCCTCGCGGGCTCACGCCTGTGGCTCGCCGCTGCAGGTGTCGGCTCCGCCGCCCCGCCGGAGATCGAGCTCATGCGACCCGGATTTCCGCAGTGGCTCGAGAACGGCTCGTATGAGTGGCTCGCGGCAACGGCGGCAATCCTCGATGCCTGGCGCGCCGCGGGCCAGGCCGAGTGGGCCGTCGAAGCCCTCGGACAGGCCCTGGGGGCCGTGCCCGCCGACGCATTCCGGCCGGCGATCCTTGCGTTCCAGCTCGATCGTGCCCGGAGCGCTGGCCCGGCCGACGCCGCCGGCGGCCCGGGCGCCGGTCTCTCGGCAACCCGCTCCGCGATCGCCGAGCTGCGCTCGCTCGGGATCCTCTTCTGGGTCGCCCGGGGGCTCAGGGTGCTGGAGGAGCGGGGAGAGGCGACGGCCGAAGAGCTGGCCGAATGTGCGGCCATCGAGCGCGACCTCGGAGCGGTCCGCCCGACGCTCTGATTGGCGCCAGCTCGTCATCCCCGGAGGCGCTCCGGAGAAGGTCCTAGTACGGGGCCCACCAGCGGGCCTGAATCGGCCGGGAGCCGTTCGAGCCGTGGGACCCACCCTGACCATCGGGTGAGGACGTCCGCGAGCGTGGAGTGGGATAACGGGTGCCAACGATTCGCCCCGATGGGAGTCCAGCGATCGACGCGCGATCCTTGCCCAGCAGCGTCGCGGCAGAAGAGCAGCTCGGAGCCGGCTCGATCCGGCTCGTCCGACTGCGGCTCACCCTCGCCCTGGTGGCGATGGCGATCCTGCCGCTGGCCGTTGGCGCCCCGCTCCTGGCGACCGCCCTCGACAGCCAGCGCAACACGGAGGAGGCGCGTGTCCAGCGCGACGCGGCCACCGCCGCGGGCACGATCTCGTCGGCCCTCGACGCGCTCGAGACCTCGCTCACCCGGGCGGCATCGGCGAGCGCCGTCGCCGGGATCGCCCGGGGCGACAAGAATGCGCTGACCAGGGCACGCCCCATCCTCGATCCCATCGGTTCCGATACGGCCGGTGGCGTGATGGACATCGAGGTCGTCTCGACGAATGGCACGATCCTCTTCCGTGAGGTTGGCGGCAAGGTCGTGGGCAGCCCGGGGCTGGTCAGCGGCGACCCGTTGCTCGAGGCGACGAGCTCCGCCGGACCGGGCGACGTTGTCATTGGTGACCCGTCGACACGGGCCGACGGCCTGACCCTCGTGGGCCTGGCAGCGCCGCTTGCGGGGGCCACGAGCGATGCGTCGTCCGTCGGCATGCTCCGGGTCGATCTGTCGCTCTCGACGCTGGTCGGAACCGCCGGCAGCCAGCTCGGCGCCGGGACATCGCTCACCCTGACCGACGCGAAGGGGGCGCCCATCACCACCGTCGAGGTCCCGAACGGCACGGGCGGCAACACCTACCCGGGAAGCGCACCGATTCCGAGCCATTCGGATTGGCACGTCCGGCTGGTCTCACCGGTCGCCTTCGGATCGCCGTCGCTGCCGCTTTTCGCGCTCCTCGCCCTGGCCGTCGTCGTCCTGCTCTCGCTCGTCGTCTGGATGGCCAAGCAGATCCTGCGGCCCGCCGAACAGCTCGAGACCTCGCGGGTCCGGCTCCACGACCTCTACCAGCTGGCCCGAGTCGACTCCCTGCGGGACATGCTGACCGGCCTCGGCAACCATCGCGCCTTCCAGGAAGAAGCCGACCGGCAGATCGACGCCTCCCGGCGCTACGGCGCTCCCCTGGCTGTCGTCACGATCAACCTCGACGACTTCAAGGCGATCAATGACCGGCTCGGCCACGAGGGCGGTGACTCGATCCTGGCCAGGTTCGGCGAGCTGATCCTGGGCTCGATGCGCTCCCCCGACCGGGCCTTCCGGACCGGTGCCGACGGCTTCGCGGTCCTCCTGCCCCACACCGATGCCGATGGTGGCGAGATCTTCGCCCGGCGGCTCCTCGGGGCAGCCCTCGAGCCGACTCGGGGAGCGTCGTCGCGCGAGGGAATCTCGTTCTCGGCGGGCGTCTCGGCCTGCCCGGCACTGGCCACCGACCGGCGCCACCTGAT
>JANWLH010000150.1 GCA_025450915.1 Candidatus Limnocylindrales bacterium | reverse complement strand
TCCGGTCGCGGCCCATCTTGGCCGTCCCGCCGGCCGAGTCACCCTCGACCAGGTAGAGTTCGCTCTTTTCGGGGTCGCGCTCCTGGCAGTCGGCCAGCTTGCCCGGCAGCGAGAGGCCGTCGAGGGCGCCCTTGCGCAGGACCAGGTCACGGGCCTTGCGCGCCGCCTCGCGGGCCCGGGACGCGGTCAGGCATTTCTCGATGATTCGCCGCCCGTCGCCGGGGTTCTCCTCGAGGTACTGGATCAGCCCGTCGGCGAGCACCGCCTGGACCTGGCCCTTGACCTCGGCGCTGCCGAGCTTGGCCTTCGTCTGGCCCTCGAACTGCGGCTCGGGCAGCTTGACGCTGATCACCGCGGTCAGCCCTTCCCGGGAGTCGTCGCCGCTCAGGTTCGAGTCCGAATCCTTGAGGATGCCGGCCTTGCGTGCCCAGTCGTTGAGTGAGCTCGTCAGCGCGGCTCGGAAGCCCGTGACATGCGTCCCACCGTCGACCGTGTTGATGTTGTTGGCGAAGGCGAGGACGTTCTCGGTGTACGTGTCGTTGTACTGGAGAGCGACCTCGACGACCGTATTGCCTTCCTTGCGCTCGACGTAGATCGGGCGCTGGGTGAGGACATCCTTGTTCCGGTTCATGTGCCGGACGAAGGACATCAGGCCGCCTTCGAAGTAGAAGGACCGCTCGCGATCGTTGCGTTCGTCGGTGAACGTGATCCACACCCGCTTGTTGAGGTAGGCCGACTCACGCAGCCGCTGGGAGATCGTCTCGAACGAGTAGTCGGTCTCCTGGAACATCTCGGGATCGGCCCGGAAGCTCGTCCTGGTGCCCTTGCGCGTGCCGGCCGGCCCGACCTTGATCACCTTGGTGATGGGCTTGCCGCGGGCGTATTCCTGGGACCATACGAAGCCGTCACGGGATGACTCCACCCGCATCCACTCCGACAGGGCGTTGACCACGCTGACGCCGACACCGTGCAGGCCGCCCGAGACCTTGTAGCCACCCTGCTCGAACTTGGCGCCGGCGTGCAGGATCGTGTGGACCACCTCGAGCGCGTCGATCCCGCTCTTGTGCCGGCCGACCGGCACGCCGCGCCCGTCGTCCTGGACGGTGACCATGCCGTCGGCGGCGATCTGCACGCTGATCCGGGTCGCGTAGCCCGCCATGGCCTCGTCGATCGAGTTGTCGACGACCTCCCACACGAGGTGGTGCAGGCCGCGGGCGTCGGTCGAGCCGATGTACATGCCCGGACGCTTGCGGACGGCCTCGAGGCCCTCGAGGATCTGGATGCTTTCGGCGTTGTAGTCCGAGCCGCCCTTGCCGGCAGCCTTGGCCCGAGGCCGGCGTTCGGCGGCGGCCGCGGACGAGCTGGCAGTGGCGCCGGCAGCAGCGCCCGATGTGGCGGCGCTCACCTTGCGGGCGGTTTCGTCGGTCACGCGGGTCCTCCGGTCAGGCGGTCGTAGAGGCGCCCAAGATCCTCGTCGGTGTAGTACTCGATCACGATTCGGCCGCCTTTTCTCCCTCGGGCCACCGATACCTTGGTTCCGAGCGCGTTTCGGAGGTCGTCCTCGACACGCTCGAGGTCTGGATCCGACCGGGGCTTGCTGGGTGGGCTCGCCGGCCGGGGCTCCCGGAGGCGACGCGCGAGCTCCTCGGCCTGCCGAACCGACAAGCCGTCATCGACGATCGCGGACACGAGCTGGAGCTGCTGGACCGCCGGCAACCCGACGAGGGCCCGGGCGTGACCCTCGCTCAGGCGGCCATCGCCGACCGCGGCCTGGACGCCTTCCTCGAGCTCGAGCAGGCGGAGGGTGTTCGTGATCGTGGTCCTGGCCCGGCCCACCTGGCGGGCGATCTCGTCCTGGGTGAGCCCGAACTCCTCGTGGAGCTGCCGGAAGGCATTCGCTTCCTCGATCGGGTTGAGATCCTCGCGCTGGACGTTCTCGACGAGCGCCAGCTCGAGCTGCTCGCGGTCGGCCAGCTGGCGAATGACGGCCGGGATCCGCTCGAGGCCGGCGAGCCGGGCTGCCTGGACGCGGCGCTCCCCGGCGACGAGCCGGTAGCCGTCGAGCGTCTCGGTGACGAGAATCGGCTGGAGGACGCCATGGTCGGTGATGCTCGTCGCCAGCGCCTCGAGGTTGGCCTTCTCGACGTCGCGACGCGGCTGATGGGGATTGACCCGGATCTCGCTCAGCAGGATCTCGCGGGTGCTGCTCGGCGCGTCATCGCGCGACGGGATCAACGCGGAGAGGCCTCGTCCGAGCGCCGGCCCCGCGGCGCGAGCACTCATCGGACGCCTGCCGTGCTCTGGAGGCGCGTACCGGCCATCACCGGGACGAGGTCCCGCTCTCGTGCGTTGCTCATGGCGGGCGGCTCAGCCGCGCGAACGCGTTCGCGGAACTCGCGTGAGAAGGCGTTGTAGGCCTTGGCACCCTTGGATTCCGGCTCGTACAGGGCGATCGGCAGCCCGTGACTCGGCGCTTCGGACAGGCGGACGCTGCGCGGGATCTGCGTGTCGTAGACCGCAGGGCCCATGTGGCGACGAACCTCCGTGCGGACCTCCGCGGACAGGTTCGTTCGAGCGTCGAACATCGTCAGTAGAACTCCCTGGATCGTGAGCCGCGGGTTCAAATGGTCGCGGACGAGGTGGATCGTCCCGATGAGCTGGCCGAGCCCTTCGAGGGCGTAGTACTCGCACTGGAGTGGGATGAGGACGGAGTCGGCGGCGGTGAGGGCATTGACGGTGAGCAGGCCGAGACTTGGCGCACAGTCGATCAGGATCAGGTCGTAGTCGGTGGCGACGGGGGCCAGGGCACGAGCGAGGCGGCGCTCCCGGCCGGTCATTGCCGCGAGCTCGACCTCCGCCCCGGCCAGGGCCGGCGCCGAAGGGATGAGGGTCACGCCCGTGCTCTCGATCGGCAGGAGCGTGGTTTCGATGGCGGCCCCGTCAACCAGGACGTCGTAGATGGAGGTGGCGACCGCGCGACGGTCGACGCCCAGGCCGCTCGTGGCATTGCCCTGGGGATCGAGGTCAATGACGAGGATCCGGTCTCCCGCGAGGGCGAGATCAGTGGCGAGATTCACCACCGTCGTCGTCTTTCCGACGCCGCCTTTCTGGTTGGCGCAGGCGATTGTCTGGCCCACTCAGTGCCCCGGTCCGAAGTCATTCACGCTCAGTCATTCTACCAAAACGGCACCCTTCCGGCCTCCGAGCTGAGCGTGGGACGCGGATCAGGCGGATTTGCGAGGATGGGTGCCACGGCTTGAACTATCTCCATGCATGGTTACTTCACGCTTAGTCGCGAGTGCACGGATGTTTCACGTGAAACTCCGCCAGCCTCATCCGGTACTTTTCGAACCCTCACTCGCTTCGTCCCCGTGGCGTCCTGTTGGTCACCGCCGGCCTCGCGACGAATGCCCCTGAGGTGGAGCCCTTGACGGATCTGGTGGTGACTTACGACAACCTCGATGACCTCGTCGACGGCTACTTCGCCCACTACCATCGATTGATCTCGTCGAAGCGCGCGGATCGCCTCGCGGCGCAGGACGGCGATCCCCTGGGTGAATTCCTCATGTTCGTCGGGCCCGGCGTCGCGCCCGAGATCGCCTGGGATGCCGTTGTTGCGTTGCTCGACCGGGCGCCCGATGCGGACGCCCTCGCCTTCGTCATCTCCGGCCCGCTCCAGGACCTCGTGACGTACCACGCCGAGCAATTCGCCGACCGCCTCGTCGAGCGTTGCCGTCAGGACGCCGGGTTCCGCGTGTCCATGGCGAGCCTCTACCGCCGTCACGAAGTTCCGCCCGAGCTCCAGTCGCGGCTCGCTTCGGTGATCGAGAACGGCCCTTGAGAAACGCCTGGTATCGCGGCGTTCTTAAACCGGACTGGGTACGACCGTGAGGCCGTTCCCGATGGAAACTGGCAAGGCGCGTCCCTGGCCAGTGGCCAATGCGCAGGTCCCGCCCCCTCGAAGCGCGTTTGGTGCACACAGAACGACAAATGGCCGTTTTTCGAGGCTCCAAGGGGTCTTCAGGGCCCGGCCGGAGCCCTCGGTTAGCCGCAATGGGCTAATTCCGAGCACTGAGAGCCCGAAACGCGGCGATCCGAGGGTCGGAAGGCGCGGTTTGTCGCTCTGTGTGCAACAAACGTCGCGGGGCCTACCGGGTGCCGAGTACGCCTCGGAACACGAGCACAGCTCCGAACCTCAAGCCACCCCCGAGCACGATTGCCTCGATTTGGAGACGGTCGGTATACTGGCCGCGCCGGAGCCGCCACCTCGGTCGTCGCCTCGTTCCGATCAACCGGCAGTGGCCAGGCACCTCGCCGAGGATCGCGCCAGATGAGTCTGACACTCGCCGCGGTGGGCGCCGTGGTGGCTGCGGTCCTGCAGCTGACCATCGTCCCGTACCTCGGCATCGCCGGGGCCTATCCCGATCTCCTCCTCGTCATCGCGGTCATCGCCACCTTTGCGTGGAGCACCGAGGCAGCGATGACGCTTGCATTCGTCGGCGGTCTGATGACTGATCTCCTCGCACCGCGACCTATCGGCCTGACGGCCTTCACGCTGCTCGTCGCCATCGGGATCGCGGCCCTTCTCGGCCGGGTGATCCAGCGCGGCCGCGTGGTCGCGCCGGTCGTGCTGATCTTCGGGCTGACCTTCGTCACCGACATCCTCTTCCTGGGCATGTTCAGCGCCCTGAGCGGCAAGCTCGAGGTCGGTGATCCGATCCAGCTGATCCTGCCGGGCGCGATCTACTCGACGGCCCTCGCCGTCGTGATCTCGCCCGCGGCGATGGCCCTCCACAACCGGTTCACCGATCGCGAGCGGGTCGCGTGGTAGCTCCCGGGGTCGTCGACGAGCGGCCCGGGCGCGAGCGCCAGCTCGTCCGCTTCCTGGCGTTCGGGATCGTGGCCCTGGTGGCCGTCGTCGGCCTGTCGGCTCGGCTCGTCTATCTCCAGCTCGTCAACGGCCAGACCTACTCCCAGCAGGCGGTCACGAACAGTACGGTCCAGCAGGCGATCCCCTCGACGCGCGGCCTGATCTACGACCGCAATGGGCTGCCACTGGTCGTCAACGTGCCCAGCTACACGGTCGAGATCCGGCCGTCCGACCTCCCGTTCGACAAGCGCCCGGCGATCGTCGGCCAGCTCTCGTCCCTGCTCAAGATGGACCCGGCCGACATCAACGCCGAGATCGACGGTAATCCCGGCTCGACGTTCGACCTCGTCCGGATCGCCCAGGGCGTGCCGGTTGCAACGGCCAACCTGATCGCCGAGGAGCACCTCGATCTGCCCGGGGTGGAGGTCTCCGTCGATGCGCTGCGCGACT
>JANWLH010000149.1 GCA_025450915.1 Candidatus Limnocylindrales bacterium | reverse complement strand
CGCCCCAGGCGACGCGACCAACCGGAGAGGCGGTGGCGGCCCAGAGCCGCAGCCGAGCCACCGAGCCGGCACGGGACCTAGCGCCAGACGCGGGCCTGGTCGGGGTACAGGCGGACCCGGCGATAGGGCTCGCGACCGCGGGAGCGGGAGACGAGGTTCGCGCGCTCGGCCATCTGGTGCTGGAGGCGCCGGATGTAGGCGCTCTGGGGCGACAGCTCGACCGCCTCGGAGCGCTCGATGACCATTCCGATGGCCTCCTCGGTCTCGCGCAGGGCCGCCTCCCGGGGATCCAGCGCCAGCGAGAAGATCGAAGTCAGGCTGGCGTGCATCTGGAGGATGGTGTTGCTCTTCAGGACGTAGACCGGCAGGCCGCGCTCCTCGGCGTCGCGGACCGTCGGCGGCTTCGAGCGGTACTCGCTCCGCAGGGTCATCACGACGTCGGCCTCGTCGATGTTGCGGGCGATGATCACCGGCAGCTGGAGCTCCCGGATCGCCTGCTCGAGGCGCTTGCGGCTCACTCCGAAGGGCAGGACGCGCAGGGTCGGGAGGAGCCCGTCGGTCACGCGCAGGACGGGGCTGTCACCCTCCGGCGCAGCGTCGTCCTCCGACTCCTCGAAGTCGTCCTCGTCGTCGGCATCGAGCTCGGCGGCCACCGAGCTCAGGCCCGCGGACGCCGAGCTCAGGCCCGCGGACGCCGCCAGCGGCAGAGCCGGCCGCGGCTCCGTCGGCTCGGCCGGCGCAATCAGCTCCGTGGCGTTGACCGGTGCGGTTCCCTCGTCGGCCTTGAGCGCGGTGAGGGCCCGGGCGGCTTGATCGCGCCAGGCGGCCTGGCGTTCGCGTTCGCGCTGCTCGCGGGCGCGGCGGTCGGGCAGCGGCGCGGCGCCCCGCTCGAGTGGCCCGCGGTCGGCGATCTCGCCGGCAATGAACGGATGGTCGGGCGGGGCGAGCGACGGGACGGCGCCGGAACCGGAGCCGCGGCCGTCGAGCCCCGCCGGCTGGTTGGCGAAGCGTTCGCCGGGCATCGTCCCCGAGATCTGCTCACCCGGCCGGCCGGGCCCGGCTAATCGGCCGCGCGGGCCGGTCTCGCGGGTGGTCCCACCCCGGGTCTGGCGCCAGCCGCCGGTCGCGCCGGGTCGATAGCCCGAGCGGTAGCCGCCCGGCGCGGATCCGGGCGCCGCGTCGCGATAGCCGCCGCTGCGATACGGGGCATCGCCCCGCCAGCCGGGCTCCATCCGCCATGGGCTGCCGGTGCCGATCAAGCCGGCGAAGCGCTCGCTTCCGAGGGTCTCGCGGGGCGACGGCCGCGGCCGGGACTGGGAGCGGTGAATGCCCTCCTCATCCCGCCAGCGCAGCTCGGGCGCGACCGGATCGCCGCGGAGCATCTCGTCGATCGTGTCGGCGACATCGGCGTGGACCATCACCCGCTCGCGATCCTGGATCTCGATGATCACGTCGAAGGTCGGCGGCTGCTTGCGCTCGAGAACGCTCTTCTGCGAGCGCCGCCGGCGAGCCTCCTCGTCGCCCAGGGTCACGCTCTGGATCCCGCCGATCAGGTCGGACAGGGTCGGGTTGAGCATCAGGTTGTCGAGGTTGTTGCCGTGGGCGGTGCCGATGAGCTGGACGCCGCGCTCGGCGATCGTCCGGGCCGCCTGCGCCTCGAGCTCGGTGCCGATCTCGTCGATCACGATCACCTGGGGCATGTGGTTCTCGACCGCCTCGATCATCACCTCGTGCTGGAGCGACGGCGTCCGGACCTGCATCCGGCGGGCCTTGCCGATCGCTGGGTGGGGAATGTCGCCGTCGCCGGCGATCTCGTTGCTCGTATCGACGACCACGACCCGCTTGCCCATGTCGTCGGCCAGGACCCGGGCCGCTTCGCGAAGCATCGTGGTCTTGCCGATCCCCGGGCGGCCCATGATCAGGATCGACTTCCCGCTCTCGACGAAGTCGTTGATGATCTCGATCGTGCCGAAGACCGCCTTGCCGATCCGGCAGGTCAGGCCGACGATCTTGCCGCTCCGATTGCGGATGGCGCTGATCCGGTGGAGGGTTCGCTCGATACCGGCCCGGTTGTCGTCGCCGAACGTGCCGATGTGGTCGACGACGTAGGCCAGGTCCGACTCCTGGATCTCCCGATCGAGCAGGATCACCTCGCTGTTCGGAAAGCGCGCTTCAGGGCGGCGGCCCAGGTCGAGGACGACCTCGATCAGGGTCGTCTGGTCGGGCAGGGCGTGGACGGCGTCGACCACCTCGGGCGGCAGGGCCGCGAGGAGCAGGTCGAGATCGTCCATTGCTTCACGATCGGAGTTGGCGGGGGCTGCAGTCACGGGACCTCCGGGGTCGGCGGTGCAGGGGCGTGGACTCGGGTCATCGGATGGCCGGCACGAGGGCCGGTTCGGCGACCCGGACGAGAGCTTCCTTGAGCAGGAGGGTGACGCTGGATTCGACCTCGAAACCGGCCTCCTCGAGCCGGCGGTCAATCGGCGATTCGTACGTCCGAACCGACGAGATCACGCCATGCTGCGCTTCACGGCGATTCCCGGCCCGGGCGGCGATCACGCCGAGACCGTACTCCACCAGCGGCCCGACGTCCGACTCGGGCCGGGCCAGGATCTTCAGGTAGTGCGGCTGGTCCTCCTTTGCGACGGCCACCTGGATGAACGCGGACAGGCCGGTCGGGTCCGGCCCGTCACCGGGCTGGTCCTGGACGAAGGCTTCGATGTCGGCGAACCGCAGGATCGGCGTGAGGCTGGACCGGGGCACCCGCCAGCCGGCACCCTGGCGCTCCCAGTCCGGCAATCGGTACGCCTCGAGACGCTGGACCGGTTGCGGGGTGACGAGCGCGTAGAGCCGGGCGAGGGCGAGCGCGTCGAGCGACGCGACGGGCCGGATCCCGCAAGCGGCGGCACGTTCGTCGGACCACGCCTCGGGCAGCGATTCGGTCGACTCGCGGAAGAGGATCCGCTCCTCGCCGTAGCGCACGAAGCCGGCCTGCATGAACAGCTCGACGTTGCCGTCGGCCTCGGCACAGGCGACGTGGAAGCGGACTGCGCCACGCTTGGCCCCGTCGCGGAGCAGGTGCTGGACGAGCCGGAATCGGATGTCGCCGGCGTCACCCTGGCCGATCGCGTCGAGCTCCACGACCGTCCACTCATCGCGGTGGCTCTCGCGCTCGACCCGGAGCAGGCCGCTGATCCGGCGGTCCTCCTCGTAGACGTACAGGAGGTCGTTCGGCTGGAATGCGCCGAGCGGCAGCCGGAAGAGGCTGAACACGCCCATCCTCGGGCGGGTGACGGGCAGGCCGAGCGAGCGAGCCGCGTCGGTCTGGGCGAGTCGCGACAGCTCGCCGAGGGCCGCGAGATCGGTGAGGCGAGCCATCCGGACCTTGCCCGACAGGGTCATCGACGCACGCTCACCTGGGCGTCCGGTCGCGGCGCACGGGGTGGTGCCGGCGCCCGGAGCCTTCGCCGGGGTCATCGTGCTCCGCCGCCATGGTTGCCACGAGCCGGTGGAAGCGGGTCTCGCCGGCGAGCTCGGGATGGAACGCGGTGGCGATGATGTTCCGCTCGCGCACGGCCACGATCCGGCCGTCGTCAAGCTGGGCCATCACCTCGACGGCCTCGCCCACCCGGTCGATCACCGGGGCCCGGATGAAGACCCCGTGGACCGGCTCGTCGCCGAGCATCGGGACGGCGAGCTCGCCCTCGAACGAGTCGAGCTGCCGTCCGAATGCGTTGCGCTGGACGGTCACGTCGAGCAATGGCAGGACCGGCTCTTCGCCGCCGGCGATCTCCCGGGCGAGCAGGATCATCCCGGCGCAGGTGCCGAAGATCGGCGCGCCGCTCTCGGCCAGGTCGAGGATCGGCTGGCGCAGGCCCCAGCGATCGATCAGGCGACGCATCGCCGTGCTCTCGCCACCGGGCAGGGTCAGGCCGCTGACGCCATCGAGGTGCTCCGGCAGGCGGACCTCGACCGCCTCGACGCCGATCGAGCGGTAGGTCCGGATGTGCTCGATGAAGTCGCCCTGGACGGCCAGGACTCCGATCTTCATGCCTGCGGCCTGGCCTGGTCTACCAGCCCCGGACGGCCAGACGCTCCTGATCCGGGATCGACTCCATGCTGATGCCGCGCATGGCCGCACCGAGGCCCTTGCTGACCTCGGCCAGCAGCGCCGCGTTGTCAAAATGGGTGGTCGCCTGGACGATCGCGTTCGCCATCCGGGCCGGATCCTCGCTCTTGAAGATGCCTGAGCCGACGAAGACGCCTTCGGCGCCGAGCTGCATCGCGAGAGCCGCATCGGCCGGCGTGGCGATCCCGCCGGCCACGAAGTTGACGACCGGCAGCTTGCCGTCGGCCGCAACCTGGCGGACCAGGTCGAGCGGCGCGCCGAGCTCCTTGGCAGCGACGAAGAGCTCGTCCGCGCGCAGGCCGTGGAGCCGGCGAAGCTCGGCGTTGACGGTCCGGATGTGGCGCACGGCCTCGACGATGTTGCCGGTGCCGGCCTCGCCCTTCGTGCGCATCATCGCCGCGCCCTCGCTGATCCGCCGGAGCGCCTCGCCCAGATTGCGCGAGCCGCACACGAACGGGACCTTGAAGGCGTGCTTGTCAATGTGGTTGGCCTCGTCGGCCGGGGTGAGCACTTCCGACTCGTCGATGTAGTCGACGCCGAGGGCCTCGAGGATCTGGGCCTCGACGAAATGCCCGATCCGCGCCTTGGCCATCACCGGGATCGAGACCGCATCCATGATCCCCACGATCATCGATGGGTCGCTCATCCGGGCAACGCCGCCGGTCGCGCGGATGTCCGAGGGGACGCGCTCGAGGGCCATCACGGCCACGGCGCCGGCCTCTTCGGCGATCTTCGCCTGGTCGGGCGTGACGACGTCCATGATGACGCCGCCTTTGAGCATCTGGGCGAGACCCTTCTTGGTTGCCCAGGTGGACGATTCGACGGTCATGTGCTGGCTCCGGTTGACTCCTGCGCTGCGCGTCGGCCTGGGCTGAGCCCCGGGGTCGTTCCCCGTTCGAGCGGGCCGGATCGTGTCACGCCTCTGGATTATCGCATGGGCCGTGAAGCCGGCTGGGCGGCGGGTCAGCGGCCGACGGTTCTGACCACCCCGGCCATCAGCTTGATCGAGCGGCGCGCCGCCGGCGGCGACAGCTTCGAGAGGGCGCCGATGAGCGACAGGACGTCCTCGTCGGGCAGCTGGCCGAGCAACCGGACGAGGCGCAGGATCGTATCGTCGGGGACCTTCGCGAGCAGGTCCAGGAGATGCTCGAGCTCGGCGGGCTCGAGGACCGGCACGAGACCGATCGCCCGGTTGAAGAGGCGGACGAACCACAGGAAGGTCGCCAGCCAATCGCGCAGGTCGGCGAGCTCCGTATCAGCTGGATATTGGGCCGCGGCAGCGGTCGCATCTGCGGCGGTCCGCTCGAGGACATCGATGATCGGATCGCCTTCAAGCGCCTTGCGGTGCTCGATCACCCGGCTGAACCAGCGGAAGTGGTCGCCCACCGAGGCGTAGGCCGTGCCCGCCGGACCGCGCCGGCCGACTCGGCGGGGCTCCTCGACCCGCTCGACGACGCCCCAGCGAATGGCCGCGTCGAGGGCCAGGCTCGCCGCCCGGTGGCTCAGGCCGAGCGCCTCGCGGACCTCGCGTTCGGTCAGCGGCTGGCCGCGGGCCATCAGGTAGATGTGGACCCGGGCGATGGCCGGGGCGACGCCCCACGAGGCGCCCATCGCGCCCCACGCTTCGGCGAGGCCGCGCCGGATCGCCTCGGCCCGGATCGCGGGATCCGAGCTCGGGCCTCGTTCCATGGCGGGACTCGCGGTGGTGACCACTTGCCCACGGACAGTAGCACGTTTATCGGTCCCGCGACCGGGGGCGCCGCAGCTCGGAGCTCGTGTCGCCGCCGCGTCCCGCGACCGGGGGCGCCGCAGCTCGGAGCTCGTGTCGCCCCAGGCGAACAAAACCGGGGAATCAGAGGTTCAACCCGGGTCTCCCAGGGTCCGTTTGACCGATTCGTCCGCCCACGGCGAACAATTCCCGCCAATCGCCCTCGACTGCCCACCGAAAGCCCGCTGATCGCCGGCGTTGACGGCGTTCTGTCCTCCTGCGGCGAACACCCGCTCCGCGAGGACGGTCCGCGGCCACGGCGAAAGTGATCAGCACCGGAGCCACCCCGTGCTCCCGGCTATGATCGGGCCATGCCGGTCCTGCGCAGCCAGCTTGATCCGGCGAGCGCCGAAAGCATCGCCAACCGGGCCGCGATGGAGGTACTCGTCGCCGACCTGCGCGATCGCCAGGCGCGGGTGAGCGGGGACGGCGCCGGCGGCGGCGCGGCCGCGATCGACAAGCACCGGGCCCGAGGCAAGCTGCCGGTTCGCGAGCGGATCGACCGGCTGATCGACCCGGGCTCGGCATTCCTCGAGCTGAGCCCGCTCGCTGCCGAGGGTGTCTATGGCGACGACGGCCGGGACGCACCAAGCGCAGGGATCGTCACCGGGATCGGCCAGGTCGAGGGCGTGACCTGCGTCCTCGTGGCCAATGACGCCACCGTCAAGGGCGGCACCTATTACCCCTTGACGGTCAAGAAGCACCTCCGGGCGCAGGAGATCGCCCTCGAGAACCACCTGCCGTGCGTCTACCTCGTCGACTCGGGCGGCGCCTTCCTGCCCCTCCAGGCGGACGTCTTCCCCGATCGCGAGCACTTCGGCCGGATCTTCTACAACCAGGCCCGGCTGTCGGCTGCCGGGATCCCCCAGATCGCGCTGGTCATGGGCAGCAGCACGGCCGGCGGTGCCTACGTCCCGGCGATGAGCGACGAGACGGTGATCGTTCGGGGCACGGGCACGATCTTCCTCGGCGGGCCGCCGCTCGTGAAGGCGGCCACCGGCGAGGACGTCAGCGCCGAGGACCTTGGCGGTGCGAGCGTCCATGCCCGGATCAGCGGGGTGGTCGACCACGAGGCGCTCGACGACGAGCATGCCCTGGCCCTCGGCCGATCGATCGTCGCCAACCTGAATCGCCGGCCCCCGGCGCCGCCGTGGGAGCGGCGGTCACCCGAGGCCCCGCTCATCTCCGCCGAGGGCTCGGCCACGGCCGGCCATCTCTATGCGGCCATTCCCGCCGACCTGCGCCGGCCGCTCGCGATCCGCGAGGTCATCGCGCGGCTCGTCGACGGCAGCCGTTTCCACGAGTTCAAGCCGCTGTATGGCGAGACCCTGGTCTGCGGCTTCGCCCACCTCGACGGCTATCCGATCGGGATCATCGCCAACGACGGGATCCTGTTCAGCCAGTCGGCGCTCAAGGGCACTCACTTCATCGAGCTCGCCACCCAGCGCCGGATTCCGCTCGTCTTCCTGCAGAACATCACCGGGTTCATGGTGGGCCGCGAGTACGAGGCGGGCGGCATCGCCAAGGACGGCGCGAAGATGGTGATGGCCGTGGCCTGCGCCGAGGTGCCCAAGCTCACCGTGATCGTCGGCGGCAGCTTCGGCGCCGGCAACTACGCGATGTCCGGCAGGGCCTATTCGCCCCGCTTCCTGTGGTCCTGGCCGAACAGCCGGATCAGCGTCATGGGCGGCCGGCAGGCCGCCCGCGTCCTCTCGACGGTGGGCGGGCCGTTCGACTCCGATGCGGCTCGCGACGCGTTCGAGGCCCCGATCCTCGAGCGCTACGAAGCCGAAGGCAACCCCTACTTCGCGACGGCCCGGCTGTGGGACGACGGGGTCATCGACCCGCTCGACACGCGCCGCGTCCTGAGCCTGGGCCTGGCCGCGAGCCTCCACGCACCGATTCCCGAGACGCGCTTCGGCGTCTTCCGGATGT
>JANWLH010000148.1 GCA_025450915.1 Candidatus Limnocylindrales bacterium | reverse complement strand
TGGACTCGACCGCCAAGGGCGGGATCGTCTTCGCGATCGAGGCCGATCTCGGCGTGCCCGTCCGCTTCGTCGGGGTCGGCGAACAGGTCGCCGACCTGCTGCCGTTCGACCCCGAGGCGTTCGTGGCGGCCCTCTTCGCCGAGTAGCCCGTTCTCGCGCCTGTGCTGCGGCGGCATTGCGGCGGCGGGGCGCCGGGTGCGAGGCGCGCCGGCGGCACTTGTAGAACCAGGATCGACAAACACCGCGTTTGGCCCGTGCGCGTCGCTCCGGGGTTACGAGGGGACGCCGATTTGTGCCGCCTCACGCTTGGGCGGGGACAGGTTTCGAGCTCTGGAGGGCGATTCATCGGTGGCGACCTCCGAAGAAGTGCCGTTTGTCGCTACCACGGAGACATCCGACGATCTGCCGGCGAAGCGCCGATAGATCCCCGATGGATCGGCGGCTGCTGTACTCGGCGGGTGAACCGACCCCAGAACCGGACGGCAATTCGCGAGGGCGAGCGAGCGCTGCGGCGACAGTCGATGCGCCTGGCCGATGAGCTGCGGGTCCTGCGCCTGCGCTCCGGCGCCTCCCAGGCAGCGATTGCCGATTCGATCGGCGTGAGCCGCTCCTTGATCAGCAAGCTCGAGCAGGGCCATCCGGGAATCGCCCTCCGGACGCGATTTCACGTCGCAGCCGTCCTCGGAGCCGATCTGCGGCTAATGGCGTTCGAGGGCGCCGGGGCCTTGATCCGCGACGCGCGGCAGGCCGGGATCGTCGATGGGCTGCTCCGCGCTCGCGACCCGCTCTGGAAGCCGACCGTCGAGGCCGCAGTCCCGGGACCTGGTCGGCGTTCGGTCGACCTTCGGCTCGACAGCCGAGTGCACATCGTGCTCGTCGAGGTCGAAACGCACCTGGGCAGCCTCGAGGAGGTCATTCGCGAGCTCCACGCCAAGCGCCAGGCCTTCCTGGACCCGTCATCTGGCCCGGTGCCGAGGCCGATTCGCCTCGTCCTTGCGCTCCCCGCGACGCGCCACCACCGCGCGATCGTCCGGGCCCATCCGGATCTGATTCGCGCCGCGTTCCCAATGCCGTCGATCCAGGTAAGTCGCGCCCTCGCGGACGCGTCCAGGCCTTGGTCCGGCGACGGCCTGCTCTGGATTCGACGCTCGTAGCACCCAGATCGACATCCGCCGCGGGCGCGCCGCCAACCTGCGGCCGGTGCGCGGTGGCAACGCGAAACGACAGGCACGACCATTGGCTGCTTCCGGAGCGGCGCCGGGCCTGCGCTACAATCGGAGGGCCTCGGTGCGTCAGAACCCGCGCACCAACCCGAGCGAGTCGCCCTCGCCGGCCGTCGTCACGGAGTCGCCACGTCAATGTTTGACGCTCTCAGCGAGCGCCTGCGCAAGACCCTCGGATCGCTGACCGGCCGCGGCCGCGTCAGCGAGGCCGACGTCGACGTAGCGATGCGCGAGGTTCGGCTCGCGCTGCTCGAGGCCGACGTCAACTTCAAGGTCGTCCGCGACTTCATCGCCCGGGTTCGCGAGCGGGCGATCGGGGCGAACATCCTCGACAGCCTGACGGCCGGCCAGCAGGTCGTGGCGATCGTCAACGAGGAGCTGACCGGCCTCCTGTCGGCCGGCGACCGGACGTTCCATCTCCAGGGCAATCCCGCCGTCGTGATGCTCGTCGGCCTGCAGGGCTCGGGCAAGACCACGTCGGCCGCCAAGCTCGCCCGCTACTGCGTCAAGCAGGGTCGCCGTCCGCTCCTCGTCGCCGCCGATCCCTACCGCCCGGCCGCGGCCGACCAGCTCGCGACACTCGGCAAGACCCTCGAGCTGCCCGTCCACCTGGCGCCCGTCGGCACGCCCGTCGTCGAGATCGCCCAGGGTGGGCTGGAAGCCGCTCGCCGGACCAATCGGGACGTCGTGATCATCGACACCGCCGGCCGGCTGACCGTTGACGAGGCCTTGATGGCGGAGATCGCCGCCCTCAACACAGCCATCAAGCCCGTCGAGACGCTCCTCGTCGTCGATGCGATGACCGGCCAGGAGGCCGTTGCGGTCGCCCAGGCGTTCGCCGCAGCGGTGCCGCTCACCGGCCTCGTTCTCACGAAGATCGACGGCGACGCCCGCGGCGGGGCCGCCCTGTCGATCAGCGCGGTCACCGGGCTGCCGGTGAAGTTCCTCGGGACCGGCGAGAAGACCGACGCCCTCGAGGTGTTCTACCCGGACCGACTGGCCGGCCGGATCCTGGGCATGGGCGACGTCCTGACGCTCGTCGAGCGGGCCCAGGAGACGTTCGACGCGACGCAGGCAGCCAAGCTCGAGGAGAAGCTGCGCAAGTCGACCTTCACCCTCGACGACTTCCTCGACCAGCTCCAGCAGGTCCAGAAGATGGGCGGGCTGAGCCAGATCGTGGGCATGCTGCCGGGGATGGGCAACATGGCCAAGCAGGCCGAGGACGCGGTCAACCGCGGCGAGATCCGGCGCACCGAAGCCATCATCCGGGCGATGACCCCGCGCGAACGGCGCGACACGAATGTCCTCAACGCATCCCGCCGGCGGCGGATCGCGGCCGGCTCGGGCACGACGCTGCCCGATGTCAACCGTCTCGTCAAGCAGTTCGGCGAGATGCAGAAAATGATGAAGCAGTTCTCCGGCGGCGCCGGACGACGCAGTGCCGCGGCGGGCCTTCTTGGCCGCCGCTAGGAAAGGGGGTCCAGCGTGACCGAACCAATCGAGCCAGCCAGCAACCTCGAGCCGACGACCGAGGCCGTCCCGACGGTTGCGGTCGAGGTCGTGCCGCCGCTGAATGGCCCGATCGCGAAGCCCGCCCGGCGCCCCCTGCGCTGGGCGGTCGCGGCAGTCGCCACGGTGGTCATCCTGGCCGGCAGCGTCCTCGGCGTGGCCGTTCTCTCATCCGCGAAGTCGTCCTCGGCGGTCCTGCCCTGGGCCCCGGCCGACGCGGTCGCTTACGCCGAGATCCGGGCCGACATGCCCGGCGACCAGCGGGCGAACCTGCTCGCCTTCCTCTCGAAGTTCCCGGGCTTCGCCGACCAGACCAGCTTCGACGCCAAGGCCGATGACGGCCTCGACCGGCTGGTCAAGCGGCTGACCGACAACAAGCACGACTTCTCCACCGAGATCAAGCCCTGGTTCGGCGGCCAGATCGGGTTGTCCGTCGACGGGACCGACGCCACGGCGCCCGGCGTGCTGCTCGTCGCCTCGGTCAGCGACACGGCGAAGGCCGCGGCCTGGCTGACCTCGATCGCCCCGTCCGGTGCGAGCCACGAGACCGTCGGCGGCGTCGACCTGACCGAGAAGGCCGGATCGAGCGCCAAGACGACCGGCGCATGGGGGATCGATGGCTCCGTGCTCATCGCCGGCACCGTCGACGCGGTCAAGGCCGCGATCAGCCGGGGGCCCAGCAACGCCCTGGCGGACAGCGCCGGCTTCAAGGCGGCCGCAGCGGCGCTCAATGGCGACGACCTCGGCAGCGCCTTCATCAACGTGAAGAGCTACGTCAAGCTGATGAGCGATGCCGAATCCCAGGTGCTCGGCCAGCTCGGGACCGATGCCGGCGCGATGACGATGGCGATGCCCAAGATGCCGGCCATCGATACCTCGAAGCTGCCCGACTGGGTGGCGGTGCGCCTGACGGCCGAGTCCGACCACCTCGTCATCGACTCCGCCTTCCCGGCAGTCGCCGGCCAGCCGGCCCAGGCCAGCCGGACGAGCACCCTCGCGACGGAGCTGCCGGCGAGCACGATCGCCCAATACGAGCTGCACGATGTCGGCAGCCTGCTCAAGCGAACCGTGACCCAGCTCGAGGGCCAGCCCGGCGGCCCGACCGCCGCCCAGGTCGACGCGGCCCTCAAGTACGTCGGCGGAATCGACAAGGCCGTCGGCTGGCTCGGTGACGCGGACGTCGTCGTCCTCCACGACGGCGACGGCTTCAGCGGCGGAATCGTCGCCCAGACCACCGACGCATCGGCGTCCACTGACCTCTTCGCCGAGCTCAAGAACCTGGCCAGCCTCGCCGGCAGCCAGGCCGGGATCACCGTCAGCACCGAGCCCTACGACGGCCAGACGATCACGATCGTCGGCGCCCCGTACAACGGCGGTGCCACGGCGGGCACCGTCAAGCTCGCCTTCACCCAGACCAACGACCTCGTGATCGCGGGTGTCGGCGACGGCTTCGTCAAGGCCGTTCTCGACACGAAGGCGGGCAACTCGCTCGCCGACCAGCCCGCCTACCAGCGGGCGATCGGGATGGCCGGATCGAGCAATGCCGGCCAGGGCTTCGTCGACCTGACCAGCCTGCGCACGGCGCTCGAATCGACCGCCGCCGGCGCCGCGGGCCTGAAGGCCTATGATTCGGACGTCCAGCCATTCCTGGAGCCGATCCAGAGCATCGCCTGGTCGCAGACCGTCGGCAGCGACGTCTCGAGCGCGAGGTTCGTGCTCGTTCTCAAGTGATCGTTCGCGTTCCTATCACGACGGGTGCCGTCCCCGCGGCGCCCGTCGCCCAGTGTCTTCGAGGAGGAAGCAGGCCCATGGCCGTTCGCATCAGGCTCACCCGGGTGGGAGCCACCAAGCAGCCGACGTACCGGCTGGTCGTCGCCGACTCGCGCAGCGCACGGGACAGCCGTTCGCTCGAGACGATCGGGCACTACAACCCACGGACCGATCCCATCGAGTTGAAGATCGACGCCGAGCGGGCGAAGAAGTGGCTCTCCCAGGGTGCCCAGCCGTCGGACACGGTGGCCCGCCTCTTCCGCTCGGCCGGCATCCTGCCGGCGGGGAAGTAGCCAGATGGCAGCCAAGGAGCTCGTCGAGTACGTTGCCAAGTCGCTCGTGGACCAGCCCGACGAGGTGACGGTCGAGGAAGTCCGCGATCGCGACGGCGTGGTGCTCGAGCTGCATGTCGCCGAAGACGACATGGGCAAGGTGATCGGCCGCAACGGCAGCGTGGCCAAGGCGCTCCGGACCCTCCTCAAGGTCCGCGCGGCGCGCGACGGCGAGCCCATCTCACTCGAGATCGTCTGACGGTCGAATCCCAGCGCCTCGTGGTCGCCCTCGTCCGGGGTGTCCACGGGCTCAACGGAGCCCTCCGGGTCGAGGTCCTGACCGATCGGCCCGAGGCGCGCTTCAAGCGTGGCGCCAGCCTCTATCGCGAGGGCAGCGACCGGGCGCTCAAGGTCATCGAGGGCGTGGCCGTCGCCGACGGCCCGGGCTGGCGGATCCGCCTGGCCGAGGCCCCCGACCGCCAGGCGGCGGAGGCGTTCCGGGGCGCCTACCTCGAGGCGCTCGTCCCGGTCGACGAGGTCGCCGCGGGCACCGAGTCGTGGCTGTGGCACGAGATCGTCGGCCTGCCCGTGGTCGGGCGCGACGGCGAGGAGCTCGGCACGGTCGTCGACATCTACCGGGTCGCCGAGAACGACGCCTACGTCGTTCGCGGGCCGCGCGGCGAGTTCGACGTACCGGCCGTCCGCGACTTCGTCGTCTCGATCGACCCGCACGGGAGCGGGCTGACGGTCGATGTCGAGGCGCTCGACCTGCCGCCGGTCAAGCCGCCGAAACCCGATCGCCCGCCACGGCCGCGCAAGGGCGACGCTGCGCGGGCGAAGGCCAACGCCGAAGCAGATGCGAGCCCCGGCGCCGAGGCCGCGCCCGATGCCCAGCCCGAAGGCTGACCAACCGACGATGACCATCGAGATCGACATCGTCACGCTCTTTCCGGCGATGCTCGCCGGTCCGCTGTCGGACAGCATCCCCGGCCGGATCCAGGAGCAGGGCCTGGCGACGGTCCGCGTCCACGACCTGCGAACGTGGGGCCTCGGTCGGCACCGATCGGTCGACGACACGCCCTACGGCGGCGGCCCCGGGATGATCTTCCGGCCCGAGCCGGTGGCGGCCGCGCTGGCCGAGCTGCGCCGGCCGGATTCGCTCGTGATCCTGCTCGACCCGGCAGGCGAGGTCTTCGACCAGGCACGAGCGGTGGAGCTGGCGCTCCACGCCCACCTCATCCTCGTCTGCCCGCGCTACGAGGGGATCGACGAGCGGATCCGGGGGATGGTCGATCTCGAGCTGTCGATCGGCGACTTCGTCCTGACCGGCGGAGAGCTGGCGGCCCTTGTCGTCATCGACGCCCTGATCCGGCTCCTGCCCGGAGCGATCGACGACGATTCGACCACCGAGGAGTCGTTCGCCGACGGCCTGCTCGAGTACCCGCAGTACACCCGGCCGGCGATCTTCGAGGGCCGCGGGGTGCCGGCGATCCTCTCGAGCGGCGATCACGCCGCGGTTCGTCGCTGGCGCCGCCGGGAAGCCCTCCGCCGGACGCTCGAACGGCGGCCCGACCTGCTGGCGGATCGCGTCCTCGGGCCGGAGGACCGGACGCTGCTCGGCGAGCTCGAGTCCGAGGGTGGCCCGGCCGAGTAGCGCCGGGGTCGTGCTACACTGCGCCGTCGGTCGTCGCTACGACCCGTTCCCCGATGCAATCCTCGCGCAGCGATGCTGCGCCAAGAACAACGCAAGGAAACCGCAGTGACCGTACTCGACGAGATCGTCCAGGATCAGATCCGCACCGATTTGCCGACGCTGGCGCCGGGCGACCGGGTCAAGGTCCATGCCAAGGTGGTCGAGGGCAGCCGCGAGCGGATCCAGGTCTTCGAGGGTGACGTCATGCGCCTGCGCGGCGGCGGCGTGACCCGGTCGATCACGGTCCGCCGGATCGCCAGCGGCGTCGGCGTCGAGCGCACGTTCAAGATCAACAGCCCGAGGATCGACAAGATCGAGGTCCTGCGCCACCAGCAGGTGCGCCGCGCCCAGCTCTACTTCCTGCGCGACCGGGTCGGCAAGGCCGCCACGCTCCGCGAGCGCCGCAACCCGTAGTCCGCGGCTCCGCTTCGGGCTTCTGACCCCGCCCCACGGCGGGGTCTGTGATTCCTGCCGCGGTGCCGTCGCACGTGGCGCCCCGGGGCCGGCGTGTCGCCTGGGGCGAACGAACCGGTCGAATCGACCACACATCAAGCGCCCGTGCCATCGTCGAGCCATCGCGAGCCGGGCCGCGGTCCTGGCCTCCCGTTAGACTCTGGTCGAATGGGCAGCCAGGTTCCGACCCTCCGGTTCGAGCGCAAGTACTGGCGCGACGGGCTCGAACGGG
>JANWLH010000147.1 GCA_025450915.1 Candidatus Limnocylindrales bacterium | reverse complement strand
GGGACCTCGACGACCGCGTCGAGGTGGACCGCGAACGCGGGCACGTTCCGGAACGTGACGCTCATCACCCGGCCGTCACGGACCTCGGCGTTGACCTCGATCAGCCCGGCCGGTGACTCGAGACGCAGGGTCGTGACGGGCTCCGTGACGCGGACCATGCCCGTCTCGATCAGGACGGTGACGACGCAGATCGTGTTCGAGCCCGACATCGCCGGGTATTCGACCTGCTCCATGATCACGTAGCCGGCATCGGCGCCGGGGATCGTCGGGGGCAGGATGAGGTTGCAGTTGGCGGCCGGATAGCCGCGCGGCTCGCGCAGCATCAGCTTGCGCAGGTCGTCGGCGTGGTCCCGGAGATGGGCCATCTTGTCGAGCATCGTGGCCCCCGGGACATCGAGCACGCCGCCGGTGATCACCCGGCCGGGCTCGCCGGCGGCGTGGGCATCGACGGCCGTGATCATCCGGTCGAAGTGCATCTCGTCGGTCCCGGTTGTCGAGCGGCGGCTAGGGCTTGCGCTCGAGGATCGGGCGAGCCTTGTCGGGGTCGTCCACGACGAAGGTGAACATCGCCCGGTCGCCCCATCGGCCGAGGAACAGGTGGCCGATGATGTTCACGCCCGCGTCGGCGAGCTCGCGTGACACGCCGGCCATTCCGCCGGGCCGATCGCCGACCTCGGCGAGGATCGACTCGCCCTCGACGAACGTGTAGCCGCCAGCGTCGAGGACCGCCCGGGCACCGTCGTCATCGGCTGTCGTCATGATCACGTGCCCCGTCTCGCCCATGCTCCCGCCGCCGATCGCCCGCAGGTCGACCCCGCGCTCGGCCAGCGCTTCCGACAAGGTTGCGAGGGCGCCCGGCTGATTCGGGAGCTGGACGACGAACTGGCGGGCCATGACACCTCCGGGGATTGGGTCGGCCGATTCTACGGCTTCGGAGCCCGGCTCCTGCGCCCGGCCGGCGGCGGCGCCGCAGCGAGCGCCACGGCCCTCCGGGCCGCGTCGAGATAGGCCGCCGTCGGACCGGATGCCCAGTCGTTGTCGACGGCCATCCCCCGGCCGACGAGCCGGGCCCACCCGGCGGCGTCGCCACGCGCCTCGAAGGCCTGCTCGCAGGCCCATGCCAGGCCGTCGGCGGTCGGATGGTCGAAGACGAAGCCCGTCCCGGCGCCCGGGTGAAGGTATTCGTCGACGACCGTGTCGGCCAGGCCGCCGGTCCGATGGACGACCGGCGGCGTCCCGTACCGGAGGGCGATCATCTGGCCCTGGCCACACGGCTCGAACCGGCTGGGCATCACGTAGAGGTCGGCGCCCGCATAGATCCGGCGGGCCATCGCCCGGTCGAATCGTTCGTTGAGGACGATCCGGTCGGGCCGCCGCTGGGCGAGGGCGCGGAACGGGGCCGCGAGGGCCGGATCGCCGCTGCCCTGGACAATCAGCCGGGCGCCCGACGCCAGGAGCCGCGGGGCTGCCTCGGCCAGCAGGTCGAAGCCCTTCTGGGGATCGAGCCGGCCGATCATTCCCAGGACCGGACCGTCGTCACCCGGATCGAAGCCGACCCGCTCGAGGAGGTCTGCCCGGCAGCCTGCCTTGCCGGCGAGATCGAGCGCCGAGTAGGGAGCCGCGAGGTCTGCGTCGGTCGCCGGATCCCAGACGGCCGGATCGATCCCGTTGAGGATCCCGAAGAAGCGCGGCCGCCCGGCGAGGTCCGCCTGGTCCGCCTTCCATTGCAGCGTCGGGTCGAGGCCGAACCCGACCGCCGGCGTCAGGGCCTCGGCAGCGAACGTCGGACTGACCGTGTTGACGAGCGTCGCCCGTTCGATCCCGGCCCACAGGAGATCAATCCCCGCGGCGCCGGGCGCGACAACCCGGTCGCCGGGTGCCAGCCCCAGGCTCGCCAGGCCGGGCAGGCCGACCCAGCCGTGGTAGGCGAGGTTGTGGATGGTCAGCAGCGTCGCCAGGGAGCGCTGGCCGACGATTCGATCACCTGCATAGAACCGGTCGCGCAGGACGACGGTGGTCGATGCGTGCCAGTCATGGACATGGAGGAGGTCGATCGGCTGTCCTTCGGCCCGCAGCGTCTCGAGGACTGCCCGCCCGAGCAGGCCGAAGCGCCATGGGTCGTCGTCGAAGCCATAGATCCCGTCGCGGTCGAACGCGACCGGGTGGTCGACGAGGCGCAACCGGTAGCCGTGGGTCAGGAGCGAGCGGATGACCACGTTCGCGCTGCCGTTCGGATGGGCGCCCGTGGCCGGCCCATAGGGCCCAGGCACCGTGACCGTCAGCGTCTCGACCGCCGCGCCGGGCGGCAGGACAACCGAGCGATACGCCGGCAGGAAGACGTCGACCGGCTGGTCCAGGGCTCCCGTCCGGCCGAGGCTGCGGGCGAGGGCATCGACCACATCACCCAGCCCGCCCGCCTTGGCCCAGGGCTCGCACTCGGCGGCGACCGACACGATTCGCATCGGCCCATTGTCGGGGCCGCGCCGCCGCCTCGCTCGCTCGCCTATCATTCGCCGCGAATGGATCCCCTCGTCCGCGTGCCGACGATGCCCGGCGCGCCGTTCCGCCTGCCCCCCCAGCTCGAAGGCCTGCGCCGGCTCGCCTACAACCTGTGGTGGAGCTGGCACCCCCAGGCAAAGCGCCTCTTCAACCGCATCGACGCGGCCGCCTGGACCCGCTACCGCAACCCGGTGGCCGTCCTCGAGGGCGCCGTCGACTGGCGGAGCCTGCTCGAGGACCAGGACTTCCTCGTCGAGTACGAGGCGGTCATCGCCGACCTCGACGCCTATCTCGCCAACGGCCGGAACCACTGGTTCCATCGCCAGTACGCCCGTTCGCTCGAGGGGCCGATCGCCTACTTCTGCGCGGAATACGGCTTCTACGAGAGCCTCGGGATCTACTCCGGCGGCCTCGGCGTCCTCGCCGGTGATCACCTGAAGACGGCCTCCGACATGGCCCTCCCGTTCATCGGCGTCGGCCTGATGTACCGCAAGGGCTACTTCCGCCAGACGATCGACGCGGACGGCCACCAGGAGCACGCCTACCCGGACTACGACCTCGCCCGGCTGCCCGTCCTGCGCGCGGCCGATCGCTACGGCGATCCCCTGACCGTCACGATCGACCTCCCCGGCCGGACGCTCCATGTCGCGGTGTGGGTGGCCCAGGTCGGCCGCGTCCCGACGCTCCTCCTGGACACGGACACGAACGAGAACGACGAGGCCGACTGCCCGATCAGCCACATCCTGTACGTCCGCGGCCGCGAGATGCGTCTCCACCAGGAGCTGGTCCTGGGCGTTGCCGGCACGCGGGCGATCCGTGCCCTCGGGATCAACCCGTCGGCCTGGCACCTGAATGAGGGCCACAGCGCATTCCTGCTCGCCGAGCGCGCCCGCGAGCTCGTCGCCGCGGGGGCAACGTTCGAGGCGGCGTTCGAGCAGGTCCGGCGGACGAGCGTCTTCACGATCCACACGCCGGTCTCGGCGGGCAACGAGCGCTTCGAGGCGGACCTCGTCCGGCGCGTCGCCGGGCCGGTGCTCGCCGTCGATCGGCCGGAGGCGGCCAGCCTCCTTGACCTCGAGCAGCTCCTGGTCCTCGGCCGGGGCATGGACGACGATCCGCGCCAGTTCGACATGACGGCCTTGTCGCTGCGCCTCTCGTCCGGGGCGAACGCCGTCAGCCAGCTCCACGCAATGACCGCCAACGCCACCTGGTCGCCGATGCTCGGAGACCGCAAGATCCTGGGGATCACCAACGGCGTCCATGCCCCGACCTGGGTGGGGACCGAGATGAACGGCCTGTACGCGAACATCCTTGGGGCCGACCTCGACGACCTCGATCCGCAGACGAAGACGGGCCGGTTCTGGGAACGCCTGGCCAAGATTCCCGACCGCGACCTGTGGGCCGCCCACCAGCGCCAGAAGAGCGAGCTGGCGGTCTTTGCCCGCAAGCGCCTGCGCAGCCAGTTCGCCCGCCATGGCGAGGCGCCGGTCGTCCTCGAGCAGCTCGAGGAGGCCCTCGATCCCGAGATCCTGACGATCGGCTTCGCCCGCCGCTTCGCGACCTACAAGCGGGCCGGCCTCCTGTTCACGGACGTCGAGCGCCTGGCCCGGCTCCTGTGGCATCCGGATCGGCCGGTCCAGATCGTCTTCGCCGGCAAGGCCCATCCGGCCGATCGCCCGGGCCAGGGCGTCATCCAGCAGATCTTCGAGCGCTCCCGGTCGGCCGCCCTGCGCGGACGGGTCTACATCCTCGAGGACTACGACATGCGCATCGCCCGGTTCCTGGTCCAGGGCGTGGATGTCTGGCTGAACAATCCCCGGCGGCCGCTGGAGGCCTCAGGGACGAGCGGCATGAAGGCCGCCCAGAACGGGGTGGTCAACGCGTCGGTCCTCGACGGCTGGTGGGACGAGGGCTGGACGGGCGACAACGGCTGGGCGATCGGCGGCCGGGAACAGAACCCGGACGAGGGCGCCCAGGACTGGGCTGATGCCCTCGACCTGTACCGGATCCTCGAGGACGAGGTGGTCCCCCGCTATTACGAGCGTGGCCCGAGCGGCATCCCCGCCGGCTGGACCGAGCGGATGCGCAACTCGATCGCCTCGACGATCTGGCGGTTCTCGACGACCCGGATGCTCCACGAGTACACCGAGCAGCTCTACCTGCCGGCAGCCGGCGTCGCCATCGCCGAGCGTCTCGAGCGGGTGACCGCCTAGACCCCGACCGGCTCCCGGACGAGGACAACCGTCGTCCGCCCGGCCGTCCATTCGCCGTAGATGATCAGGATCTTCTCGAGGATCGTGTGCACACCCAGGCGTTCGACCACCTGGGCGTCTTCGTACGGGAAGACGACCTCGGCGATCCGGCGCAGGGCCGCGTCCAGGTCGGGCACGAGCTTCTGGCTGCCGACAACCAGGATCAGGTGGCCGGCACCGGCGGCATAGGAGCCGAGCTGGCTGCCCGTGGCCGAGGCGGCCACGAGCGCGCCATCCGCGGTGATCGCGGCGACACTACCGACCATGTAGTCGGGCGTGGCCACCATCCGGCGCATCTCGGCGGCCTGCGTCTGCCGGTCCATCTTGAACAGCCGCGGGCGAATGGCCTCGTAGCGGCCGGACTCGACGAGCTCCGCGTAGAGTCCAACATCCTCGAGCGTCTTCGACTTGCCCGAGTGGACCTCGGCGCCCTCGGGGATCAGGGCCAGCACGGCGATCCGCGCCTGCTCGGCGGTGTCGACGACGATCGCCTCGATCCGGTGCGCCCGGAGAACGCCGGCGATCCCTCCGAGCGGGTCTTCGGCTTCTCGATCGCCTGGCGCAGCCATGGCGTTCGGGGGGGCCGGAGTCGGCGTGACTGCGGCACGTGCTGCGTGGGTCATGGCTGCCTCGTCAGGGGTCGGGTCCGACCCGCCCGACAACTATTGCACACGCAACCACTTTGCGCGCCAAACCGCTCCGTCCCGGCCCGAGGTCAGCGCTCCGGGCGGCGGGAACGGATGAACCAGAGCCAGGCGCCGATCCCGAGGACGATCGCCCCGACAGCCTGGAGGGGCACTCCGGCCAGGAGGATGCCCCCGCCGCCGCCTTCCTGCGCCAGCGTGTCGAGCAGGATCAGGACGAACGCCACCACGACGAGGAGGCGGCCCAGGTTGCGCTGGACGTGTTGGTCGAATCGCACGGCTGCGCAATCCTACGGCGCAGGCAGGGCCGCCGGATGACTCACCGAGCCGGACATGACGGTGCCCCCGGCACGGCCGGCCCTCGGAGGAGGGCAGGCAGCCAGAGGCACCGTGTCGGCTGCGGCCTGCGCGCCGCGAACCGAGGGCTGGAGTGACCGGCGGTGTTGGGCCGCGGAAGCTCCTGAGTCCTAGCGCATTCCTGCGCGAGGGGTCTGCGAGTCGATGCGGTCCTCGCGGGTGTCGACGCCCCAGCGCTGCGCCGCGGCACCGAATAGTGCGAGGATGACGGTGATGAGCAGGATCGCTGCGATGAGTGCCATGGTGGTCTCGATAAGGCTCGAGCCGGACGCGCGCTCGATGTTGATATAGTGTCCTAGGCCAAATTTTACTTGGACCACTCTACTATGTCAACAGCACATCGGGGCCTCGACGTCGAGCGCGACTCGGACGTCCCGATCAGCACGCAGATCTTCTGGCAGGTCGCCTACCAGATCGATTCCGGCCGGCTCCTGCCGGGTGCCCGCCTTGCCCCGGTCCGCGAGCTCGGGGCGGCCCTGCGGGTGAATCCGAACACGATCCGGGCGGTCTACAAGCGGCTCGCCGATGCCGGCTACGTGACGAGCCGCCACGGCGCGGGCACCCACGTCGCCGACCGGCCGCCCCAGCGGCGGGGCCAGGAGGCCCTGGCCGGGATCGTCGCCGAGATGCTCCGACGAGCCAGCGCCGCCGGGTTCACCGCCGACGAGGTGGCTTCGGCGACGTTCGCCGCGGCGGCCGAGCGCAAGCGGCCGGGACCGATGGCCCGGATCCTGTTCGCGGAATGCACCACCGCCGACGCCGTCTACGATGCCGCGGCGATCGCCGAGGCATTCCCCACCGCGGTCGAGGCGGACGGCGCCCTGCTCCACGAGATCCCCGAGCGGCTCGAGCGCTTCCACTACGACCTGATCGCGACGACGACCTTCCATGCCGATGAGGCCCAGGCGTACTCGGTGGGGCTCGGCATCCCGGTGATCGCGATGATCGTCGGGCCGGGCTACATGGAGCTCGTCCACGAGATCGGGGCCCTGCCGCCGGGCGCCGCGGTCGGCCTCGTCTGCGCGTCGGAGACAGGCACCGACAATATCGCCGAGACGCTCCGCCTGGCGGGCGCGACCGGGGTCGAGATCGTGCGCGCCGTCATCGGCTCGGACGAAGGCCTCCAGCACATCGACGACGTCGCCGACCTGATCCTCCTGTCGCGCGAGGCGATCGCCCTGGGGCTCGACGACCGGTTCAGCCGGCCCGAGCGCGTCCGGGCCTGGAAGTACGAGTTCGATCCGTCCGGGCTGGAGCTCCTCCGGCGGGCGATCGAGCACGTCCAGGACGAGCGGCCGGCGTCGGACGGGCTCGACGAGCGGCCGACCCTCCTCCCGACCTCGATCGGCGCCGTCCGCTGAGGTGGCGCCCCGGCGACCCACCGAACGAGAGTTCCGCCTCGCCCGACTCGCCCGGGAGCAGTACCACCTCGCCGACCTGACCCTCGAGCCCGGCCTCGCGACCGCCCAGGCAATCGCCGCGAAGCTCGCCGCGGGGCGCACCGAGGCAACGCCGGCCGGAGCGCCGGGTGCGCCACCGGCGGTGACCGCCGGCGAGCTCCACGCCGCCGGGATCCTCGTGTCGATCCTCGGCCGGCTGATCGATCGGTACCGGGAGACGACCCGGCCCGATGCGCTGCGCCTCGCCGCCGACGAGCTCGAGGAGGTCGTCGGGCCGGACCGTCTTGCGGCGACGATCGAGGCCTTTCCGGTGGAGTTCCCCCGGCGGCTGGCGAAGCCCGAGAAACCCGATCCCGATGTCGCCCTGGCGCAGCTCCTCCTGCTCGGTGTCCTCTCGGAGAACCCGGCCGTCGCGCCGTTCGGGGAGCTGGTCGACCTGCGTCCCCTGCGCGATCGGGCCGCGGCGATGCCCGCGGTCCAGGCCGCGCTCGAGGCAACCCTCGACACGCGGCCGGCGTTTCCCGACGATCCCCGCTCGCTGATCGACCTGCTCCGCGAGCCGGCCCTGGCGGCGCCGGGATCGCTCGCCGACCAGCTCCGCTACATCCGCGCCGCGTGGGGTGAGCGCTTCGCGCCGCTCCTCGGTGACCTGCTCGACCGGCTCCTCGTGGCCCTCGATGTCCTGGCCGAGGAGCGGCATTCCGCCGAGCTCGCCTGGCATGCCGTCCAGCCCGACGCCGGCGCCGGCGGGCCCGCCGAGGTCTACACCTTCGAGGGCGAGGCGCTCGAGACCGAGCGCTTCAGCGTCGACACCGACTGGATGCCCCGGCTGATCCTCGTCGCCAAGAGCACCTACGTGTGGCTCGATCAGCTGTCGGGCCGGTACCAGCGCGAGATCCGAACGCTCGACGCGATTCCCGACGAGGAGCTGGCGACGCTCGCCCACCGCGGTATCACCGGACTGTGGCTGATCGGCCTCTGGGAGCGCAGCCGGGCCTCAGCCCGGATCAAGCAGCTCCGCGGCCAGCCCGACGCCGTCGCCTCGGCCTACTCGCTCGACGACTACGTCATCGCGGGCGATCTCGGCGGGGCGGCCGCGCTCGATGCCCTGCGGAGCCGGGCGAGCCGCCACGGCATCCGCCTGGCAAGTGACATGGTCCCGAACCACATGGGCATCGATTCGCGCTGGGTGATCGAGCATCCCGACTGGTTCCTGTCGTTGCCGGATTCGCCGTTCCCGGCGTACTCGTTCAACGGCCCCGACCTCTCCGACGACCCCCGGGTCGCGATCCGGCTCGAGGATCACTACTACGACGCCAGCGACGCGGCGGTCGTCTTCCAGCGGGTCGATGAGGCAACAGGCGGGGTCCGCTACGTGTACCACGGCAACGATGGGACGACCTTCCCGTGGAACGACACGGCCCAGCTCGACTACTCGAAAGCCAACGTTCGGGAAGCCGTCATCCAGACCATCGTTGCCGTTGCCCGCCAGTTCCCGGTCATCCGCTTCGATGCCGCGATGGTCCTGGCCAAGCGCCACATCGAGCGCCTGTGGTTCCCCGAGCCGGGCGCCGGCGGCGCCATCCCCTCCCGGGCCGGGCGAGGCATGAGCCGGCGGGCCTTCGAGGCGCTGATGCCCAACGAGTTCTGGCGCGATGTCGTCGACCGGGTCGCCGTCGAGGCGCCCGGGACGCTCCTGCTGGCCGAGGCGTTCTGGCTCCTCGAGGGCTACTTCGTGCGGACCCTGGGGATGCACCGGGTCTACAACAGCGCGTTCATGAACATGCTTCGCGACGAGAAGAACGACGAGTACCGGCAGGTCATGAAGAACACCCTCGAGTTCGACCCGGCGATCCTTGGCCGGTTCGTCAACTTCATGAGCAACCCCGACGAGAAGACGGCCGTCGAGCAGTTCGGGACCGGCGACAAGTACTTCGGCGTCGCGGCGGTGCTGGCGACGCTGCCCGGCCTGCCATTGCTCGGCCACGGCCAGGCCGAGGGCTTCCGCGAGCAGTACGGGATGGAGTTCCGCCGGCCGCGACTCGACGAGCACGTCGACGAGGGTCTCCTCGCCCACCACGAGCGGACGATCTTCCCGCTCCTCCACCGGCGGGCAGACTTCGCCGGGTCCGACCGGTTCCGGCTCTACGATTTCGAGGTCGGACCGGGCCAGGTGAACGAGGACGTCTACGCCTACTCGAACCGCGGTCCGACCGGCGAGCGCTCGCTGGTCCTCTTCCACAATCGCTATGCCGAGGTTCGCGGGCGGGCGCGCATCTCGTCGAGCTACGCCGAGCGGGGACCCGACGGCGAGAAGCGTCCGGCCCGAACCACGATCGGGGACGCCCTGGAGCTCGGCGCCGGCCCGGGCCGCTGGCTCTGCCTGCGCGACGCGATGACCGGCCTGCAGGAGCTCCGCTCGACGGACGAGATCGTCGCCGAGGGCTTTGCCGCCGAGCTTGCCGCCTATGGCTGCCGGGTCTACGTCGACCTGCGCGAGGTCGCCGATGGCCCCGACGCTCCCTGGTCGCGCCTCGCGGAGCAGCTGGCCGGCCGGGCCGTTCCGAGCCTCGCCGACGCGCTGGCCGACCTGCTTCTCGAACCGGAGCACGAGCGCATCCGGGCCGGGCTGCGCACGTCACTCGCCGGTCGTTCCTCGCCCGGCGCCCTGATCTCCGCGGCGGCCGCCGCGATCGGCGGCCTTGATGTCGATGGGCTCCGCCTGGGGCGGGTCATCCGCGAGTCCCTGGCCGAAGCCGGGCTGCCGCCGGCCGACCTCGACCGCGGCGTCGGCCTGAGCGTGGCCCTCGCGCGGGCAGCAGCCGGCGGGGACCCACCACCGGCCGGCCTCGGCGACGAGGCCATCCGGGCGTGGTTCCGGAATCCGGCGATCCGGGCCGGGTTGCGGGTGAACACGTCGGACGGGTCGGACTATGTCGAGCGCGAGGCCTGGCTACTGTGGCTCGATACCGTCGCGGCGGACGGCGGTCGACCGGCGGACGCCCGCCGCGGGGTCCTGGCCCGGGCGGCCGAGACGGCCGGCTATCGCGTCGATCGTCTCCTTGCCGGCCTCGATGCTGCGCGGGGCGCTACGCCCCGGGCTCGTCGGCCAGGACCAGGCCGCGGAGGAGCGACGGGGCGAGGGTCCCGTGGCTCATCACCGCCTCGAGATGGTGACGCTGGTCGAAGCCCGGGGTAGGCCCGAAGCCGCCCGGGATCGGGCGCTCGACCACCGCACCGGCCCGCGCCCCGGCGAGCTTCCGGCGAACATCGCGTTCGAGCTCCCACAGCGACATCGAGCCGACGAAGTAGGTCGACAGCTGGGTCGAGGAGAGGCGCGCCCGGTTGTACTTGTTGCGCGCCTCGGCCTCTTCCTGGAAGCCACCGTCGACCATCAGCGTGACGGCCTCGTCCTCGGCCAGCCGGCCGCCGAAGGCCTCGCCCGCGTGGATCCGGACATCGATGACCGCGTTGAGTGCCGCCCGGAGGTAGAACTTCCAGTGGGTCAGCATGATCGCCGGGTCATCGGCGCCGTAACCCACGTCCATCATCACCTGGGTGACGTAGACCGCCCAGCCCTCGGCAAAGACGCCGCTCTGGAACACCGCCCTGGCGAGCGACGGGCAGAGGTTCGAGTAGGCGCCCTGGAGGTAGTGCCCGGGGACCGCCTCGTGGATGGTCAGGACCCGGAGCATCCGGTCGTTGTCCTCGCGCAGGTAGCTCTCGGCCTGTTCCGCCGTCCAGTCCTCGGGGATCGGGGTGATCGCGAAGAAGGCCTTCTGGCCGCGGTCGAGCGGTCCCGGCGAGTCGAGCATCGCCCCACCGAAGGCCCGCAGGAAGACCGGCGTCCAGCGGATCTCGAGCGGCTCATCGGTCAGCCCGACGAGGCTCTTCGCCCGGCAGAACTCCTCGATCCGGCCAAGCTCGGCCCGGCAGAAGTCGAGGAGATCGGCCGGCCGCTGGTGCTCCGCGCCGATCGCATCCAGGACGCCCCGGACCAGCTCGCCGTCGCTGGCCGGCCGCGGTACGCCCGGGCGCCAGGCCGGCCACATGTCGGTCGCCAGGCGGACCATCTCGACCCGGATCGCCTCGGCCTCCTGCGTCGCCCGCTCGAGGATCCGGGCGGGCGTCAGCTGGTCATCGCGCAGGGTCCGGCGCATCTTCGCCGCAAAGAGCTCGGGTCCCAGCCGGCCCTCGCCGGCGGATCGCGGCAGCACCTCGTCGCGCAGGAACGTTTCGGCGCTTGCCACGGCCGTCGTGCCGGTTCCTGCCGCCGCCCGCAGGCGGTCGATCATGGCGGCGACCGCGGGATCGGACGCAACGGCCGCCTCGGCCTCGGCCAGCGAGTCGGAGATCAGCTCGGCGATCCCGGGCAGCTGGTTGAGCGCCGTCTCGGTGTGGAAGCGGGCAACGGGCCGGCCATCGGGCGTCCCGACGAGGCTCGCGCGCGCCGCGTCGACGACGGCCGGCAGCCCCTCGAGCCGCCCGGCGATCGAGGCGAGGCGCTCGGCGAGCGGCGCGAACTCGCGCGAGAGGAGCGGGAAGATGCCCGCGCCCATGAGGTAGACCCATTCGAGCGGGTCCCAGGCAAGCTGGCGGAGCTCCTCGTCCTCGAAACGCATCTCGTCGAGAACGAGGCCCAGGAGGGTCCGGTCGACGGCGGCGTCCCGGTCGAGGTCCGCCTCCGGGATCGCCTCGAACACGGCCGACCAGCGCTTCGCGAATGCCAGTCGGTCCATCCGGCCGGCCTCGGTCAGGTCGGGCCACTCGGCATCATGGTCATGCAGCCCGGCGGCGGTCGCCGAGAGCGGATTGAGGGCGAAGAACTCGGCGAAGAACGTATCGATGTTGTCGGAGAATGACGACACGGGCGACTCCCTCGAGAAGGTCGGACGGGTTTCCGGCACGGGGCATCGAGTCTAGCGCTCCCGTACACTCGGCTGATGTTGATGGAGCCGAGCATTGCACCGGTCACGCTCGCCGGCAGCCACGTGCGCCTCGAGCCGCTGGCGATCGAGCACCTGGCCGGGCTGACGGCCGCCGGCCGGAGCCCCGCGATCTGGCGCTGGATGCCCATCGACGGATCGACACCCGAGGGGATGGCCCGGATCGTCGAGGCGGCGCTGGCGGCCGGAGCGGCGGGCACGGAGCTGCCGTTCGTGACCGTCGAGCAAGCCACCGACCGGGTCGTCGGCAGCACCCGCTACCTCGCCCTGGCCCCGGCGAACCTGCGCCTCGAGATCGGCTGGACGTGGATCGACCCCGAGTTCCAGCGCACGGCCGTCAACACCGAGGCCAAGCTCCTCGGAATGGGGCATGCCTTCGATGCCCTCGGGATGCGCCGGGTCGAGTTCAAGACGGACGCCTTGAACGAGCAGTCGCGGAACGCCATCCTGGGCCTCGGCGCCCAGTTCGAAGGGATCTTCCGCAAACACATGGTCATGGCCGGCGGGCGGGCCCGCGACTCGGCCTACTACAGCGTGATCGATACGGAGTGGCCGGACGTTCGCGCCCATCTCCAGGCACGCCTCGTTCGTCATAGCTCCAAGGAGGGCTCGCTATGATCGGATTTGCGACCGAGACGATCGGCACCGCGATCGCGCTCTGGGTGACGACCCTGGTCTACCCGGACATCAACTTCGGCAAGCACCCGGAGGTCTGGTGGGTCATCGTCGTGGCGGTCGTGATCGGCCTGGCCAACGCCCTGGTGAAGCCGGTCCTCAAGATCCTGACGTTCCCGATCTCGCTGATGACCCTCGGCCTCTCCGGCCTGATCGTCAATGCCGCCGTCCTGCTGGGCGTCGCCTACATCGCCGAGAAGCTCAAGATCACGTTCATGATCGGCCACTTTCCGCACACGATCGACACGACGACGATCGCCGCGGCGGTCATCGGGGCGGTGGTCCTCAGCGTCGTCTCGTTGCTGATCGGACTGATTCCGTTCGTGAAGACCAGCCGCTGAGAGGTCCCGCGGCGGCCGCGGCCGTGATCGAGACGGACCGGCTGCCGGAGATTGCCGGTGGCCTGCGCAGGGCGGCCCAGCGGTTCGGGACGCCGCTGAACGTGACCGCCGCGGCGGAGCTGGATCGCTTGGCGGGCGAGCTGGCGGAGGCCTTCCCGGATCCGATCCTGCGCTTGTTCTCGATCAAGGCCAACGATGTCCCCGGGATCGTCGGCCGGCTGACCGGGCCAGGGCCGGGGCTCGGTCTCGGTGCTTCGGTCGTGTCGCGGGGCGAGTGGGCCGTCGCCCGCCTGGCCGGGGTCCCCAATCGACGGATCGCCCTCGAGGGGATCGGCAAGACGGACGCCGACCTGCGCGCCGTCGTCCGGGCCGCCGAGCGGGGCGAGCCGCTCCTGTGGACCGCCCTCGAATCCGCCGACGAGGCGGCGGTCCTCGGTCGACTCGCCGCCCGCGCCCTCGGCCGGGGCGCACCTCGTCTCGACGTCCTGCTCCGGCTCAATCCGGCGGTAGATCCCGAAACGCTGCCGGGCCTGGCGGTGGGCGTCGCGACGAGCAAGTTCGGCCTGGCGTCCGATGAGCTCGCCGCAGCGATCGAGGCCGGCGGCGGTCCGTCCGGTCCGCTGCGCTGGCGCGGGATCCACCTCCACGTCGGCTCGCAGCTCGGCGCGATCGATGCGTGGCGCGACGGCGTCCGCCGGGCGCTGGCGGTCGTCGGGCTGCTCGGCGGCTCGACGACCGGCTTCGACACGCTCGACCTGGGCGGCGGCTTCCCGGTCTTCGAGGTCGGCACGCCCGCACCCCGGCCGGCGCGGTTTGCCCAGGAGCTGGCCGAGCTCATCGGGGCATTGCCGGCGGACCGCCGCCCGACCCGGCTGGCGGTCGAGCCCGGCCGCTGGCTCGTCGCCCGGGCGGGCTACCTCGTCGCGCGGGTGCTCCATGCCCGACACAGGAACGGGCCGATGGTCGTGCTCGACGCCGGGATGACCGAGCTGATCCGGCCGGCGCTGTATGGAGCTCGCCACGGCGTCGTCGCACTGACGTCCGGGCTGCGGCCCTGGGCCGGGACCTCGTCCGGCCTCGAATCGACCGCCGTCGAGGGACCGATCTGCGAGGCGACCGACTCGTGGGGCCGGCACCTCCTGCCACCCCTCGTCCGGGGCGACCTCGTCGCGATCCGCGACGCCGGTGCCTACGGCGCCTCGCTCAGCTCCACGTACAACGGCCGGCCGCGAGCCGCCCAGGCGATCCTCGAGGCAGACGGCGGCCTGGCGCTCGTCCGGCGGCGAGGCGCGGGCGCTACGATCCGCTGATGGAGCTGATTCGACATCGGCGGTTCCAAGTGGCGATCGCCGCGCTCCTGCTGTCGGCCCTCGTCCTGCCGCTCCTCGCGGCGGTCGCGCTCGCGAGTGGCCCGCCCTATCCGGACCCGGTGCCGGGCAAGCGGGTCTACGACACCGCCGGGATCTTCGACTCGGCCACGATTGCCTCCGCGCAGTCAACGATCGGCGCGATCGAGGGCCGGACCGGGGCGCAGGTCGTCGTCTATTCGGAGATCGTCGACTATGGGATTTCGAGCGACGATGCCGAGGCGAACGCGCAGGCGCTCATGGACCAGTGGGGCGTCGGGCGGAAGGGCTTCGACGATGGCCTGGTGATCCTCTTCGAGATCGACCCCAGCCGGTGCCACGGCCAGATCCAGCTCTATGCCGGGCCCGGCTACCGGGCCGCCTACCTCTCGAACGACCAGCGCGACGCGATCTTCAACGACGACATGCTGCCGCGGCTCGAGGTTTGCGACATGGACGGTGCCTTGACCGCCGGCCTGGGCCCGATCAACGACGCGGCGACGCCCGAGAACGCGGCCAATCTGTCCCGCGGCCGGATCATCAACGCCCTGATCGGGCTGATCCTGGCTCCCGGAATCGTCATCCTGTCGATTGCCTCGGTCTCGTTCGCCTGGTACCGGCGCGGCCGCGATGCCGTCTATATCGATGACCCGTCGGTCCTGATGCCCGCTCCCCCGCCCGACCTGACCCCGGCCTCGGCCGCCCTCGTCTACGACGATCGGTCGAGCCGCCGCGCGCTGACCACGGCGATGCTCGATCTCGCGAGCCGGGGCGAGATCGCCTTCGACGTGCCCGATCCCAAGCACGCCTCGACGATCGCCATCGACCTCGCCCCGCCGGCGCCGACGGATCCGGCAGTGGTCGCCTCCCAACAGAAGGCGATGCGCCAGAAGCTGACCGAGGCGGAGACGTACGCCCTGACGATACTCCGCAGCGTCGGCGGCGATGCCGACCGGATCGAGTCGGACGAGATCCCCAAGTTCGGCAAGTACACGCCCACGTTCAACTCGAAGCTCGAGGATCATGCCGTCGCCCAGGGCTGGTTCGTCGAGTCACCCACGAAGGCCATCGGCCGCTACAGCGGTCGCGGGGCGATCGAGCTGGTCCTCGGGTTCGTCGCGTTCACGTTTGCCGCCTCGGCGACGATCTCCGGCCTCGTCTTCGTGGCCGTCGGGCTGCTCGCCGGCGGGGCCGTCTCGATCGCGATCGCCCAGGCGATGCCCGCCCGGACCAGGGACGGCGCGATGATCAACGCCCAGCTCAAGGCATATCGCCGGACGCTCGAGGCGACGATGGCCCAGGCGCGCTCGATGAACGAGGTCGTCGCGACGGCCAAGCTCGACTGGCTCGACTCGCCCGACCGGGCCGTCGTGTGGGGCGTCGCGCTCGACCTCAACCGCGACGTCCAGGCGGTCCTCGGGCGGACCGTCGAGGATGTCCAGCGCGGCGTTGCCGCCTCGGGCGCGTACTTCCCGATCTGGTACGGCTCGAGCGCGCTCGGCGGCGGCCTTGGCGGCTTCGGCGGTGGATCCGCGGGCGCCCCCGCGGCCTCGATCTTCTCGGGCGGCATGGTCCCCGATGTCGGCGGGATGATGGCCGCCCTGGGCACGATCGGCAGCTCGCCGTCGTCGTCGGGCAGCGGCGGTGGCTTCGGCGGGGGCGGCTCGGGCGGTGGCGGGGGCGGCGCCGGCGGCGGCTTCTAGGGCGGGTCCCTGGCGGCCCGTCCGGCGTGCGCCTCCTCGGGCTCGCGGCTCCTCGCTTACACTGCGGGCATGGGTGCAGTTGAAACGATGGAAGTCTTTTTCGAGCTCCTCAACGCCGGCGATCGTGACGGTGCCGTGGCGCTCATGGACGAGAAGACCGAGATGCGCGTCCACGTCGGCGACAGCGTCCAGACCCTGCGCGGGGTCGAGCGCGTCGGTGGCTGGTTCCTGCGCAGCGACAAGGGCCTGAAGATGATCCCCGGCGAAGTCCGCGACACCGGCAACACCTACGAGGCCGACATCCTCGTCGTGCGCCCCGGCGCGACCTCCCAGCACCTCGACGCCACGTTCCGCGTCGAGGCCGGCAAGATCACCTCGATCAACCTCGCCCCGCGCTAGTTCGCCGCCGGCTCGGCGCCGCTGCGCCCCCGCCCCGTGGCGAACCCCGCGTCTTGGCTCCCGCGATACCGGGGACGGAGCGCGTTGCCTGGTCCCAGAGGCGCCCGCTCGCGGCCCCATAGGTAGTCGGTGCAGTTCTTTCGCTGGGCGCCAGCGTCGCACCGTCGGTCGACCAGCATTCCTGCCGCTTGAGGCGTGGCGCGGGAAGGGTTTCGAGCCGGCGGCGGCCTGTGACGTGATAAGTCCCAGCCAAGGGCCTCGGCTAATCATGGCATCGCTATGCAGAGTCCCGACACGGCCCACCGTCGACGATCCAGCCGGTACGAGCGCCAGAGTGAGGAGCGAGCACGGTTGATCGCCACGCGGCTCGGCTCAGCGCTCCGTGAATCCCGCTCGAGCGCGGGCTTCTCGCAGGCGGAGGTGGCTGTCCGGTCCGGACTTTCGCAGACGCACATCAGCCATCTCGAACGAGGCAAGGGCACCGGCGCCAGCCTCGAGACGTGGGCAATCGTTGCGGCCGCCGTCGGTGATCAACTTGTCGGGTTTCTCGAGCGCGCGCCTGGTGCGGATCGACCAAGGGACGCCGAGCATCTGAAACGACAGAACACATTGATCAGGATCGCGGCTGAGGGCGGGTGGCGGAGCCTCCCTGAGCTCGCGCTCGATCCGGGCAACCTGCGGTCGCGCTCGATCGACGTGGTCCTGGTGCGCCGAGCGACAGGCGAAGCCGTCGTGGCGGAGATCTGGGACTGGTTTGAGGATGTCGGCGCCGGCCTGCGAAGTCTCGACGCGAAGGTCGCCACCCTGGCAGCGCGGCAGGGTCCCGCAGTGCACATCGGAGCTCTCTACGTCGTGCGGGACACCCGGCGCAATCGCATCTTGATCGCCGAAGTTCGAGAGCTCTTTGCAGCGCGGTTCGGTGGCAGCGCCCACGCCTGGCTTGTGGCTCTGACCAATCCGGAGCGGCGCTTGCCCAAAGCGCCAGGACTCCTTTGGAGCGACAAGTCGGGCACGGCACTTCGTCCGAGCAGACTCAACGCCCCGTCCGGCCGCTGAGTTAGAGCCACCATCGTTAGGCCACGCCCTTCTGGGTGTGGGGTCCGGTGAGGCCGAAGATCCTGGCGATCCGATTCCGGGGACTCGTGCTCAGGTACGCCGAGGTGACCGGCGGCGTCCGCCTGTCAGCGCGCGGACCCCCGACGAGAAGCGGTCAACCTAAGCACGGCAGCGCTATCCGGCCGATCGTGGGCCACGACTCGGACTCAGGCCCTGGGGGGGCGGGGGTCCGCGATGCTCAGCGCAGGCCGCGGGCGCCCGGCCCCGGGCCGCGGCGCCCGGCCCCGGGCCGCGGCGCCCGGCCCCGGGCCGCTGCCCGAACCTCAGGAAGCGCTCGGGGAAGCGCCGGTGACCTCGTCGCTGGGGGCCGCGCTCGGGATCGTGATCTTGTCGCCGGGCTTGATGCTGTTGGCGTTCTTGATCTGCGGGTTTGCGGCGAGGAGCGCGGCGGTCGTCACGTTGAACCGCTTGGCGATCTTCGTGATCGTGTCGCCCGAGACCACCGTGTACACGTGCGGCGATGGGGCGCCCGCGGCAACCGACGACGTCGGAGCACTCGACGGCAGGCCGCTGTCGGCCGGCGCGACCGAGCTCGACGGGGTCGGCACGCCCGACGAGCCGAGGTTGAGCAGGAACGGCAGGGAGAAGATCACGACGGCCGCGATCACGAGCGCACCGAGGGCCAGCAGGCCGCGCGGGATCGCCGGCATCCCCACCCGCGTCTTCAGCGTCGGATAGGCCTCGTTCCGGCGCGACCGCTCCCACGCCGGCCGGCCCTCGCGACCCACCGCAGGCGGTCGGCGCGAGACCTGGTTCGCCCGCCGGCCGGGCGACGCCACGCCGGTGGCGACGGGCCGAACGGGGGCCTCGTCGTAATCCTCGTCGTCGAGGCTCGCGGCCGGCACGTGACTGGCCGTGGCTTCGCGGGCGTGGCGGGCAGCCCGGTCGGCCTCGAGCGATCGGTCGAGGTCGTCGAGCTCGGGATCGTCGGCCGGAGCCGAACGGGCCTCGTTCAGCCAGCGCGAGCCGGCCAGGCCGGCGGCCGCCGCCTCGGCCTCGGAACCGGCGAGACCCGCCGACGACCCGCCGCGACCAGCAGCGGAACCGGAACCGGACCCGGAACCCGACGATTCGCGGGCCCCCGACAGGAACGGCGGCGCGTCGGCATCATCGGGATCGCCTGCGGGCCCCGCGACCCAGGCCGGCGGCGCCGCCCAGTCGCGGCTCCGTCCCCGGCCGGGCGGAACATCCGCCGAGCGGGCGTCAGCCGGCCGGGCATAGGGCGATACCGCGCCAGCCTCCTCGTCGGCCCGATCGCCATCCCCGTCGCCGCGCGCCGGACGGTCGTCGCCCCGACCCGGCCGGGCGAGGCCGGCCAGCTCGTTACGGCCCGTGGGCTTGGCTCGCGCCGCCTCGCGCCGGGCCCAGTCCTGGAACGTGGGGCACGCGGCGAAACCGGGCGAGAGGCAGAACGCCTCCTGGTGGGCAATGGCCCGGGGAGCGGGACGGATCTCCGCGTAGCAGCGGTGGCGGTGGTCCGGGACGTCGGCCCGGGCGTCGCGGTCGTCCTCGAATGCCACGAATGGACAGGCGAGCGCACCGGTCGGGGTTGGCTCCGTCATCCCGAGGATGATACCGCCCCAAACCGCACCGCGAGATGTCTTTGGAGGAGCGTTTGACAGCCTTCGGCGGCGCTCTGAGACTGAGCACGATCCCCCCGGTACGTTCGAAGGAGACGCCCGATGTCCCGAGTCACTGAGCGCTTGACCTGCCTGCTCGCCCCGACGACGGTGGCCCACGCGCATTGCGACATTCCCTGCGGCATCTATGACCCGGCCGGCGCAGTTCTCGCCGCCCAGACCGTGGCCAAGATGGTCGACCTCATCGGCGCGATCGAGGGCGACAGCGTGGCCGATCGCAACAAGTTCGCCCGCTGCGTGGCCGTCAAGGAGCAGCACGCGGAGCTCGTCAAGCACGAGGTCCAGGTGATCTGGTCGGACTACTTCAAGCCCGAGCACCTCACCGCGAATCCGGACCTGCACACGAAGGTCTGGAACCTGCTCAAGCTCGCCGGCAAGAACAAGCAGAACGTCGACGCCGATGCGGCCGCCCAACTCCAGGCCGCCGTCAAGGAGTTCGCCGACATCTTCTGGTCGACGAAGAAGTAGTCGCCCGCTTCGACGGGCCCGCAGCCGGCGGGCCGTGGCGTGTCCGGGTGGTCGAGGGCTCGATGCGGCCGGGCATCGAGCCCGGCGACTGGCTGCTCGTCGACCCGACGACCAGGCGCTGGCCGCGGCGTGGCTCGATCGTCCTGGTCAGGGAGCCCGGCAGCGACACGCTTGTCCTGAAACGGGTCGCCGGCCGGCCCGGCGACCCCGTCCGGCTGGGGCTCGATGCCGAGACCCACCGCCTCGGCCCCGGCGAGGCGTGGCTGCTCGGTGACGCCCGTGACGTATCCATCGACTCGCGCCGCTACGGGCCGGTCGCCCTGGACCGCCTCGTCGGCCGAGCCTGGTTCCGCTACGGACCCGCCGGGCGACCCATCGGTCCGCTGGTCCGCGCCTCCGGACTCACGCGGCGCTGATCACCTCGCGTCCGAGCAGGTCGATCATCGCCAGGTCACGCGGCAGGAAGTTCTGGAGGACGAGGCGCTCGACGCCGAGGGCGGCCAGCTCGGCGATCTGGGCGCGGGCACGCTCCGGTGTGCCCATGATCCAGCGCGGCTCCCGGCGAGCCAGCCAGGCCTCGCCGTCCGCGGCCGCACCGAACGAAGTCAGCAGCGCCGCCCGGCGCGCGGCAACCTCGGCGTCGTCCCGGCCGACGAGCACCGTGATCATTGCCGAGCGGACGATCGATGCCGGGTCGCGACCGATCGCCTCGCAGGCGGAACTGAGCGCCGCATAGCGTTCGGCGATCACCGTTCGATTCGTATCGGTGATGTTGAACTCATCGGCGTACCGGGCCGCGATCCGCAGGCCGCGGGGGGATCCCCCGCCGCCGACGATGATCGGCGGGTGGGGGCGCTGGATCGGCTTCGGCCGGAGCCTGCTGTCGGTGACCTGCCAGCGTGGGCCGTCATGTGACCAGCCGTCGGGCTCCTCCCACAGTCCGTGGAGGATCGTGAGGGCCTCCTCGAGCATGTCCGCTCGTTCCTCGAGGGGCGGGAACGGAATGCCCAGTCGCTGGTGCTCGAGCTCATGCCAGCCCGTGCCCATCGCGACGTCCACTCGGCCGCCGCTCATCTCGTCGACCGTCGAGATGATCTTCGCGAACTGCCCCGGCAGCCGGTAGGTGACCGGCGAGACGAGCGCGCCCAGGCGGATCGTGCTGGTCTCCCGGGCAATCCCCGCGAGGGCGGTCCAGGCATCGGTCGTCGGGAGCGCCTCTCGGCCAGGGAAGCTGTCGTAGTGGTCGGAACGGAAGAACGTCCCGAATCCGGCGGCCTCGGAACGCTGGGCGACCGCGAGCTGCTCCGCGTAGGTGATCCCCTGCTGGGGCTCGAGCATCATCGCGAAACGCATGAGCAACCGTCCTCCTGGCCGCCGTCCGTCGGGCGGCGGTTCGCTCGAAGCCGATGATCGGCTTGATCATGATCATCGGTCTTGACATGACTGTTCGGGTCGCTATGATAGTTCACGACATGCGAACTATCGACCAGACGCGCGCCGACCTCATCGGGTCAATTCTGTCCGATGTGGGCTGGTCGCTCCGGGAGCTGCGCTGCGCCTCGACGGAGAAGTTCGTCAAGGCCGGGATCAGCATGACCCAGATCCATGTCCTCAGGCAGCTCGAGCAGCACGGGACGATGTCGATGAGCCGGATCGCGGAGCTCCTCGACGTCTCGCTGTCCAACGCCACCGGGATCATCGACCGGATGGCCGAGCACGGCCTCGTCGAACGGGTACGGGTGCCGGACGACCGGCGCGTCGTCCTGGTCCAGCCATCCGAGCTCGGGATCCAGGCGCTCGACGAGACCGAAGGCATCAAGCTCGATCGAATCCGCGCCATCTGCGATCACCTGGACGATGTCCAGCTGCGCCGGATCACCCAGGCCGTGGGCGACCTGCGCGGGGCGGTCGCGGCCGAGTTCGGGCTCAGCGACGACGGGACGCACCCAGTCGATCACCACGCGACGTCCGCCGGCTGATCCGGCCGACGACTTCATCTCGGCAAGGGAAGGGATTCATGGAAGCATTTCCAATCGATTCAGAGGCGGACGTTCCGTCCAACGACAACGATCCAGCGCTCCTGCTTGACCGGCGGGCCAAGTTCGAGATCCTCGGCGCGATCCTGCTCGGCCTCTTCCTGGCGGCACTGGACCAGACGATCGTCGGACCGGTCCTGCCGCGAATCGTCACCGAGCTGAAGGGCGCCGACCTGTACACGTGGGTCGTCACGATCTTCCTCGTGACCAGCACGATCACCGTTCCGATCTACGGCAAGCTCTCCGACCTCTACGGCCGGCGACCGCTGCTCATGATCGGCATCGTCCTGTTCCTGATCGGCTCGGCGCTGTCCGGCCTCAGCCAGACGATGTGGGAGCTGATCCTCTTCCGGGGAATCCAGGGCCTGGGCGCTGGCGCCCTGTTCCCGATCGCCCTCGCCGTCATCGGTGACCTCTTCACGCCCGCCGAGCGGGGCAAGTACCAGGGGCTCTTCGGCGCGGTCTTCGGGATCGCCTTCCTCGTCGGGCCCGGCCTCGGTGGCTTCCTGACCGACAACTTCAGCTGGCACTGGGTCTTCTTCGTCAACCTGCCGATCGGAATCGTCGCCCTGGGGGTGATCTTCAGACTCCTGCCGAACATCAAGGGCCGCCGCCGGGACATCAAGATCGACTATGCCGGCGTCGTCACCCTGACCCTCGGCCTGATGCCGATCCTGATCGGGCTGACCCTCGCCGAGACCTCCCAGTGGAGCGACCCGGCGGTGTGGGGCACGATCCTGGCCGGCGTGGTCTTCCTGGGGATCTTCGTCTTCGTCGAGTCGCGGGCGGCCGAGCCGATCATCCCCCTCCACCTCTTCCGCAACCGGACATTCAGCGCCTCGATGATCGCGATCTTCCTGGCCACCTTCGGCTTCGGGGCGGCGATCATCTTCCTGCCCCTCTACTTCCAGATCGTCCAGGGCTCGAGCGCGACGGCGTCGGGCTACGAGCTCCTGCCGTTCCTCATCGGCCTGATCGTCGCGTCGATCGGCTCGGGCATCGCGGTCAGCCGGACCGGTCGCTACAAGGTGATCGTCGTCGGCGGCCTGGTCATCCTGTCGATCGGCCTGTACCTGATGTCGTTCCTGCGGGCCGACACGCCGAACGTGGTCCTGTGGGGCTGGATGTTCGTCGCCGGCTTCGGTGTCGGACCGACGTTCGCGGTGTTCACGATCATCGTCCAGAACGCGGTCCCATTCAGCGAGCTGGGCGCGGCCACGGCCGACCTGACGCTCTTCCGCCAGATCGGGACGACGATGGGCCTGACCCTCGCGTTCACGTTCTTCCGGGAGAACCTGACCTGGACCCTGCTCCACGACCAGATCGTTTCGGCAGGCGCACCTGCGTCGGCGGTACCGACGGCGCCGCCGCCAGGCTTCGACCTCAGCGCGCTCACCTCGGTGACGAGCACGGGCAACCCGCTCGCGTTCGTGAGCCAGCTGCCAGCTCAGCTCCAGGCGATCTTCGTCCAGGGCTTCCACCAGGCCTTCACGCTGGCGATCTCGAGCTCCATGTTGCTGGGCGTCGGCGCGGCGGCGGTGTCCGTCGTCGTCGCGGCGATCTTCCTGAAGGAGATCCCGCTGCGCACGAGCACCGGTGCGCAGGCAGCCGCCACCGGCCGTCCGGCCACGGAGGCCGGCGTCGGGCCGGCCCGTCCGGCACTCGACTAACCGCCCGAGGGCAGCCCCTCCGGCTGGCCAACCCTGATCCATCACCGGCCCTGCTGCGGACGACGCGGCGGGGCCGGTCTGCGTTTCCCGCTAGGCTTGAGGTCATGGCAGTCCAACCGGCCCCGTTCCCAACCGGCCTCCGCGCGCTCGGGACGCGCGACGCGCCGTTCACGGCGGTCCTCGACGCAGCCGACCTGCCGCCCGGCGCCCTGCACCGGCTCACCCGGGGGGACCTCGACATCCTGATCGCTCACACCAGTGCCGGCGTCGTCGCGATCGATGACCGCTGCCCGCACATGTCGGCGCCACTCTCGATCGGGACCCTCGACGGCTGCGTCATCGCCTGCCCGCTGCATAGTGGCCAGTTCGACCTCGCGACCGGCGAGCCGGTCCAGATGCCGACGACCGGCGGGCTCGACCCCGACGGACGCTACCACCCCACCTGGTCGCCGGCCGGCGGCTCGCCGAAGGAGGATCCACCGGGCAAGAAGGCCGAGGCCCGCCGGCTGACCCGCGTGCGCCGGATCCGCTACTACCCGGTCCGGATCACCGGCGACACGATCGAGGTCGCGCTGCCCGCCAACGCCGCCGGCTGACGATCAGCCCCGGAGCTCGATCTCCTCGGCCGGATCCTCGTGGTCGTCCTGGGCGTACTCGCGGATCAGGCGGAGGACGTGATCCGGGTCATCGGTCACGTGGAAGAGGTGCAGGTCGTCGGCATCGATCGTGCCGGCCGGCAGCTGGACCCGGCGCATCCACTCGATCAGGCCGCTCCAGTACTCGCGCCCGATCAGGATCACCGGGAAGTGCTCGATCTTGCCGGTCTGGATCAGGGTCAATGCCTCGAAGAGCTCGTCGAGGGTCCCGACTCCGCCCGGCAGGATGACGAAGGCGTCGGCGTACTTCACGAACATCGTCTTGCGCGCGAAGAAGTACCGGAAGTCGACGCCGAGGTCGACATACGGGTTCAGCGACTGCTCGTGGGGCAGCTCGACATTGCAGCCGACCGAGATCCCGCCACCCTCCTGGCAACCGCGGTTGGCCGCTTCCATCACGCCAGGGCCGCCGCCGGTGATGACCGCGAAGCCCGCCTCGGCCAGCCGCCGGCCGATTGCCCGGGCGAGCTCGTAGGTGTGGCTGCCCTCCTTGATCCGCGCCGAACCGAAGACGGTGACCGCCGGGCCGAGGGTGGCCAACGCATCGAATCCGTCGACGAACTCGGCCTGGATCCGGAGCACCCGCCAGGGGTCCTCGCTGATGAATGCCGGCCGGCTCGAGCGGGTGAGGAGCTTTTCGTCCTCGGTTCGCTTCGGGCCGCCGTCCATCCGGGCGGTCGTCCTGGGGTCGACGGTCACCCGGCCGCGCCGGCGGCGCTCGGGCGATCCGGACAGCTCGGGCTGCTGCTCATCTGGCATGCCTGAAGGATGCACGAGAACCGGCGGACTGTCAGCCGTTCCCCGGCACCGCGAGCCACGCCTTCCAGGCCCCCTCATCGCGACCGGCACCGACCTGGTTCGCGTAGCGCACGAGCGGCAGGACCAACAGGCGCTGGTCGGCCAGGAGACGCTCGAGGATCTCGGCGTCCGTCAGCCGCAGGTAGCCGAGGCCGAGCTCGCGAGCGGTCCGCCCATCACTGTCGAGCAGGGCGCGCACTCCCAGGCGGTCCGCGAAGCGGTGCAGCTCGCCGGCCGCGATCGGCTTGCGCCGAAGATCGACAAAATGGATCGCGAACCGGCGTTCCTTGAAGAAGCGCATCGCCGCCCGCGTCGGCTGGTCGTCGACCAGGCCGAAGATCTGGACCGAAGGCGCTGCTGGCTGGGCCACCGCGGGATCGTAGCCGTCGGCGGGCGGTACCATCGCGGCAGGAGGTCACCCCGATGACGGTCTGGTTCACGGTCCAGCTCGACGATACGCCCGGATCGCTGGCGCGAGTTGCCGGCGCGCTCGCCCAGCGCGGCGTCAACATCACCGGGATCGTGGGGGTCGCCGAGGATACCGACGGTGCCCTGATGCTCACGACCAGCGACGCGGCCGCCACCCGGGCGGCGTTCGAGGCGCTCGGGCAGGCCTTCGAGGAGCATGATCCGACCGGCGGCGTCGAGCCCGAACGGATGTCCGTCTCCGACCTCCGGCCCCGCGGCTGAGGTCGGTCGAAGCCACTCGATGCGGATCGCGACCTGGAACGTCAACTCGCTGAAGGCCCGCCTCGACCGGGTCGAGGAATGGCTCGGCATTGCCTCGCCGGACGTCCTCCTGATGCAGGAGACGAAGCTGTCCGACGAGGCGGCGCCGGTGATGCCCTTCACGATGGCCGGCTACGAGCTCGCCCACCACGGCCAGGGTCGCTGGAACGGCGTGGCGATCGCCAGCCGGGTCGGGATCAGCGACGTCGTCTCGAACTTCGGCGACGGGCCGGTCGTCGCCTCGCCGGGCGGCAGCTCCGGGGCGGACGAGGCGCCTGACGACGGGCTCGGTCCGGAGGCCCGGATGATCTCCGCCCGGTGCGCCGGGATCCGCGTCGTCAGCATCTACGCCCCGAACGGACGAGCGCTCGGCACGCCGTTCTACGACGGCAAGCTGGCCTGGTACGACCGGCTCAGCCAGTGGCTCGAGGAGACCCAGGATCCGGCCGACGACATCCTGATCGGTGGCGACTTCAACGTGGCGCCGGAGGATCTCGACGTCTACGACCCGCTCGCCTACGTCGGGGCGACCCACGTCTCGGATCCCGAGCGGGCGGCCCTGGCCCGGCTGCGCGACTGGGGCCTGGTGGACGTCGTCCGGCCACTCCACCCCGAAGCGGGCTTCTACACCTGGTGGGACTCCCGCGCGGGCAACTTCCACAAGAACCTCGGGATGCGCATCGACCACCTGTACGCCTCCCGTTCCGTCGCGTCCCGGGTCACGGCCGCCGAGCGCGACCGGGATGCACGCAAGGGCAAGCTCCCGTCCGATCACGCGCCGCTGTACGTCGACCTGGCTGGCTGAGAACGCTCCGAGTCGCTAGGATTCGCGCCCTGATGCCAGAACCCAGCGACGACCCGTCCCTGGACCTCGAGCAGGCGCTTGCCGCCTACCTCGACGCCCAGCGGATGACCCGGCGCCAGCTCCTGGAGCGAATCGCCGCGGTCGGTGCCGCCGCCGCGCTGGCCCCGGTGATCGCCGCCTGCGCCTCCGGCCCGGCTGCGGATGCGGCTGGTGCCCACCGACTGGGTGCCGCCGCGGCGCCGGTTGCCACGCCGGCGGCCGTGGTCGTGCCCGTCGTGCCGGTCCTGCCGGCGTCCGTCCCCGCTGCACCTGTCCAGGCGGCCGCGGCCGGCTCGCACGTGATCGCCCGGATCATCGCCAGGATCGTCTCCCGGGGCTGATCACCGGCTCCGTGCCCGTGGCCCGAGCGGCGAGCCTCGTGGCGGCGGCGAGCCTCGTGGCGGCGGCCAGACTCGGGACGATTGTCGCCACTGGACGCACCACGTCGACCGTTCGGCGATTCGAAGCGAGCCTCGCTCCCTGGGCACCTCGATTCGTGCGTGGCAGGTCCTCAGAGACGCCCGCAGGCGCCTCAAATCGGCGGAAATCGGGCAAATCCAGCCGTAGTGCGCCTGCTGCCGACATTCGTCCCAACGTCGGGCTCGACGGGTCGGAGTGGGCCCCGACGCGGCGGAACGCCGCGTTGCGAGGCCGACCTACTTCGCGGCGGCGCGGGCTTTCAGGCGGGCGTCGGTCTTCGCGGGGCTCGCGATGCCGCCGGTCAGCTCCGTCTTCGGCGGCGGCGTGTCGTAGCGGGCGCGGACCGTGCGGCGGACCTCGACGCCGTCGTTCGCGTAATGGTCGGCGATCATCAGGTCGAAGGCGTGGACGCTCGCCTCCTGGTTCGAGAACCGCCCGGCGACCCAGCTCCGTGAGCTCGTGCCCCGGTGCTGGAGCTCGCAGACGTGCCAGTCCTGGCGGTTCGTCAGGTCCCAGAAATCGAACGCGTCGCTGGCGTCGAAGCCGGGCATCGCCATTGTCGAGGGCTCGAAGAGCCAGTCGCAGATGACGATCGTCCGATCGACGCCCTGGGGTACGAGCCGGTGGACGAGGACATAGTCCGGATGGATCGAGATGAACGTGTTCGGCCAGAGCAGGTAGTAGTAGACCCGGCGCTCGTCGATCGGGGTCATCCCGGGGATCGCCGGCCGGCCGTTGCGGTGGCCGCCCTCGAGGGCCATCGTCTCGGCCCCGCCGGCCAGCTCCATCCAGCCGCCTTCCCACGGTCCCTCGCTCTCGTAGTCGCCGCCCAGGTCGTACGGAGTCAGCTTGTTGAGCTGGGGATGGAGCCCGGGGCAGTGGTAGCACTCGGAGTAGTTCTCGCCGATGAACTTCCAGTTCGAGCCGACCTCGTAGCGGACCTGCTTGGCGGAGCGCAGCGCCCCGAAGTCGAAGCGGTTCCAGTGGGGCACGAGATCGGCCAGGAAGTCGGTCAGCTCCGGCGCGTCCGGATCGAGCGACACGAAGACGAAGCCCTGCCAGACCGCGAGGCGGACCGGGGTGAGCCCGAACGTCTCGAAGCTGAAGTCGTCGAGATCCTCGGTGTGCTTGGCCCGGATGAGCTTGCCGTCGAGGTCATAGATCCAGGCGTGGTAGGGACACTGGAAGCGG
>JANWLH010000146.1 GCA_025450915.1 Candidatus Limnocylindrales bacterium | reverse complement strand
TGCGCTCCTTCTGGCGATGTCGCAGGCGATGGATCCTGTCTTCGGCCAACCCGACACGACATGCATGCCGAGCCGAGACTGGTGGTTCTTCGGCCTGCCGGCTTCATGCGGTTGGTGGAGCAACTAGATAGGACCCGGTCGCACGATCAACTCAGCATCAAGAGCCGGACGTGGAGGATCGTCGGCCCGCGGCTGCTCATCGGATGCCGGTGTCGTAGATGATCTCGATCGAGGTCGGGGCCGATCCCGCTGCGACGTTCACCTGGACGGCGTTGGCGGTGCCGAGCAGACCTTGGACCGCCTGCGGCGTGATCATGTCGAGCCCCGCCGGGACGGAGGCCGTCCAGCGGCCGTCTGCCCCGGTCGTGGCCCGGGTGATCTCATGCCCGGCACTGTCGGTGATCACAAGGACCGCGCCTGCTACCGGACGAGCAGCGCACTGGCCGGGCAGTGGGGATGCAGGCTCCACCGGGCATGTCGGACCAGCAAGTGCCTGCCCGCTGATCAGGTACGTCGGCGCTCCGGGCGCTGGAGTGCAGGCGGCGAGGGCGACCAGGAGGCAGGCGACAATTAGAAGGGCACGCATGGCTTACGGACGCAAAGGGGTTCCCTCTGGTTCCTCGTTGGATGCACTCGATTCGGGACCCCTCCTCGGAGGCCGGGTCCAGGCCGGGGGTCTTGTCACTTCCTGCGGCGGATCAGCACGACGTACAGCGCCGCGAACACTGCGACAAACACCCCGACCAAAGCGCCAATTGGGCCCATCGACTTCTCCCGCACAATCCCGAGCGATCCCGGGCAAGGATGTCATGGGGATTCTCGCATAGGACTCGGGTCGAGCCCTCAGTGAGGCGCATCCGCCGATCCGCGGGCTTTGCCGTTCTACGTCCGGGCGGGGATGAGAACGTCGTGCCTCCCTCGTGTTGCTGCGGCGCGGAGGGACACTCGAGTCAGCTCGACGCCTGAGAGACGCTCCGACCGTTCGGTCAGGAACCGCTGGCCGACGCCGTTCGCCGATCCTCGCTGACCCTGAGGAGCAGATCCCACGAACTTTGTGCAGCCGACATCAGAAGACCGATGATCACGGCCACGAGCCAATAGAGGGCCGATGGCTGATTCGTGACGAGTCCAAACCCCGAGGCCAGGAGCCCGACGACCGCGGCAGCCGGCAGGACAGCCCGCCAGAACATCGCTCGCCCAAGTTGACCCTCCCGAACGGCCCGCCAGACGGCCGGTCCCCGCCGGAGCATGCGGGCGCCAGCACCGGCGCCGAGGACCAGGTATGCGACACCGATCGAGCTCGGCCCTCCGGTCGGGATCAGGAAGACGACCGCGATCAGCAGGACCATCGAGAAACTGGCGAAGGCCTGCTCGGCGAACGCCCGCAGGTCGTCCCGGCTCGGACCCGTCACCGCATCGAGGTTGATCGAAAGGGCGACGAACAGCAACCCGATCAGGCTGGCCGAAGCCGTGCCGACCGTGACGTAGAAGTCATGCCAGGACATGAATGTGGCTTGGTCCACGGTGCCGCCGCCTTTCGTGCTGATGCCCGACCTCTGAGGTCCGCGGACGATCAGGGTAAACGGGGTCATCAACGGTCAGGACCCGCTCGGAGCCCGACACGATGGGTGTGGATCGTGGTGAGCGCGAGCTCGAGGGGCATCCCGCGTCAGGGCCCCTCGGTGACGATGTCCGACCCGACAACGGGGGCCGTCCGGGCGATCGCGGGCGAAGTCGGGACCGCACTCGACGGGTGGGTGATGATCCCTACCACGCCTTAGTCCGAAGGGACTGCGAAACCAGGGCCGATTGGCTCTCGCGTCGCCGTCGCGAGGTCCGCAGAGTGATGCAACGGAGGTTAGCGCTCATGATGTACGGCTATGACTTCAGCAGCGGCGACGGCTGGTTCATGCTCGCAGCGATGGCGATCCTTGCAATTGCGATCCTCGGCTCGGTCTGGATGATCGTCCACCGGCCACGGACAGCCACGCCGTCCGGCTCGAGCTCGGATGACATCCTGCGCGAGCGATTCGCTCAGGGTGAGATCAACGCCGAGCAGTTCGACGAGGCGAAGAAGCGGTTGGGCTGAGTTGCCTGACCGACCTCGCCGGCCCACCAGCCTCACCTATGTTGATCTGCGTCCCAATCCAGGCCGACGGCCAGGTCGACCCGCGCTGGGGGCGGGCCGCGAGGGTCGCGATCGTCGAGACGAGCGAAGGCGCGCTGACTGCCTGGCGCGAGTTCGATGTGGGCTGGAACGAGCTTCACGACCAGGGTACCGAGGGCGGCCATCACGCTCGGGTGGCGCGATTCCTAAAGGACCACGGCGTCGAGATGGTGGTTGCCCACCACGTCGGACCGGCGATGATGACGATGCTCGATCGGATGGGGTTAGCTGTTCGCCTGGGGGCATCCGGGGATGCACGCCAGGCCGTGTCGAGGGCCGCCCGTGCGCGCTCCCTAGACCACCTGGTGGAGGACCCGGACCAAGGCGGGTGACCTCCGCGCCGCGGATCCCGCCCCCGCCCGGCCCTCCCCGTTTCCGGGCTGTTGCGGGCTCCCGGATCTTCTGACTCAGTCCGGTCCTTCGTCGGCGTCAGCCTCCGCCTTGGTTCGGTGGATCGTGCCGGGCGCGTGCTTGGGCGCGGTGTAGACCGTGTAGAGCTTGAGGTCGGCCGAGCTCTCATTGACGAAGTTGTGGCGCGTGCCGGCCGGGACGAGGACGAGCCGGCCGGGCGAGACCGGACTGCGCTGCCCGTCCAGAACGGCAATCCCCTGACCCTCGACGAAGACGAGGACCTGGTCGACATCGCTGTGGACCTCTTCCCCGATCTCGCCCGCTGGTGGGATGCACATCACGACCACTTGGGCGTGCGGACCGGTTGAGAGGACCTCGCGAAAGTACGCGTTGTGCCTTGTCCTGGCGAGGATGTCCTCGTTGAACGGTGTTGTGATCTTCTGACCAACGTCGATTGTCATTACGGCCTCCTGACTGTTCCAACGAGCGTGTGCTTCCCCAACCTCTGGGCGCCAGAGCCGAACGGCCTGTTCTCTGCGAACGCCCGAGAACCTCGGAGCCCGAGGACTAACGCACTCTCTGGAACATGCGACCGCGTTCAATCGGATCGAGCAGGCCCGTGCGCGCCGACATCCGATAGCTACCAAGACCACTGGTTGAGAACGAAATATGCAGGCGGTCGAGATCGCGCCGGAGGGACTCGGGATCATGCGTGAACGTCGCGGGCCCGGCCCTCAATAGATCGAGGCTGGCACCCTCGCGATCATCCGCCGCCGGCTTCAGGAGAGTCGTCATGCTGACCACGGTGGCCTCGCCACCCTGAAAGCGCAATCGCCTAGTGGTCATGACCAACGGCCGGTCCCGGGTGCCGCGACCTCTGGATGTCGAGATGCCCGGGCGTCTCAGCAACAAACCCGAAAGGTCCGAGGGACTTCCGTGATCTCTCTTGGATGTACGGACCTGTACCGTATTGGACCCGGGTCGGGCGGTCATCCGAAGCCGGCCGAGGGGCTTATCAGCGTCTGTACCGTATCGTCAAGGTGCTCTCATGATCCTCTCAGGATCATCTGCGACAACTCGGCCAGTGAGCAGGAACTCGAAGTCGGCTTGGCGCCGGACGCCCACCTTCGGCATCGTCCGGCGCCTGCAACAGAGCGGGATCCCGCGCGAGACGGCGACCCAATGGGCCAGGCTGTGGGAGGCGGAGGCGCAGCGACGGGATCTCGATCCCATGTCTGGGGAGTGGTGGACCGCTGCATGGGCGTGGATCGCCGAGCAACGTCGCGTCCACCTCGCGGCGCAGGCTTCGGGCCGAGCGGACCCCTTCGATCCGGTCGTGACCGTCGAGTCGCTCCATCGAGCGTGGATACGGGCCGAGCGACGTTCCCGGGAACTGCCCCCGGGTTCGCCCGAGTCGGCCGAGGCCATGGAGGGCGTCAACCAGCTCTGGGAGGCCTACGAGCGGGCGCTCGGCGAGGCGCTCGGCCGGGGTGCGTTCGGTCGTCACGACCCTGGGGTCGAGGGATAACAACGCCACCGTTCGCCAGCCGGGGTTCACGACCAGGAGGGGGGCACCTGGTCCGTCACGCTGAACACTGGCGCGACCGTCGACGGGGCACGTCCTTGCCCGAAACGGCGCCGTCACGCTGGACGAGAACGTGATCACGGGCTCCGACGACACGCGCATCGATCGCTGGCTGTGCGCGGTGCGCCTCGTGAAGACTCGCCCACTCGCGACCGGGTTGTGCGAGGGCAACCATGTCCTCGTGAATGGCTCGCCGGCAAAGCCGTCGACGAAGGTTCGCGCAGGCGATCGGATCGAGGCGTTCATTGCCGATCGCCAGCGGATCGTCGAGGTGATTCGGCCGATCGAGTCGCGCGTCGGGGCCGCCGTCGCAGCGACCTGCTACGTGGACAACAGCCCGCCCGTCGTGCCCGAGGCCCGGCAAGGGACGGTGCTCGTGCGCGGGGAGGGCCGCCCGAGCAAGCGTCGCCGGCGCGAGTTCGAGCGCCTGCGCCGGGCTGCCGACGCCTGAGCGCATGATCCCGAGCCCCGGCTCAGACCAGGTGGGACCGGAACAGGTTGACCATCCCTGATACGCCTTTCAGTTCGACCGCACCGATGTTCGTGAAGGCGATCCCAGCATCCGGACAGGCATCGACGACCGCCTGGCTGACCAGGACCTCGGTGGGCCGTGCGTAGTCCGCGATCCGTGCGCTCAGGTTCACGGTCTGGCCGAAGTAATCGCCGGCCTGGTAGAGGACCGGCCCGGCGTGCAAGCCGACGTGCGCCGGCGGCAACCCAGCGTCTGCGAGCTCGTCCACCATCTCGAGCGCAGCTCGCACGCCAGCGCCCGGGTCGGGGAAGTAGAACATCACGCCGTCCCCCAGCCACTTGATTGGTCTGCCGCCGTGGCGTACGGAGCTGCGTTCGACAATTCGCGCGAGGGTATCGGCCAGGTCTGCGGCCGCCTTGTCCCCGCGCTCCTGGGTGAGGCGGGTATACCCGGTGATATCGAGGAAGCAGATCGCCGGCGGCCGTTCGAGACGGCTGTGCAGTCCGGCTTTGTCCAGCATCTCCTCAAAGGCAAGCATCAGGTTGGTCGTCCAGATCCGGCCTTGCTGGGCGTGATACATCGCGACGAGCGCGGCCTCCGCCCTCGGCGCGATTCGCGACGCGATGTCCGGGTTCGCGTACTCCTCGGCGCTCTTGCCCGCGGCAATTGCCGGCGCGATGACCTCCGCGGTCCACCAGGCACCCTCCTGTTCCGCGACCTTCCGCATGCTTTCGCCCTGGACCCGGAGCAGGCGCTCGATCGAGACCGATCGGAAGCCTTCCTCCACCTGGATCTGCAGAAACGGCACGATCGCCAATTCGTCTTCGCGCAGCCGATCGTCGGCCGACGGTTGGGCCAAGCCGATTGCCTCGCGGATGAGCATGACCAGCTCGAGCGGAACGCCGGTCCGCTCACTGACCTGGCGGAATGTCTCGGAGGCGAGGGCTGCGAGCCGTTCGTAGGTCGGCGTGGCGAGGAAGTCAAAGGAGAGCGCACCGCGTTCGATGGCGGTGGCAACGCCGTTGAGCGGGATCCCGCCGTCGTCGAGCGACTTGACCATCATCACGAGTCGCACATCGGCAGGCGAGAATCCGCCGTCCTCCCGCGCGGGGAGGATGCCCAGGCCGATCAGCCGGTCGAGGAAGTCTGCGTCGACCCCTGCCCGTTCGGCAGCATCCTCGAGGGAATACCCGTTCATCTGGGTAGCCTAACCCTCGTGCCGCGACGAGACTCGTCTAGGAGCCCCGATCCTCATCGGTCAGGGCCGGCAGCACCGACACCGCTCGTTCGAGCTCGGCTAGCTCGTCCTCGCGAAGCTCGAGCAGCTCCGGCGGCGGGGCGTAGATACCCGCGACGAGAGCTCGCTTGGTGGCGACTCCATGCGGGGTGAGCACAACCAGCTTGACCCGCCGGTCGGTGGCGTGGGCCCGGCGTTCGGCAAGCCCCTTGGCCTCGAGCCGATCGACCGTCCAGGTCGCGGTCGAAGCATCACAGCGCCATTCGGCGGCGAGCGAGCGCATCGTTCGCCCGCCGCCCTCGAGGCCCGGAGTCTGGAGGGCCCGGCTGTCGTTGGGTGTCAGCCCGTGGCGGGCGAGGAGCTCGATCCTCGACGGCGAGGTGGCAATGATGAAGTCGAAGATCCGCCGCCAGGCCGACGCTGCGAGCTTGGTGTTCCGGGCTGAAGGTTCGGGCATCGCGCCATTCTAGTCGTTGACCGCTGGTTGTTTGAGTTGTGCGATGGTTGTAGCACTCCAAGTATTGTGGCAGACTGACGGACCACGACCCGCCGAGGACTGCACCGATGGATCCAACTTTGGCCTACGATCTCGCCCTCTCCCTGCACGTCGTCGGCGTGTCGGCGCCCACGGACCCACTCGTGGCTGGACCCGCGAACCACCCGAGCGGGGCTGGTCGATGAAGCTCGGCCTCCACATCCCCGCAACATCCTGGGCCGGCGGACCGGCCGATCTCGGTCCGAAACTTGCGGCCATCTGCACGGCGGCCGAGGCGGCCGGGTTCGACTCGATTGATGTCGCCGACCATCTCTGGCAGCACCCGATCATGGGTGGCCCGACCGAGAGCCAGATCGAGGCGTACACGACGCTTGGATTTATCGCTGCGCAAACCCAGCGCGTGCGGTTGTTCGCCCTGGCGACTGCCGTCAGCTTCAGGCCGGCGGGCTTGCTGGCCAAGATGGTCACGACGCTCGATGTGCTCTCCGGTGGCCGGGCGATGCTGGCGATCGGGGCCGGCGACTACCCGGAAGAGGCGGCGGGTCTTGGCTTGCCGTTCCCGCCGCTCGGTGAACGCTTCGATCTGCTCGAGGAGACGGTCCAGGCGTGCCTCGCCATGTGGGCAGGGGATCAGGGCGACGAGCATCCGTTTCGCGGCAAGCACATCGCGCTCGAGCGCCCGCTCAACTCGCCCCAGAGCCTGACCCGCCCGCACCCGCCGATCCTGATCGCTGGCAGTGGCGAGCGGCGGACACTGCCCCTTGTCGCTCGGTACGGCGACGCCTGCAACCTGCGACCGGGTCCCGACATCCCGCGGCAGCTCGATCTCCTGCGTCGCCTGTGTGATGAGGCGAAGCGCGACTACGACGCGATCGAGAAGACGGTTCCGTTCGGCTTCGACGTTGGCGAGGACGGCTCGAAAGCTCAGGCGTTGGTCGATCAATTGCGTTGGCTGGCCGGCATGGGCGTACAGACCGTTCTCGGCTGGGTCGTTGGCGTCGATCGGATCACCCCGCTCGACGTGATGGGCCGCGAGGTCATCCCGGCGGTGGCCGACCTGTAGCGGCGTCCCGCGGGAGCTCGTTCTGCGATTCAGCAGATCAGATGGGGCCGCTCAGCAGGGCGAGAAATGCCAGCACCTCAGGTCCTTCTGCTCTTGGCCCAGCGAACGGCGTACCCAGCCCGTTGCCAGGCAGCCTCGAGCGCCTGCCGCGCAATACCCTAGGCGCGAACGACGCAATGGAGGTGGCCTTCGTGACTGATCGCGACACCTATGAACTCGGAAAGCGGCGCCGCCGCGAGGTCCTCGGCGACGATTACGTTGACGCGAACCTGGCTGGTGCGGACGAGCTGACCCGGACGTTCCAGGAGCTCGTAACGGTCCAGGTCTGGGGCCGCGCCTGGGCCGGCGATGCGCTCGACGACCGAACGCGCGCCCTTGTCACGCTCGGCATGCTGGCGGCCCTCGGGAAATTCGACGAGCTGGAGAACTACGCCAAGGCGGCGACCCGCTGTGGAGCGTCCCTTGACGACATCCGCGACGTCCTCGTCCACGTCACGGCGTACTGCGGCGCTCCGGCTGGACGCCAGGCCTTTCTCGCGGCCTCACGAGGGCTCCGGTCCATCGGGGCGATGACGAGTTGAGCCGATCGAATAACGCTCACCCCGGCCCCAGCAGAGTCGACCATTGCTGACCGTGGTTCGCTCGCTTGAAGCGTGCCCGTTCGGATAGCCTTCATGCGATATGAGTACGACCTCGCTCACGGTGACCATCAGGCGACCGGTCGAAGACGTCTTCGGGGTGCTGACCCACCTCGAGAATGCCGCGAGATGGTCCCATGCCGTGGAGGAGACGCTTCTGACTCCGGGTCCGATGGGAGTCGGCACGCAGCGGCGCGCCATCGTCCCGACATTCGGTGGCCGGACGATGGAGAACGTCATGGAGCTCACGGAGTTCGTGCCGAACCGGACGCTCGCCATGCGCAGCATCTCCGGATTCCCGTTCGAGGTCGGCATCCGCATTGACTTCGTGCGGGGCGACGATGACACCCGTCTTGATTGGTCCGTGTCGTTTGAACCCCGGGGCCTCTTCAAGCCGACAGCTCCCCTGCTCCTCCTCATCTATAAGCGTTCCTTCGCCAAAGACCTCCAGAAACTGAAGGCCATGATGGAGTCAGGCGAGCTCTAGCCCCGCGATCCATCGGGCATTCAGCCCCAATTCCGCCAGGTTCCGAACGTCGGCCGGCCCCATGGGACCGATGAAGATCCGTGCGCCGCCGGCCAGCGCGACCCTAGGATGGCGGCCGATGTCGCTTGATCCCCACTCCCATCTAACCCAGGGCACGGCTCTTGATGCGGCCGACCCAGTGGGCATCACGATCTCGGATGCGACCACCAACGAGCGTCCGTACTACGAGCTGTCCGATCAGCTCGTTGACTGGCTCGTCTTCATGGAGCTTCCGCTCCAATCCTGATTTCCTGCCCTGGCAGTCCGCCCAGACCACCTGCGCCAGGCCGCGACGATGCGGACCCAGGGGTGACCTTTGGGTGATCTCGGGCCTGCCGCACGAGCGTACCGTGGCGAGACGCAACTGAAGTCCATGAAGAGGCGGGGAGAGATCGTGCGTCATCGCTGGTGGTTGTTCCTGGCTGTTGCCGTCCTGGTGGCGGCATGCGCTGGGAGTACGAGTGCCTCGCCATCTCCGCCGACCGCGGTCCCTTCGGCGCCGCCCTCCTTGGCGCCGAGCTCGAGCTCGGCCCCATTTGCGGGCAAGCCGTACACCATGACATTGCCGGATGGCTGGCAGGTCTTTGACCTGTCGAATCCGGCCGGTAAGACCGCAATTGATGCCTTCGTGAAGGTCAACCCCGCATTCGCGACGGCGATCCAATCATTCCTTGCCATGCCGAACGTCCTGCTGGCGGTGAACGGCCTGCTCGGCGATGCCGTCGTCATCCTGCCGATTGGCTCCCAGGGGCTCTCGCTCTCCCAAATCGGCGAAAGCTTTACGGCCCAGTTCGCGGCAGTCCCGGGGCTTGCGTCTGTCCCGCCGGCGGAGCCCACGACGCTGCCTGGCGGCGACGCAGTGCATTGGGATCTCTCGCTCACGGTCAACAAGCCAGGAGGCGGGACCGTGACTCCCAAAGAAAGCGTCTACCTGTTCGTCAAGGGACCCACCGCTGCGATGGTCGAGTTCGTGAGTCCGGGTGGTGGCTCCGATCCCGAAGAGTCCACGATCGTCCAGTCGTTCCAGTTTCAGCCGTAGCCGGGTGGCCTGAGCCCGGGCCTTCAACCTCCTGCGATACTGCGCTCGATGGCAGCGACGACAACATCTGTGCTTGTGGGCGACAGCTGGCGGGCCCGCGGGAACCCCGGCCGGGCTGACAGATCGGCCGATCCGGCGCACCAGCTGACCACGATCCGGCCCGGCGATGAGATCCGGAGGCAGGACTGATGAGTGATTCCACGACCGATCCCACCCTCGACCGGCTCCTGCGCCACATGGCGTGGGCGAATGCGGCGGTCATCGCCCGGCTCACGGAGCTCCCGGTCGACACCCTCGCGCTCGCCTCGCCGCGCAACGAATGGACCGTCGCGATGATCCTCGACCACCTCGTATCGGCCGCCGGTCGCTACGCCTCGCGGCTCGAGGGTGGGCCGCGTCCCGAACGGGCCGAGTCGCCGGCGACGGCCGCTGGGCTGGCCGAGCTGGCCGCCGACTGCGCAAGGTACGACGCGCGGATCCGTGCGCAGGCCGCGACGCCCGACGGACCTGCCGGGTTCGCCGGCCAGACGTCCGACCTCCCGGCCCGCTCGACCGTCGTCGCGCAGGCGATCCACCACGCGACCGAGCATCGGGCCCAGATCGCGGGCGCCCTCGCCACGAACGGTGTCGAGGCGATCGACCTCGACGCCCTGGATCTCTGGGCGTTTGCCGACGCCGAATAGCGTCTCGGTACCGCGCGGCCTAGGTGAGCTGCCTCTCGTAGCACAGGCTCACTGGATCGTCCGTATACGGGCCAAACGGCGGGATCCGAACGAAGCCCGATGCTTCGTAGAGTGCGATCGCCTCGTGCTGGTGGATGCCCGTCTCCAATCGAAGCATGCTGACGCCGCTGTCACGCGCAACGTCGGCCAGGTGGTCGAGCATCTGTCTGCCGAACCCGGCGCCTCGGAATGCCGGCCGGACCCACATCCGCTTGACCTCACCATATTCATGGCCGACTAGGAGGAGCCCGCCACAGCCGACGGGGAGTCCATCGAGTCGAAGGAGGAAGAACGCAACGCCCTGCGCCAGGAGTCGATCGACGCTGAAGCCGTGTCGGCTTGCCGCGGGATAGCGTGTCGCAAGGTGCTCATCCAATTCGCGGATGAGGGCGACGGACTCGAGCGTGTCAGGCCGCTCGGGTGTGATGGTGACGACGTGAGATCCAGACATGTTCGTTTATCTTGATGAACCCACCGCGCGACAGTCGGATTGTGCGGTGACGATTCGGTTAATGATCCTCGGGATGACGATCCGGGCAAGTGAACCCTCTCTCGGCGTGATGCGGACTTGGATATCCCCGGTATATCCCCGCCGACCCGAGGTCGAGACGGCGGCTCCCTTAGCGGCGATCGAGGCGCAACCGACCGCGGCTCAAGAACGGCTCATGTGCACGCAGGTGATCGGACGCTGGGCTGGCTCACGGCAGACCTGAGCGCCTCAGATGTGCCGGTGGAGGTCATCCTCTTGCGAGCCCGGAGGGGCGTCGTCGATCCGCGGCGGCTGCTCCCAGCCCATCTGGGCCACGTCGCGCTGCGGGTACGACAGGTGGACCATCTCGTGTTCGACATTGGCGATGGCCGACGCGGGAATGTAGAGGTCGCCTCTGGGTCCGCCCGCGT
>JANWLH010000145.1 GCA_025450915.1 Candidatus Limnocylindrales bacterium | reverse complement strand
GGCGTCACCGGGTGGCCCTTGCGGGCCGCCTTCACGACCTCCGCGATCCGGGCCGGCGGGATCGCGCCCGCGCGCAGCACCTCGGTGTCCCAGCCGTCGCAGCGCACGACCGTCGACGAGACGCCGCCCGATGCCGGACCGCCGTCGAGGATGACTTCGAGCTGCTCGCTGAATTCGATCTCGAGACCCGGCGCGTTCGTCAGGTCGGGCTCGCCGGATCGATTCGCCGAGGTCACCGGCAGCGGGCCGAGCGCGCGAGCCAGGGCCCGCGGCGTTCCGTGGCCCGGCAGGCGCAGGCCGATCGTCGAGCCACCGGCGGTCAGGATCTCGGGCAGGCGCACCCCCGGGCGCTGGGGGACGACGAGGGTCAGCCCGCCCGGCCAGAGGGCCGCGGCCAGGGCGCGTGCCGCATGGCCAAAGACGCCCGTGCGTTCGGCCTGGCCGATATCGGCGACGAGCAGCACGATCGCCTTATCCGGCGGACGGCCCTTCGCCGCGAAGAGCCGCTCGATCGCGTCCGGCGCATCGAGCGCGACGGCAAGCCCATAGACGGTATCGGTCGGCAGCCCGACCAGCCCGCCGCCGCGCAGCGCATGGATCGCCTCGGCGCGGCCGGTCGAGTCATCCCGGAGCACCCGTGCCGTCACCGCGGAACCCGGAATAGGTCCGCGTTCCTGGCGCCGTCGCGTCCGGGCAGGACGAGGGCCTCGACAACCTGTGCGGCACCGTCCTCGCCGACCGGCGGCGCCAGGTAGCGTGCCCGCGCCTGGACCTCGGGCGGGGCGCTGGGCATCGCGACCCCGTGGCCCACGCCCTCGATCATCTCGAGGTCGTTGAACTGGTCGCCGATCGCCATCGTCTGCTCCAGCGGGATGCCCAGGCGCCGGGCCAGCCAGCGGACCGCTTCGCCTTTCGAGACCCGCGGCGCCAGGAACTCGAGGAACTCGGGATGGCTCACGGTCACCTCGGCGCGTCCCGCGAAGTGCGCCCGGGCCTCGGGCAGGAGCACCGTTGGCAGGGGTGCATCGGCGACGGCCAGGATCTTGGTCACCGGCTTCTCGATCCAGGCCATCAGGTCGGGCACGATCTCGGCCCGCGCACCGAGGAACGCCGAATAGTCGTCGGCCCGCGGATCACTGGCCGGCAGGACGAAGCGCTCGAGATGGTTGACGTGGGCAGCCAGGCCGTGCTCGGTCGACCACGCCAGCGCCTCGCGGGCCGCCGCGGCACTCAACGGGCGATGGAAGAGCAGCTTGCCCATGGGCTCGCCGGCGGCCCACATCGCCCTGATCAGGGCGCCCTGGTAGGCGATGATCGGCGCGGTCTGGCCGAGGATCTCGGCGAACGGCCGGGCGCTCTTGGCCATGCGCCCGGTGGCGATCGAGATCTGGACGCCATCGGCGATCACCGCGCGGAACGTCGCGACCGTCCGCGGCCGCAGGACGAGGTCCGACCCGACGAGCGTCCCGTCGAGGTCCATCGCGATCAAGCGGATCGGGAAGCGCCCCTCCATCAGGCGTCGTCGCCGTTGATCCGGCCACGCTCGATGCGGGCGACCCGGTCGTGGCCGGAGAGGTCCGGGATGACGGTCGTCCGCCAGCCGGGCAACAGGTCGGCGGTGGCCTCGATCACGGCCGGGCCCTGGTCCGCTCCAATCTCCAGGAACGCCGCGCCCTCGGGACGCAGGACGCGGCCGAGCTGCTCGATCAGGCGTCGAACGAGATCGAGGCCGTCCGCGCCGCCGTCCAGCGCCATCTGCGGCTCGAACGACGCCGCGATCGGCAATCCGGGCAGCTCCCCGGATGGGATGTACGGTAGGTTCGCCGCCACGATCTCGAAGAGCGTCGCATCCCAGGGCACGAGGTCCCCGAGTTCGAACTGGATCCGATCGGCGACACCGTGGCCGACGGCGTTCTCGCGGGCCAGCTGGAGGGCGTCCGGCGAGGCATCCGTGGCAATCAGGCTCACGTCGGTCTCGATCCGCCGTTTGCGCAGCTCGACGGCCAGCGCGATGACGATCGTTCCGGCCCCGGTCCCGACGTCGATCACCCGCAGCGCCGGCGTGCCGGCCGGGCGGGGCGCCGAGATCAGCCGGTCGACGATCGAGGCGACCACGAGGTCGACGAGCAGCTCCGTCTCCGGCCGAGGGATCAACGCCCGCGGATCCGTCGACAGGGCGATCCCGTGGAACTCCTTGAAGCCCCGGATGTAGGCCACCGGCTCGCCGGCGATCCGGCGTACGAGCCCCGCCTCGAACGCCGCGGCCGCGTCGGCGCCCACCGGCGCATCCGAGTGCGCGATCAGTGCCGTCCGGTCGACCCGCAGGGCGTGGCCGAGGAGCAGCTCGGCGTCGAGCCGGGGGCTCTCCGAACCGGCCATCCGCAGCCGCTCGATCCCGGCATGGAGCAGGAAGGCGACAGTGACCGAGGTCACGCCTCGGAAGGCTCGAGCTCCGACTGGAGCCGTTCGGCCTGGTCGGTCGTGATCAGGACGTCGATGAGCGGGTCGAGATCCCCGTCGAGGATCCCGGGCAGGTTGGACCAGTTCTGGTTGACCCGGTGGTCGGAGACCCGATCCTGGGGATAGTTGTACGTCCGGATCTTGTCCGACCGATCGCCGCCGCCGACCATCGAGCGCCGGGCGCTCGAGTTCGCGGCCAGCTGCTTCTGCTTCTCGTCGTCCTGGAGTCGCGCGCGCAGGACCGCCAGCGCCTTGGCCTTGTTCTTGTGCTGGCTCTTCTCATCCTGGATCTCGACCACCCGGCCCGACGGGATGTGGGTGATCCGCACGGCCGAGTCCGTGGTGTTCACCGACTGGCCGCCCGGCCCGGACGATCGCTTGACCTCGATCCGCAGGTCGCGGTCCTCGTCGATCTCGATCTCGGTCGGCTCGACCTTGGGCAGGACCACGACCGTCGCCGTCGACGTATGGATCCGCCCCGACGATTCCGTCGCCGGGATCCGCTGGACGCGATGGGTGCCGCCCTCGAACTTCAGGCGGCTGTAGGCGCCGTCCCCGGAGATGTCGACGACGGCTTCCTTGATGCCCCCGATCCCGTTCTCGTTCTGGACGAGCATCTCGACCGAGAAGCGGTGCCGCTCCGCGTAGCGCAGGTACATCCGGAGGAGCTCGCGGGCGAAGAGGGCCGCCTCGTCGCCGCCGGCACCCTGGCGGATCTCGACGATCACGTCCTTCTCGTCCGACGGATCCCGCGGCAGGAGCAGGACCTTGAGCACCGCGAGGAGCTGGGACTCGCGCTCCTCGAGCTTGGCGACCTCGTCGCGGGCCATCGCCCGGATCTCCTCGTCAGAGTCGCCGTCACGCATCTCGCGGGCTCCGGCCAGCTCGTCGGTGGTCTCCCTCAGCTCGCGATACGCGCTGACGACCGGCTCGAGGCGGCTCAGCTCCTTGCCCAGCCTGCGGATGGCGGCCGGGTCGGTCGAGGTCTCGGGCAGGGCTGCCTCAGCCTGGAGCTCGTCGTACTGGTGGGCGACGGCCTCGACCTTGGCCAGCAGGCTTTCGTCGCTCATCCAGCGGACGCCGCGGCAGCCATGGGGGGCAACGGCTCACGCTCGAAGGCGGCGCTGCCGGCCGGAATTGCCTCGCCGTCGGCGAGGAGCGCCTGCTCCATCGACACGATCGCCACCTCGATCATGTCGTCGGTCGGCTGTTTCGTGGTGATCATCTGGATCAGGATCCCGGGGTACATCACGACCTTGATGATCGGGTTCGAGCGATGCCGGCCGCCGAACCGAAGCAGCTCGTAGCCGACCGCGGCGATCACCGGGATGAGCACGATCCGGCTCGCGATCGAGACCGCCACCGACTGCCGGCCGACGATGCTGAAGGCGATGATCGAGAGCACAAGGACGATCACCAGGAACTCTGTTCCGCAGCGGGGATGGGCGGTCGGGTACTTGCGCACGGCATCGGTCGTCAACGGGTCGCCGGCCTCGAGGGCGTGGATCGTCTTGTGCTCGGCGCCGTGGTACTGGAAGACTCGCTGGACATCCGGAGCGCGGCCCACCACGAGCAGGTAGCCGACGAAGATCACGACCCGGACGAGGCCTTCGACGAGGTTCTGGGCGAACCCGCTGTTCGTGCTGCTGGTGGTCAGCGACGCGATCAGCAACGGCAGCAGGAAGAAGACGCCGATCCCCGCGACCAGGGTCAGGCCGAACATCAGGGCGACGGCTCCCCGGCCGAGCTCCACGCCGGTATCGGATGCCGCGAGGGAGGCGCTGCGGACCAGCCAGCGCGTCCCGGTGACGAGCGTCTCGTAGAGGACGACGAGCCCGCGGATCGCCGGCAGGCGGGCCCAGCGACTGCCGTGGAAGCCCGTGTCGATTCGCTCCTCGGCCCACACGATCTCGCCACTCGGCGCCCGGAAAGCCACCGCGATCGCGTCGCGGCCACGCATCAGGACGCCCTCGATCAGGGCCTGACCACCGTAGGTGAACCTGGGCATGGCCTAAGTCTAGGCGCGGACCTGGCGCTCCATCCGCTTCTGGAAGCGCTCCACCTGGCCGGCGGTGTCGATGATCGTCTGCTTGCCCGTGTAGAACGGATGGCAGTTCGCGCAGACATCGACGCGCAGCTCGGGGCGAGTCGAGCCGATCGTGTACTCGGTGGCACACGAGCCGCACACGACGTGGGCCTGGTAATACTTGGGATGGGTATCGGGTTTCACGACTGTGGTTTCTCCTCCGACGCCTTCCGAGCGGGACAGGGCCCGCCGGTGGTCGCCGGCTATCCGGACTGGAGCTACGCCTCGACCGCGACCGGCGAGGCTGCGTCGGCCGCGACCGGCTCGACGCGAATGCGCTTCTTGTGCTTGGTCTGGTGCTCGAAGTGGACCTTGCCCGTGACCGTGGCGAAGACCGTGTAGTCCTTGCCCAGGCCGGTCCCGGTGCCGGACAGGAAGGTCATCCCGCGCTGGCGGACGATGATCGATCCGGCCGGAACGAGCTGGCCGTCGCCGACCTTGACGCCGAGTCGCTGGCCGACGCTGTCGCGGCCGTTCTTCGAGCTCGAGCCTGCCTTCTTGTGGGCCATGGGGCTACTTGTCCTTCTTCGTGGTCGGCTTCGCCGCCGGCTTGGCAGCGGACTTGGCCGGCGGCTTGGCAGCAGGCTTCGTTGCCGCCTTGGCAGCGGGCTTGGAGCTCGCCTTGGCGGCGGGCTTCTTGGTCTCGGTCTTGCTGTCGGTTTTGGCGTCCGCCTTGGCCTCGGCCTTCGGCGCGTTGCGGGCCGCGAGCTTGGCAGCCAGGGCGGCATCCTCGGCGGCCTGGCGCTTCGCACCCTCCTCGAGGCGCTGGCGCTCGGTCTTCGCGTCGGCGGCGGCCTTCTCGAGGGCGGCGGCTGCGCTCCTGCCGTTGAGCACGACGTCCGTGATCCGGAGCAGGTGGAAGTCCTGGCGGTGGCCCTTCTTCACGCGCCGGCGCGCCTTGGGGCGGTACTTGAACGAGATCACCTTGTCGGCGCGATCCTGGCGAACGACCTCGGCGCTGACGGTTGCTCCCGAGACGAGCGGCCGGCCGATCGAGGCCTCGTCGCCGTCGGCCACGAGCAGGACGCGATCGAGGGTGATCGCGTCGCCGGCGCTGGCGTCGAGCAGCTCGACTTCGAGCTCGGTGCCGACCTCGACGCGATATTGCTTTCCGCCGGTCTCGATGACTGCGTACATGGATCCTCAGGTGTGCGAGCAGGCCGCGTGCAGCGACCGGCGTTTCGATTGGACATGGGACGACGCCCAGACAGGTCCGGGCGCGAACCGAGATTGTACGGTTGAGCCGCTCCGAGCGTCAACCACGGGGAGTGGCTGCCCTCGGCCCTCGTAGGCCCTCGTCGGCCCTCGTCGGCCCTCGTCGGCCCGGGTTCTCGCCAAAACACGACTTGTCGCGGCCTTATGGTCGACCGCGGCCGCTTTCCGGCTCTGAGACGGCCGTTCCAACCCGGACTCGAGCACGAAGTTCGTCCTCGAGCCTGGTCCGGAGTTGCCCGAGTGAGCCATGTCCGACCATTTAGCCCGCCTCTTCTCGAGTTCTGGCAACGGAACGCCGCCGATGGTCCGGACTCCAGGCGGCTCCGAGGGTCAGCCACTCGCAAGGCCCCCTTTGAAGGCGGCAATCGCCTAGGCGATCGTGACGCTGCCCTTCGGGTTGAGGCCCGGGCGTCAAGTGGTCCCGAACGACGAGATCAAGCGCCCTATGGAGCTGACGATCGTACCGGTGGCGGTGCCGAGTCCGGTGCCTGGGTGCACCGTTCTGCGGATCCGCTGACCGAGAACAGGGACAAAGGTTGCATCGGTACGCCGAACTACCCAGTACGTTCGGCTG
>JANWLH010000144.1 GCA_025450915.1 Candidatus Limnocylindrales bacterium | reverse complement strand
GATCAGGTCCGCCTCGCCGGTGAGTGCGGGGATCACGCCGGTGTTCGCGCCGAATCCCGATGGGAACGTCAGGACCGCCTCGGTGTGCTTGAACTTCGCCAGCGTCGCCTCGAGCTCCTCGTGCAGGGACATGGTTCCGGCGATCGTCCGGACCGCACCCGAGCCCGTCCCGAACGACTCGACTGCCGCCAGGGCCGCCGCCCGCAGGCGGGGATGATGGGTCAGTCCCAGGTAGTCGTTCGAGCTGAAGCTGATGCACGCCCGGCCGTCGACGATCACGTCCGGTCCCTGGGCCGAGCTCATCACCCGGAGCGAGCGATAGAGATGCTTCGCCCGCAGGTCGGCCAGCTCGCCGGCGATGAACCCGAGCGGATCGGTCCGCGTTGCCTCGGCCATGGTCAGACCTCCTGGGGGAGGAGCACGACCTTGCCGGCATGGCCGCCGGCAAGCAGCTCGAACGCCTGGTGGTAGTCGCGCAGCGGGATCCGATGGGTCACGATCGGAGTCAGGTCGAGGCCCTGGGCGAGGAGCGCCTGGGTCCGATACCAGGTCTCGAACATCTTGCGGCCCGTGATCCCATAGACCCGCAGGCCCTTGAAGATGACGTCGCTCGCGAGGTCCAGGGTGATCGGCCGCTCGGGGATGCCCAGGAGCGAGACCCGGCCCCCGTTCGTGACCGCCTCGAAGCCCTGGCGGATCGCGACCTCGGCACCGCTCATCTCCAGGACGACGTCCACGCCAACCCCGCCGGTCAGCTCGCGCAACCGGGCGACGACATCCTCCCGGCCGTTGATCACGACGTCGGCACCCAGGCGCCGGGCGATCTCCAGGCGCTCGGGATTGATGTCGGTGGCAAAGACCTTGGCCGCGCCGGCGAGCTTGGCGATCGCCACGGTCATCAGGCCGATCGGTCCGCAGCCGGTGACGACGACCGTCTGCCCGGCGAGCTCCTCGACGAAGGCGGCGTGGACCGCGTTGCCCATCGGCTCCTGGATCGCGGCGATCTCGGGGCTCAGGCCCTCCGACGGCCAGGCGTTGTGGGCCGGCAGCGCGACGTACTGGGCGAACGCCCCATCCATGTCGACGCCGAGGATCCGCAGGTTCGCGCAGACGTGCTCGCGGCCGGTCCGGCACTGGTAGCAGCTCTGGTCGACGAGGTGGGTCTCGGCCGCGACCAGGGTGCCCACCGGGATCTCGCCCCGACCGCGCACGTTCGGGCCGTGGGCCACGACCCGTCCGGCCATCTCGTGGCCGAAGATCCGGGGCAGGCCTCCGCCGAGCCGGTTCTCCGCCCAATCGTCCCAGCGATAGATGTGGAGGTCCGTGCCACACAGGCTGGCGGCCTCGACCCGGATCAGCAGCTCGCCGTCGCCGGGCACGGGCAGGGGCACGTCACGAAGCTCGGCGCCGGCCGCCGGGCTCGCCTTGACCAGTGCGCGCATCGTGCCCGGGATCGGGCCGTCAGCCATGCTGCCTCCTGGGCGCGAGTCTAGTCGTCGCCGACGATCGGGTTCTCGACTGCCCCGATCCCCTCGATCTCGACGCGCACCCGGTCGCCGGGCTCCAGGAAGACCGGTGGGGTTCGGAAGACGCCGACTCCGGACGGGGTGCCCGTCGAGATCACGTCGCCGGGCTCCAGGCTGATCGATGCGCTCACGAACTCGATCAGCTCGGGGATCCGGTGGATCATGTCGCCGGTGTTGCCGTCCTGCATGAGGACCGACGTGCCCGCCTGGGGACCGGAGCCGGGGATCCGCCACGAGCGGATGCGCAACCGGTGCGGATCGGGAATCGCCGTCTTGAAGGCCAGGACCGGGCCCATCGGCAGGAACGTGTCCGAGCCCTTTGCCCGGAGCCACTGGCCGTCGCCCTTCTCCCCCGGGCCGAGGGCCGGCGGGCTGCCCTGCCAGTCGCGGGCCGAGATGTCGTTGACCACGACGTAGCCGAGGACGTGGCTGTAGGCATCGGCCGCCTTGATATGCCGCCCGCCGCGTCCGATGACGACGCCCAGCTCGCCTTCGAGGTCGAGGGCGTGGCTACCGGCCGGGCGGATCACCGGTTCGCCGTCGGCCACGACGGCATTGCTGAACTTGGCGAAGATCAGCGGCCGGTCCGGACCTGCCCGGCCGCCCTCGGCGACGTGATCGGCGTAGTTGAGGCCGATGCACACGATCTTGCCCGGCCGGGGGACGGGCGCCGCCGGGACCAGCTCGCCGACGGGGACGCTCCGGCCCTCGGTCCGGACGTTGCCATCGGGCCCGAGACGGCCGAGCGCCATTCCCTCGACCGGCGTCCCGACGCCGCCGAGGTCGCCCTCCGACCGGTAGGCAAAGAGCCGATCGGCCGTCCCGTCATCGACGAACTTCCTGGCCGGGGCCACCCGTCAGCTCGCGGCGGGGGAGGCGCTTGAGGCCGGCGCGCTGGATGGAGCCGTCGACGGCACCGTCGATGGCGCCGTGGACGGAGCGCTGCTCGGCCCGACCGACGGGCTCGCGGACGGACGGGTGCATTGCGACTCCGGGTTGTAGAGCTCGCCCTCAGTCTTGTAGAACTGCTTGATCTCGTTCACGTCGAGGGTGTTCAGGTACAGGAGCCGGTCCCAGACGAGGGCGGCAAACGGCGCCGGCATATCGTCGAAGCGGGCGATGACGGGCGCCAGGACACCAGCCTTTATCCCGCACACGGGGCTTGCCGGGAAGTTCGTTGGTATCGCCTGGAGGGCAGCCAGCGTCGCGTCGTCGCAGGCGCCCATCTTGCAGTTGTAGAGGATCACGACGGCGCCGTGCTCGAGGTTGTGGATCCAGCCCTCGGGGCGGGTGCCCTCATCGGGACCGTAGTACTTGGCGGGGATCGGTCCATCGACCCCGACGTTGTTGTAGTGCGAGCCGGATGCCGGTGGGCAGTAGGCATAGTGCTGGTTGCTGCCGACCGCGATGTGCAGGTTGCCCATGTCCGGCTGGGCCTGGCCAAGGGGTCCTGGAGACCCATTCGGCAGCGGCGTCGCCGAGGGCTGCGGCTGGCTGATCGTGCCGCAGGAATAGGCCGACGCGGTGACGCTGAAGAATAAGAAGGCGCCGACGAGGGCGACGATGATCGCCGCCGCGCCACCGATCAGCGCCGTGCGATGGCGATCGAAGAACGACGGCTGGTACAGGTTCCGGCGCGAACGGCTCGAGGCGGCCGGGCGGCTGCCTGCCGGGCGGCTGCCGGGCGGCTGGCCAGCGGGCGCCCGGGTCGGAGCCGGGCGTCCCGTGGTGGCCCGGCCCGCGAGCGAGCTCGCGTCGACCGTCGGCGAGCCGCCCGGGTTCGAAGCATCCGGGCTCAGTGGGCGGGCGGGATTCGAGGCGGGGCTACCGGTCGTTCCAGCCGCGGCGGCGGGACGGCCGGCAGTGCCGCGTACAGTCCGCGAGCTCCGGCGTGAGGCTTTGCTCAAGGTGTCCTCAGGGTCATGGAAGGTGAAAGGTCAGGCGGGACGTGACGAGGCGTTCGGGCCTCGGCGGCCTAGGTTACCGTTCCCGGCCGAGTCGTGCCGCCTACCGGCGCCTCATGGATCGGGTGCCCGAACGGCTGGTGGTCCCCTCGCGGCTGAGCCGTGGCAGAATCGGCCGGTGAAGTCGTCGCCATCGAACTCATCAGCGCGCCGGCCCGGATCATCGACGGCGCCTCGCCGGATGCCGAGCGGCATCCGGGTCTTCCTCGTCTACGGCTTCATCATCCTGGCGATCATCGGCCTCTCGCTCCGGTGGGTCGTCGACCAGGCGATCTCGATGCCGGTCAGCCCGATCGGCGTCGTCGTGATGGTCCTGCTGGCGTACACGATCTTCACGATGACCCTGGTCCTCCAGCGCAAGGAGGCGGCCCGGGGGCTGGCCCTCGGCCTGGCCAGCCTGACCCTGCCGGCCATCCCGCTGGCCTGGCTCTCGTTCATCCAGACCGGCCCGAAGATCGCCGCGACGCTGTTCGTCCTGTCCTTCGCCGCCCTGCTGTTTCGGGGCCTCCTGGCACCCGAGGTTCGCACCTACCTCGACGAGCCCTGATCAGCCCGGGCCCGGACGGCCCCTGCCGCGACGGTAGGCTGATGCGGTGATCGACACACCGCACTGGGTCCGCGACGCCGTCTTCTACCAGATCTTTCCCGACCGCTTCGCTGCGAGCGATCGCGTCCCGAAGCCCGGTCACCTCGAGCCGTGGTCTGCCCCGCCGACCCTCCACGGCTTCAAGGGCGGCGACCTGCTCGGGATCGCCGAGCACCTGCCGGTCCTGGCCGATCTCGGGATCACCGCGCTCTACCTGACCCCGATCTTCGCGTCCGCGTCGAACCATCGCTACCACACGTACGACTACCTCAAGGTCGATCCCCTCCTCGGCGGTGATGCGGCGCTACGCGAGCTGATCGATGCGGTCCACGCCAGGGGCATGCGGATCGTGCTCGATGGCGTCTTCAACCACACGGGGCGGGGCTTCTGGGCCTTCCACCACATCCTCGAGAATGGCGATGCCTCGCCGTACCTCGACTGGTATCGCGAGGACCTTGGCGCCCTCGCCGCCGGCCGCCAGCTCCTTGCCTATCCGGACACCGGACGCACGGTCAACGCGCCGGGCCAGCCCGGCGAGGATGCCAGCTCGCTCGACCGGCTCGGGTACGAAGCGTGGTGGGGCCTGCCCGCGCTGCCCAAGCTGAACACCGACTACCAGCCCGTGCGCGACTACCTGCTGACCGTTGCCGAGCACTGGATCCGCTTCGGCGTCGACGGCTGGCGCCTTGACGTTCCCGAAGAGATTGCCGATCCCTCGTTCTGGCAGGCGTTCCGGTCCCGCGTCCGGGCGGTCAATCCCGACGCGTACCTCGTTGGCGAGATCTGGCGGATCGCCCCCGAGTGGCTCGCCGGCGATCGCTTCGACGCGGTCATGAACTACCCGCTGGCCGAGGCGGTTCTTGGCTTCGCCGGCGCCCATCACCTCGACGACGCCGTCGTCAGGAGCCATCACGAGTACTCGCAGATCCGGCGCCTGAGCGGTGAGGAGATGGCCGGCCGGCTCCAGGCCGTCCTGAGTGCCTATGCCCCGGAGACGACCGCCGTCCAGCTGAACCTGCTCGACAGCCACGACACGCCCCGGATCCGGACGTTGTTCAGCCGTGACGAACCCGCCGTGCGGATGGCCTTCCTGCTCCAGGCCACGCTCCCCGGCGCACCATGCATCTACTACGGCGACGAGATCGGCCTCGAGGGCGCCAACGACCCGGATTGCCGGCGAGCCTTCCCCTGGGACGAAGGCGCCTGGGACCAGCCCACGCTGACGTTCGTGCGCTCCGTCCTGCGCCTCCGCAACGACGTCGCGGTGCTGCGCGGTGGTGGCCTGCGGATCGTCGGGACCTCGGGCGACTCGCTGGCGATCCTGCGCTCCGGCCGCTGGGACCCGGCGAGCGACGTTCCCGACGATGCCCCGCCCGCGCTGATCGTCGTCAACGCCGGGGAGGGTGCGGTGGCCCTGACCGTCGAGGCCGGCGAGCTCGCCGGCGCCCTGCTCACGACGCGGCTCGCGACCTCCGACGCAGCCGACGGCCTGGGGTCCGTCACGATCGGGGCCGACGGCCGGGTCGACCTCGTCCTGCCGGCGCGCTACGGCGCGGTCCTGTTGCGCTCGTGAGCGAGACGCCATCCTGATCAAACGGGGCCCGCGTCTATACTCGGGCGTCTGTGGCTGATCTCCCGTTCGAACCGGCCAGCACCGAGCTGATCGGTCGGTTGCTCGGCAGTCTTGACGTCGAAGGCAAGGTCCCACGCGCAATCGAGGCACTCGGCCCGGTGGGGGGTCGCGATGTGGTTCTTCTCGGCGGCGGGAGAACGCGCGCACGTCAGCTCGAGGAGCTCGGGGCGCGGGTCGTCTCGATGGGCGACTGGACGGGCCGGATCGACCTCCCTGACGGCAGCGCGGACGTGCTCGTGTCCTTCTGGTCGGGCTTTCGGTCGGCGAGCATCGAGGAGCTCCGCGAGGCGGATCGCGTCCTGCGCCACGATGGCCGGCTGCTGGTCGTCCATGACTATGGCCGGGACGACGTCTCCCGGCTGCGGGGCGATCTGCCCGAGTACGGAACGTGGAGTCGGCGCAATGGCTGGTTTCTCAAGAACGGCTTCCGGATCCGGGTCGTCCACTGCTTCTGGACGTTCGACTCGATGGACGCAGCCGGGTCCTTCCTTGTCGACACGTTCGGCCCGCTCGGCGCGGCCGTGATCGAGACGTTGAAGCGGCCCCGCCTGACCTACAACATCGCGATCTACCACCGCACGAAGGGTGGGCGATCCGCCTCGGCGGCCACGTCGGGAGTGACTGCCGGGTGAGTGGGGCCACGCCGGGGGATTCGGCGGGCGGCCTGCCCGGAGGCGGCGGTCCTGGGGGGATGCCCGGGGGAGTGCCTCGACCGCTGCCCCGCGGCCTGCAGGGCGGCCTGCCCGGCGGCGGGCGGTCGCGCCGGCCGAATCCCCTGTGGATTGCCATTGGAGTCGCGCTCATCGGCTCGCTGGCGCTCGTCATCTATGCGTTCCTCAAGCGCGACGCCAGCCAGATCCCGTTGCTCGCGACAGCTGCCGCGATCCTCGGCATCGTCCTGCTCGTCCTGGCGTTCGCGGGTGCCGCCGCCACCTACCGGGCCGCCCGGGACGGCCGCGCCGGACGTGCCGTGGTCCTCGCCCTGGTGGGCGGCTTCGCGATGATCGCCGCCGCCGGCGTGCTCGCCTTCGCCACGATCCTGGGCCTGCTCTACCACCCCTGACCCGTGACGGGGGAGCGCCGGCCGCGGGCCGGGTTCCGCGGGACTGGGCCGCTCATCGCCACGGCTCGTCGCCGCCGCGGGTATTGGGTACCTCAAAACCGCGATTTCGGGACAGAATCGACCCGCGCTGGCTCCTGTCCGAGCGATTCCCGCGGCGATTTCACGCTCGCTCAAGCGTGGTCCAGGCAGTCCCGAGCGTCGGCGACCGGCGATAAGCGCCCGACAAGCGCCTTTTGATGTACTGGGTACCCGCGCCAACGGGGCGAGAGACACGAGGCTTCTGAAGGGCACAGATTGGGATGGCATGACCACGAACCGGCTCGCGATCCGTGAAGGAGATCGCCAGGCACGCAGGCAATCCACCCGGCTCGGGGACGAGCTTCACGAGTTGCGGCGTCGGGCCGGGTTGACCCAGGCAGCGATCGGCCGGGCCCTGGGTGTGGATCGGACGCTGATTTCGCGGCTGGAACGAGGCGATCACCGCGTCGGGATTCGGATCCGGTTCGGCGTTGCGGCGGTCCTCGGGGCCGAACTGCGGATGACCGCCTATGTGAACTCGGGCCCGCTCATCCGTGATGCTGCCCAGGCGCGAATCGTCGAGTGGATTCTCGCCGTGATCGACCGCCGCTGCCGACGCACCGTCGAAGCGGCGATCCCGGGCCTCGACCGACGCTCGATCGACCTGCGCCTCGACGGACCCTCGAGGACCGTGGTCTGCGAGGTCGAGACGCGGGTCGGCAGCCTCGAAGAGATCATCCGCGAGCTCCACGCCAAGCGCGACGCCCTGCGCAGCTCCCTTGGCGCCGGTCCGCGCGCCGACCTGCCGATCCACGCCGTCCTGGTCCTGCCCCGGACGCGCCACCACCAGGCGATCCTTCGGGAGCATCCGCGGACGATCCAGGCCGCCTTCCCGATGCGCCCGGATGCCGCGGCCGCAGCCCTGCGAGATGTCGCTGCCCCCTGGTCGGGCGACGGCATCCTGTGGGTTCGAGCGACCGCGCGCGGAGGCGCCGCGGCGCGCGCGAGGGTCGGCTCCGGGCCGTCTGGCGGCGAGCCCCTGATACACTCGGCCGGCCCTCGCCCCCATCGTCTAGAGGCCTAGGACGCCACCCTTTCAAGGTGGAGATCAGGGGTTCGAATCCCCTTGGGGGCACTCCCGCTGTTTTTCGAAGAACGGGCGGGCGGGTGGCGTCCAGTCGATCGCAGCGACCTCGCGATCGCGCACGACGACCCGCTCAACCAGGATCCGGCAGAGCTCTTCGCGACGGGCTGGTGAGGCCACCGCGATCGCCTCGGGCAGGGCCAGGAGCCGTGCCCGATAGGCGTCGAACGAACGGATCCGATCGTCGTCCGTGAGGGCCGCGAGCGAGGCTCTGACAGCGTCGCGTTGGGGCTGGTAGTCGGCATCGGTGAGATCGCCCCAGCCGTGCTGCTTCTTGAGCTGCTCGAGGCGATTGAGGAGAACGGGGCCTTCGAAGCCAGGTCATGACGATCCGAACCGCCGGTTCCTAGTACGTGACCACGATCAACACTCATCGTCTCGGCACCCCGCTTCGAGCCAGGGCACTACACGACTTGACTCACGACCAGCGCCACTGACAACAGGCCGACCCCGATGGTGACGCTCCAGCCGAGCAGCATTGCCAGCCGACCGCTGCGCAGATTGCCCATCACATCTGAGTTCCGGGCAAGAAGCATCACGAATACCAGGACGATCGGCAGAAGCAGCCCATCGAAAACCTGGCTCAAGAACAGGACAGCGATCAGCGGTAGTCCCGGGATCAGCACGAACAACGCCGCAAAGCCGACGAAGAACGCCAGCAATCCGTAGAAGGCGCGGGCGTCCGTCCAGCGG
>JANWLH010000143.1 GCA_025450915.1 Candidatus Limnocylindrales bacterium | reverse complement strand
TCGAGCGCTACGGGGCGGAGATCCTGGCTGCGCTCGAGAGGTCCTGACCGGCCGCTGTCGATTCCGGCGACCCCGTTCGTTGTAGAGGTGAGGGCAGCGAGGCGCGAATGACCTCGGTCCTGATCAGTGGAGAACCAGAGCGATGACAGACGCGAGAGTCATTCACTTCGAGATCGTGGGCAAGGACCAGAAGGCCCTCCAGTCGTATTACAGCAACCTGTTCGGCTGGAAGCTCGACACGAGCGCTCCGGGTGGCTACGGGATGTCCGATCCGGCCGCGACCGGCGTGATCGTCGGCATCGGCTCGACCCCGGACGGGTCGGCGGGCCATGTCACCGGCTACGTCACCGTCGACGACATCGACGCGACGCTGGCCAGGGCCGTCGGGCTGGGCGGCAAGGTGGTCATGCCCAAGTTCTCGCCGGGTCCCGGGGCCACGATTGCCCTGGTCGCGGATCCCGAGGGCCACGTCGTCGGCCTGACCCAGATGTAGTCCTGCGGCCGGGACGAACGCCCGGTCGTGCGCACGACAGCGGGCTGCTGGTCCACTGGGCCGGTGGCCCGTCGTGCTGCCCGGCGCCGCTCAGCGTCCGGTTCTGAACGGCTGTCCATGGCCGGGGATGACGATGTCGACCGCCGCCAGGATCCGCGCCCGGCTCACCTCGAGCGCAGCCTGGTCCGCGGCGAGCGGGTCGATCTCCGGCGTCCGATCGCCGCGCCACCAGGCATGGGTCATCGCATACGTGCCATCGGCGGTTTCGACGATCAACGACGCATCCTGGTCCGTGTGGCCGGGTGTCAGCCACAGCCGGCTGTGCTCCGAGAGCGCGTAGCCATCGCCATCGTGATCGAGCCACTCGTCGCCGACGTAGCGGGCCCAGAAGTCCACCACCTCGGCGTCCGGGAAGAGCGCGACGTTGATCGTGTGGTCGGGATGGTGGTGGGAGAGGAAGACGTGGCTGATCGACTCGGGCGAGACGCCCAGCGTGGCCAGCGGGTCGAGGATCAGCGAGCGCCGGGCGACCATCCCCGGGTCGACGACGATCCGGGCAGCTCCGTCCATCACGAGGACGACGCTGCTGGCAACCCGATCCCCGGCATAGCCGGCGTGGAGGAGGTGAACGGTCGCCATCGGGCTGTCAGCGACCGGACTGGGGCCGGGCCAGGGAGCTGGTCAGGACCCGCGACTGGAGGATCTGCTGGTGGACGCCGCGCAGGCGCCAGGCCACGACCATGCTGGTGATGCCGAAGACGATCGCCCAGATTCCCACGAGCCAGACGAGCGAGAGGAGTCCGGCACCGGGGAAGATGACGAGATACGCGCCGAACAGGACCGTGACGACGCCCCCGATCACGAGCCACAGCTCGCCGCTGATCTCACGCCGGAGCCGGATCGCGGCCACGACCTGGGTCAGGCCCAGGGTGATCGCCCAGAAGGCGACGAGATAGAGAAGGGCCAATGCCGTGATGCCCGGCAGGAAGATCGTGGCGATCCCGATGGCGACGCCGAGGATGCCCATCAGGGCGACCGTGAGCCGGTGCCCGGTGGTGGCCGGCTCGGACCGGCGCAGGGAGACCAGGAGGGCGATCCCGTCGATCAGCATGTAGGCGGCGAAGAGGGTCACCAGGACAACCAGGGTCAGGCCCGGCCAGAGGAAGGCCAGGACCCCGAAGGCGACCGCGGCGACCCCGCGGATCTCGATGAGCCACCAGTTTCGCGCCAGAAGATTGAGCATCGCCGGCCTCCTGCGCGGAGGGTACGCCGCATGGCCCGATCAAGTGCAGCGAGTGCCCCGGCGGGCTGGCAAGATGGCCCCTCGCGCTGGAGGTCCACATGCAGGTCAACGGGTTCCATCACGTCCAGGTCCTGATCCCCGAAGGCGGCGAGGATCCGGCCCGGGCCTTCTACGGCGGCGTGCTCGGCCTCGTCGAGATCGACAAGCCGGCGGACCTGGCCGCCCGCGGGGGCTGCTGGTTTGCCGGTGTCGGGATGGCCCTCCACCTGGGCGTCGAGCGCCCGTTCGTGCCGGCCACGAAGGCCCACGTGGCGATCGGCGTCGCCGACCTGGACGCAGCCCGGGTCGAGCTCGGGGCTGCCGGCCGGCCGATCATCGACGACGGCCTGGACGTGGGCTTCCGGCGCCTCTACACCGAGGATCCGTTCGGCAACCGTATCGAGCTCGTCGAACGGTCGGCGAGATCCGGGTCAAGCCCGTCGATCGCCGTCCGGGAGGAGTTCGAGATCAGCACGGATTCCGAGCGGCTCGACCTGGCCTGGCTCATCCCGGCGCTCTCGGAGCGGGCCTATTGGGCGCTCGGCCGGCAGGCGGAGACGATCGTCCGATCGATCGCCGGCTCGATCTGCTTCGGCGTCTACGCCCACGACCGGCAGGTCGGCTTCGCCCGGGTCGTCACCGATCAGGCGACGTTCGCCTGGCTGTGCGACGTCTTCATCGACGAGGCGTACCGGGGCCACGGCCTGGGCGCGTGGCTCGTCGAGGTGATCGTGGCCGAGCCACGGCTCAGCGGGCTCCGCCGGTTCCTCCTCGCCACGCGCGACGCGCACGAGCTGTACCGGAGCCACGGCGGCTTCGGCCCCTTGCCGAACCCGGACCGCTGGATGGCCCGGGTCGCCGAGTGACGTTACCGAACAGGCTTACGGAGTCAGGCCGCCGGGCAGGCCGGGCAGCGAGAACGGCTGGTCGCTGATCTGGTCGGCCGGCGGGGCGGCGATCGTGACCGCCGCGTCGTAGGCCGTGAGATCGACGGTCAGGGTGAGCTTGCCGGCGGTCCCGCCGTCGATGACGATGACCAGGCGGCTGGGTCGCAGGTCGGCCTTCTGCGTCCACAGGTCGACCGTCAGCGTTCCCGACGCCCCGCTGAGGATGCCGCTCGGGTCCGGGATCGCCGAGCTCGGGACGACTTCCTGGACGTGGTAGCAATCCTGCCCGTTGACCGTCTCGTCGGGCAGCTTCGTCGGAGCCGGCAGCTTGGCCAGCTCGGCCTGGATCGCCGACATCACCTCCGAGGCCTGGGACGGATCCGGCGAACCGAGCGCCGGCAGGCTGGGGATCGGCAAGGCGCTCGTCAGCGAGCTCAGGTCGAGCTTGGCGTACTTCGCGTCACCGAGGCTCGACTTGATATAGGCCACTCCGTCGACGACGACCACGTTCGCGCTGAAGGCGAGCAGGGCGGGGACGCTGACGGCCACCTGGCCATTCTTGTTGGTCACGTCGATGTCGCCCGAGATCGTCGTCCCGGTCAGGTCGAGCATCGTCGGGGCCGTGCTCGGCGCGGCGCTGCTGCCATCGCCCGTCAGGGCGCCGGTCAGGCTGCTGGCATCGACGCTGCCGGCGACGGCGACGTTGAAATGGACGCTCTTGAGGTTCTGGAGCGAGCTCGTCGAGTCGGTCAGGATGAGCTTGGGGTCGGTGAGGCCCGGAGTTGCCGAGCTCCCGCCGCAGGCGGCGACGGCGATCGCGGCGACCGCCAGGATCGAGAGGATTCTTCGAGGCATTGGGTGTTCTCCACGTCCGGTATTGCAGTGATGAGTGCCTGCCAAGGGTACCGCCCACCCGCGGAACGGTCGATTGACCCGATCGGCGGAGGGCGCGGTGCTTGACGGCCGGACGATCGGGGCAGAGAGTCGGACGATGCGATCGATCAACTTCGAGCCGGTCCGATCCGGCAGCCTCCAGCTCATCGACCTGTCCCAGGGCATGGGCCCCACGGAGCTGGCTGAGGCGAGCCGGGCGGTTGATGACCGGCTCCTCGAGCTGCTGGCCGGGGCGATCGACGCCGACGTGACCTTCGAACCGGACGACCCGGGCGCGGATGACACCTTCGCCACCGATCCCGCCGAGGCGGCCCTGCCCTGGACCCTGGGCCACGTGATCGCTCACGTCACCGCCAGCGCCGAGGAAGCGGCCTTCCTGGCCGCCGAGCTCGCCCGGGGAATCCTGCCCCACGGGCGTTCCCGTGCGGAGGTTCCCTGGCCGTCGCTCCTGACCGCGGCCGACGTGCGCCATCGACTCGAGGAGAGCCGGCGGATGGTCCTCGGCACCCTGGCGGTCTGGCCGGACGAGCCCCACCTCGAGGTCGTCTACACGACATCGACTGGCTCCGTTCGCAACGCCCCCGCCAGGTTCCTCGGCGGCCTGATGCACAAGGACGAGCACGTCGGCCAGGTTGGCGAGATCCTTCGACAGGCACGGATGAGCCGCGGTTGATCGCGGGGTGAGACCCCCGGGCTAGCCTCGGGCAATGCTGGCAACGGTCCTCTCGGCAACCCTCCAGGGGATCGACGGGCGGGTGATCCGGGTCGAGGTCGACGTGGCGCCCGGCCTGCCCGGCTTCTCCGTCGTCGGCCTCGCCGACGCCTCGCTCCAGGAGGCCCGCGAGCGCGTCCGGGGAGCGATCCGCAACAGCGGGCTCGTCTTCCCACCCCGGCGGATCACCGTGAACCTCGCCCCCGCCGACCTCCGCAAGACCGGTGCCTCGCTCGATGCGGCGATCGCGGTCGGGATCCTGCTCGGTTCCGAGCAGGCCCGGGCAGACGGATCGTGGGCGCTGATCGGCGAGCTCTCACTGGGCGGCGAGCTGCGCCGGGTGCCGGGCATCCTGTCGATGGTGGCCGCGCTCGCCCGACGCGGTGTCGCCCGCGTGGTCGTGCCCCAGGACGCGGCAGCCGAGGCGGGTCTTGTCGGGCGGATCGAGGTCCACGCCGCGGCCGACCTTGCCGCGGCGCTCGCGGCGATCCGATCGGGCCGGGCCGCGCCGGCGAGGTCGAATCCGGCCCGGGTCGATCTCGGCGGAGCGCTCGGGGCGCGGACCGGGATGGAAGCGGGATCAAGCGCAGGTCTCGAGCCGAGTGCGGCTGACCTGCCGGATCTCGCCGAGGTGCGCGGGCAGGCCGTTGCCCGCCGGGCGCTCGAGATCGCCCTCGCCGGCGGTCACGGGCTCCTCCTCGTCGGCCCGCCCGGTTCGGGCAAGACTCTCCTTGCCCGGACGATCCCGGGCCTCCTGCCGCCCCTCGAGCCGGACGATGCGCTGACGGCGACCGCGATCCGCTCGGCGGCCGGTGAGGGTCCGATCGTCGAGCTGGACCGGCGTCGGCCGTTCAGGTCTCCGCACCACACGATCTCGTACGCGGGGATGGTCGGCGGGGGACCTGTGCTGGCACCTGGCGAGGTGACCCGCGCGCATCAAGGCGTGTTGTTCCTCGACGAGCTGCCCGAATTCGGCCGGGACGTCCTCGAGGCGCTCCGCCAGCCGCTCGAGGAGGGCCGGGTCGCGATCGTCCGGGCAGCCCGTTCGATCACCCTGCCGGCCCGCTTCCAGCTGGTCGCGGCGATGAACCCGTGCCCGTGTGGGTTTGAAGTACACCCAGCTCAAAGCGGGGGAACCGATATTCGATGGCTGCCTGGGCCTGCCCCTTGCGACCGTCCACGCCCGGCTCCGTCGTGATCGTGATCTTCACGAGGAGCTTGACGATCTCGGCCCGCTGCTCGTCGGTTAGGCCGGCGTCCAGCCGGCTCCTGAGCTCCTCGAGCAGGTCGACGGCCGTCTCGTCGACCGCGAGGCGCTGTGGGCCGTCTAGCGCGATCAGGCGAGCCTCGAGGGAGACCCGTTCAGACTCGATCCGCTCGAACTGGTCGTCGGCCTCGTTGTCGGTCATCCGGCCCTTGATGACGAGGAGCTGGACGCGCTTGCGCTCCTGAGCGCGGTCGCCGAGTGCCTTGCGGATCTCGGCTCGCTCCCGCTTGACTGCGTCCGCTCCGTCATCAGCGCCAAACTCAGCTTCGATCGCGCTGAGGGCATCGCCCGGGTTGCGTAGGAAGCGTTCGATCTCGGTCCAGACAACAGGCTCAATGGCATCGGCCCGCAGGTACGGGCTCGGGCAGGCGCCCTCGAGAGGGCCCCGCTCGGCATGCTTGCCGCTGCAGCGGTACCAGATCTGGCCGGGTCGGCCCGGACTGCCGCCGTAAGTCAGCCCGCACGTCGCGCAGGTGATCACGCCCTTGAGGATGTAGCGCCGGGTCGAGTTCTTGGCGACCCGCCGATTGGCCCCCAAGGCGGCCTGCGCCGCCTGCCAGAGTTCGGGTGACACGAGGGCGCGGACCGACCCTTCGATCAGCTCGCGCACTGGCCCATCGAGCCAGCGGCGCTGCTTCTGGTTCACCCCATAGC